>CALGGR010000106.1 GCA_937915755.1 uncultured Fretibacterium sp. | reverse complement strand
TGAAGACTTTCTCCGCGGCCGGTGCTCCTGCTAGCATTTCATTGGTGATTCCGGTCAGTTGAGCCGTAAAGTTGTCCACATTGGATCTCACAAGAGAAGAAAACTGATTGACTTCCGCGCCGTTCTTAAAGCGGGTCGCGGTTAGCTTGATAATGCTGTCCCACATAGGGCTAAGGCCGGTGGTTTTAAGGGAGAGAGTGACATAGGTAGAGGGGATAGGGGCGAATAGGCTCTTCCCCTTATAGGGACGGTATATATTGCTGAAGAGAGAGAGTTGGACTGGCCCCTCTTCTGGATTATCGAACATAAGTCTTATCAGCTTCCTTTTCTTTCTCAATGCGAGATGGATTGTCCCAAAAAGTCCCGTACTTCGGACCGTTTAGGTAATGATTTTTTAGCTTTTTTTTCGTAGTATCTCGCTAAAACTAAACTTCCATCATGAAATAGCTCAGCTTTCCTCTGATAAAGTTTTGATAGTCTTATGAAAGAGAAATATCTTTCACAAGAGTCATCAGTTTCATTTATACAGTGAGTTCTCTTATTATAAAGCTGGACGCACATTAAAAATGCTTCTATTCCTTTATTCAGCATATTTTTGACATCATCACTATATTGACATTCATCGAGAAAGATAGAAATCACATTGCCTAAAATATATTGAGCTTGTGAGTATAGTATAGGATACTTATCAGCCGTTATATAATCTAATGAACGCAACATGGCTGAGCCAGCTTCGGAGTATCGTTTTTCTTTAAAGAAACAAATACTTTTGTTATGGTAAACTTTAGCTATACTAGCCTTATCACCTAAGACATTATAAATTGTTATAGCCATGTCGTAATTAGCATCAGCCAGCTCAAGGAATTTGTCTTCAGGGAATTTTGAGTATGTAATAGCAAGGTTATGGTAAACGGGAGCAACTACAGGAAACTCATGAGGTTCCCAAGAAATTTTTAGTTTTAAGAAGCGTTTAAAGTCATCTACGGCCATATCAAGGTTAAGGTCCATATAATTATTGCCTCTTATAGGCAGTAGATAGAATAGTCGATCCTGGCGTTGAGCATACTCCTCAATAAGCCTATTGAGGATGTGAAGTGCTACTTCCTGGAAATTTACTAGTCTAATTTCTTTATCTTCAGGAGCATTTAGATGTTGTAAAAGTCTCAGCAAACAAAGAAGAGACCTAACGGAATTGAAGTCCTGAATTATCGTCTCTGTATAGCCATATAGCCAATCAGGTAGAATATCACTGAACATAATGCGGTAATTAGAAATGTAAAACTTTAGCTTTGAGGGATCAATACCCCAACTAGGAGCTTCCTCCAGAAGCTTTGTATAAAACTCATCGGGGTTTTCATGTAGGTAGAATAGAACTTCCCTCTCCCTGCGCTTTACCTCGTCCTTATGTTGTATATCAAATGATTGTTGGTAGAAAGGCACGCTATCAATGTATCTCTCAAGTCTAACAAGAGCTTCAGCCTTGTGAGAAAGAGCTTCTGGAGAAGATTTATCAAACCGTAGCATATCGTCACAAGCCCGAAGCATAGCTTTATAATTACCAAGACGCTCGTAAATCAAAGATTCGCAGTGATAAGATAAGAAATTTAGGTGTCTGAGAGCGATTGAAATCGAAGGCAATTCCAACATACCCCATTCGCTCCTAAGTTCTTTTATCTTTAGAAATTGATTTTTACACCATAACTTGTTATATTCTGTAATTTGCAGTTGCTCTGAATTGAGAGCATTCATTGTAATACTTATATCATCAAAGTATGAAGATGTGAGTTGAATATCATTTTCGAATAGCTGGCTAACGATGACGAATTTTGATAGATCGAGCCGGTGTTCTTCTTCTTGCATAAGCTCAGACCATGTCTTTTTAGGTTCCTTGTCTGAAAGAGGGTCTATTTTATCATCAAAGCGTTTAAGAGAGTCTGCAAAGCCATCAGCATCTTTCATGAAATATTTGCAATACAAAAGCATGATGAGCCTTCCGAGACTGGTCGATTCAGACGTTTCTAGAAACTCGGCGACGAATTCGAATTGCTTTTTAGCCTTTGTAGTATCACGAGTGAAGAAGAGAGACATAGCGTAATAAAAAGATGTTTCGTAATCATCCTTAGAAGACGAGAAGTATTCCTCATAATACGGTATAGCCTCATCATACTCCCTCAGGGTGTAGTGTATATATCCTAGGAGTCTTAAACTTTCTTTTCGGTTAGGCTGATTCTCATGTAGCCATTCTAGAATTTGAATTATCCAAGAAAAAAGCTCTTTATTTGCGCCATTAGGTGAGCTGTCAATATACTTGTTGAAGACAGCATTAATGTATGTATGTATAACACCATAGTTAAAAGGTGCTTTTTTCTCCATATAATCACGAGCCATACAATTCAGAGCTATCTTAGAATGTTTTATGACATTATCCCAATCTTGAAGTTTAAAGTATGTCTGAGCAATTTTAGTAAGAGCTATTGACTGATTATCTTTGCCACCAGAGTTAAGGGATTTAAAATACATAGGGAGAGCTTCTCTAGGTAGGTCGATGCGTAGAAGGACATCGCCTGCATAGTATAAACTTTCAGCATCTCCATATTTCCAAATTTCAGTTAAATCATGAAACATACTTTCATAAGGCTCGCCGATGTACGCGAGATTACGTAACTGTATAGCAGTTAAATGGTATTGTGCATTTTCATCTACAAGCCTTCTACCTAGAGCGAGACAGACTTCCTGAAGAGATTGTGGCCTTTTTTCAGGAGATGATTGCGTACAAGCATTTATAAGGGGCTGGACTTTTTCGTTGAAAGCCTTATCCTCGCAATGAGTGCATAACTCCTGAAGAATCTTACCAATACTGAAAATATCACTTCTACAATCTGCATTTAAGCCATTTTCCACTTCTGGAGCAGCGTACGGTGGGGTATAACCACCCCCAAAATCGGCAAGTTTGAAAGTGCCGTCATAGAAGACGTTCTCAGGTTTTATATCTTTATGGACATATGCTTTTTCTTCTGTTGAAAGGTAAGATATACAGTGCTGAAGGCCGCAACAAATGGAGAAAATAGCATCCGTGATTTCATTAGCAGAGAATTGAGACTTCTTTATTAAATCGAATAAAGTATCGGGAAGCCACTCCAGAACCATAAAAATGGAGCCTCCAATAACTTCAAGGCGTAAAAGTTGTACAACGTTTTTGTGGAAAGGAATTTTAGCAATATTCCTAGCTTCCTTACCGGAGTAAGCTGGTATTTCTTTAAGAACGCAAGGGCTATTGTCCCAGAGATCAAGACAAAAAAATACATTAGCAAACCCTTCCGTTTTTTCTAATATATAATATCTGTCGCCAACTATCTCATCCTTGTCGTAAATAGTTTCATGGTATGAAAGATCAGGTAATAAGTTAAAATTTGGAAGTCCAATTCCATTTGCAGACCCTGGCATAAAATCACCTCATAGTAAATGTAGGTACTTTGTTGATCTTTATGTAACTTGTCAACTTATCTAAAAAAGGCCCTATCTGCTTTCTCATTTCATCCAGCGTTTGACTATTTTCCTGTGTAAGAATAAAGTAGCATAGAGTATGAGCAGGTATGTATTCACCGAGCTCCAAAGAATCCCAACGATCCCGGTATTCCTCATCATCAAGTTGCCTGAGTTCCCGTTTTAGCTCTTGTATTCCATGTTTTACTACTTTCAGGAAATCTTCAAAGTTTTTCTCTTCGTAAGATATACCGTTTTTTTGAAAATGTTGATTCCATGCCTGAAAGTAGGTTAGTAAAAAATCACCATATTTTCGATTTGTTCCTATTTGAAGGCTATTAAATACCTTAAGAATATTGCAATTTTCGTATCGCAGAAGCATAAGAAGCAGTTGAGGAGTTTTGACAGCAATGTTCTCCCTCTCATAGTAGTTAAATTGCTCTTGAAGGTGCGCCTCCAATTTGGGGTTCAAATTCAAGTGTATAGGGGGATCTATACCACTGAGAGAAGGTGTTAGCCCTTGGATTATTACATCTCCTCTAACAGTATTAATTTGTGTTCCGCTGAAGTTAATCATACTATCCATATTACAGCTCTGAACAGCGTGAATTGTTTATCACGAGATTTTGTACTTCATTAATTTGTTGTCCCGACCCCAGATTGAACATAATGTTTTTACGAGAAGATTTATCTTCTTCGTCTACTACTTTCATCAAATCCTTGACCTGATCTGTAGTTTCCTGCATCATATTTTCACCTTCTTCCCTAGTTGGTACGCTTATTTCTAGCGCACTAATCTCCGATGCACTAACATCAAATTTTACTTCATACGGATAGTTCTTACCGATGTCGTTATTAAATACCCAAGGATTGCCGTTTATTTTAGGTTCTTCATTCCAAGCTAGGAATGTCTCTCTGCCCTTAGTATTTTCTGGGCGTCTAGTAACAATGAAATGCCATATAGCAAGGAGCAAAGCCGGAACATTAATATCCCTCTCGTCTAGTAGCTTAGACTTTGTAATGCCCCTTTCGCAATAGAAGAGAGTTTCATTATCGTTAATTTCCGTGTCCTGTTTTAATAGATTCAAAAGAGCGCGCCCAAGCCAGTTTATTTTTGATGAAGATTTTACGTCAAGATAAGTTTGAACATAGTTATTCATGTCAGATAAAGCAGACAGAAAGTTTTCTTGTACTTTTTTATCATACTCTCCGATTAAAACCGAGTCATTAAAAGGTAGATAACCACTGCTGTTCTTCTTACACGAACGGTATTCGGAGGAGTCTGTGCTGAATGTCCTACCTGATAAATGTTCATCTACGGGATAAAAGAGCTTTATTAACCCAAGCGTCATTTTCTCCATGCTTCTATTATCCCTTTGACCGTTTATAAGCTGATGGTTTGAGAGGCCATCAGCTTTTGCTTGTTTCAAAAGGAGAAGGAAAATACCTCCACACAAATAAGGAACCATCTTAAGCCTCCTGTTCAAAAACTAACAGAACTAATACAGCTAACAATTTACAGCTAACATCACTTAAAGCATATTTTACTAACGAGCGAAAGAGATTTTCGCAGTAGCGTAGAAAACTATTTTTATAGTCTACGAGCATTTTGAAAAAGTGTCAAGGGTTGAGGCCGCTACTATTTGTAGCAACCAAGCCTCAATACCTGGCTCATATTAGGCAGCAATGTAATTAGGAAAGGAGATGTGAATTTTGAGGAAGTTACGAAATTCAACCTTTGTGGTTGGGCATGTCTACAAGATTTACGCATCTCAACTAGATAAGGAGTACGACTTTCGTTATGAGGGGAAGCGTGGGAATCACCATCTATTTCGTGAAATAGTGGGCGGTCTCAGTAGAACTTATACCGATGCTCAGTTAATCGGTAAAAACATAGAGGAGGCGTAAGAATGGAGAATTGGTTTTTTGATGCGGAAACGTCAATGATCACTTCGGAGGGGACTCCTGTGGCAGTAGTTTTCAACGGCGATAAAGTTGATCCATATGCGAATGCCCGATTAATCGAGTCAGCGCCATCAATGTACCGGCTTCTTGACCGCATATCACGTGAGCTATGCGAGACCGGGGACGACGAGAATCTTCGTTCAGAAATCGATATGGTTCTTGGCAGAGTAGTAGCAAAAGCTCTGCAACCATGCCCATTCTGTGGAGGAACTGCAAATACTGCGCTGGATGACGATGAGTGGTCGTATGTCTTCTGCACTGAATGCGGGGCACGAAGCGATAGCTATGAAACCGAGGGGCAAGCAATTGGGGCTTGGGACAGGAGGGATGACAAATAGATTTCTTCATCCTCTGCGGAGCTGGAATATGCTTGTATCTTTCGATCGTAGTAATGGCCCACGCGATAAAAATCCTGGAGAAATGTCGAATGTTCGTGGAGGATTCGCCTCGCGATGATGTAGTTAGGCCAGAGGTTACAGACTAATCAACTCAGCCGGAAGAAAAAATCTTCCGGCTATTAATCAATGAAGGTGATACGAATTGGAGAATGAGCTGATAAACACGCTACATGAACTTTCAGAAGCAATAAGGGAACTCACAGCAGAACTACGCCCTAAAGAATCCCCCAAGCTAGAAGATGTCCGTGCAGTCTTGGCGGAAATTTCCAAGCAGGGGAAGACGGCCGAAATGAAAGCACTTCTCACAAAGTACGGAGCTACAAAACTGTCAGAAGTGAATCCCAAGGACTATGCAGAGCTATTGGCCTCAGCAAAGGAGATAGCTAATGCCTGACGTACATGCGAGGTTCAGCCCCTCATCGGCAGAGCGGTTGATACACTGCCCACCCTCTCTCCGGCTTGGTGAAGAAGCAGAACCTGAAGAGACATCTGAGTATGCCCAGGAAGGCACGGAAGCTCATAGTTTGTGTGAGCACTTACTGCGAGAGAAATTAGGCGAACCGACTAAAGACCCTCGCAGTAAGCTATCCCACTACGATGCGGAAATGGAAAGCTGTGCCATAAGGTATAGGGACGAAGTTTGTGGGATCTATGAGCAACTTCGTCTTGAAGACCCCGAAACGCTTATATCCGTTGAGCAGCGGGTTGACTTCTCAGAGTATGCGGATAATGCGTTTGGGACATCGGACTGCATAGTTCTCGGCAACAGGCATTTGTACGTGATCGACTTCAAGTACGGTAAAGGCGTTCCTGTAAGTGCCGTAGAGAATCCGCAGCTCAAGTGCTACGCCCTTGGTGCGTATCTGGCATTCGGTCCCCTGTACGAGATAGACAACATTACTTTATTTATCTACCAGCCGCGAATCTCAAAATTCTCACAGTTTACCCTGACCACAGAGGAGCTGCTGACTTGGGGTGAGACTGTACTGAAACCGGCAGCGGACAAGGCGCTGAAAGGTGAAGGAGAGTTCTCCTGTGGGAGCTGGTGCAAATTCTGTCGTGCAAGGAACATATGTCGGAAACGGGCTGAAGAGTATCTGGCCCTCGCCAAGTATGACTTTGCTCCTCCAGATACCCTTGAGGACGACGAGATTGAAGACATTATAGGTAAAGTCAGTCAAATCAAGGATTGGGCAGAGGACGTCAAGAAGTATGCATTGCAAAGAGCCCTTGAAGGTCATAAGTGGAAGAAATGGAAGATCGTAGAGGGCCGTTCAAATCGGAGATTCTCTGATGAGAAGGAAGCATTCAAAAAAGTTGAAGAAGCAGGTTTTACCCCCTACGAGAGGAAGCCACTGACACTCACGGGGATCGAAGAACTGCTCGGAAAGAAGAAATTCGCTGAGTTGCTTGGCAAACTCGTTATAAAGCCGAAAGGGGCGCCGACGCTGGTGCCTGTATCGGACGAACGGGAAGAGGAGCCAAACCTCAGAGAAATTTTCTCCCCTAATACAGATTAATGAAAGGAGTAGGCGCACACTGGGGAGAGTGCGCTATGTGAATCATAATGGCAAAAGAAAAAAGACCGACCGAGTTCGTGCTTGGTCCCAAGACTCGCGCAAGCTACGTCCACTTGATGGAGAAAGTCTCAATGAACGACGGCAAACCGCACTACTCATGCTGCTTTCTCATCCCTAAGGATGACACAAAGAGCGTAGAAGCAGTCAAGAAAGCGATAAGAGCCGCATATGATGAAGGGCAGGACAAGTTGGGTAAGACCGTGCCCCCGTTCGAGTCGCTAAAGAGCCCCTTACATGACGGCGACAGTGAGCATCCTGATAGGCCTGAGTTCAGAGGTTGCTACTTCCTCAACGCGAAAAACTACAACCGCCAGCCGACGGTAGTGGACAGCAAGCTCAACCCAATCGAGGACCCGATGGAAATCTACAGCGGAATGTACTGCAAAGCCTTCTGCGGAGCATATGTCTTTGCGAAGCAGTTCAATAAAGGGATCGCGATCACCCTTGAGCACGTCATGAAAGTTGCAGATGGCGATAGGCTTGGCGGAGCATACACATCAGTTGCGGATGCGTTTGGAGACGAGGATGAGGACTTTTTGAGCTAGAGCTCCGAAATATGAGGGAATGACCTCTTTTTAGAAAGGAGACAATATGAAACCAGGAACACCGTTGCCAGAAGTTTTGACAGAGTTAAAGCGGCAGAACGAACATAAGCGAGATTACATTGCTCCATCGTCAGCCTTCAGACTGGAGGATGACGGGCATACATTCACTGTCCAAACGATAGGGTCTTTGGAGACGACGGATCTTTTCCACCGCCAAGTCGGGGCAACTCTCGACATACCAGCTAAGTACTATGACCGTATGAGACGACAGAAGCCAGAACTACTGGCAGAGAACGTTAATACGTGGTTCGTAGATAAGAATCAGTCCTACATGATAAGGACTCTTGATAGCATAGCCCGCGCGCTTCTCTCTGACCGGTATCGAAGAATCGATAACCTGGATGTAGCCTCAGCGGTTCTCCCGCTCTTTGCCGGTCAGGAAGATATGGAGGTTGTCTCATCAGCAATAACAGAGCACCGCCTGTATCTCAAGATAGTCAATCATCGGTTGGAGCAAGAAGTAGTCCCAGGCGACATCGTCCAATCAGGAGTTGTGATAAGCAACTCTGAAGTAGGAATGGGAGCTGTATCAGTCCAACCTCTAGTCTATAGGCTCGTTTGTTTGAACGGAATGGTTGTCAATGACTTTGGGCAGCGCCGCACACATATCGGGCGCTCGGTCAAAGCCGTAGAGGACACATACGACATCTACTCTGACGAGACAAAGGAAGCAGAGGACAAGGCGTTTATGCTAAAAATCCGCGACGCAGCGATGGCAGTACTGGACGAAGCCAGGTTTGCTCAGATAGTGGGTAAGCTCAAGGATAGCACTGAAGTGAAGATCACCGGCCGCGTCCAAGACGTGGTGGAACTGACTGGTAAGAGCTACGGGATGACCGAACCTGAGCGGGAAGGGATACTGAAGTATCTTATCGAGGGTGGAGACCTGTCACAGTATGGTCTTGGTAACGCGATTACACGCACCAGTCAGGATGTTGATAGCTATGACAGAGCAACGGCGCTTGAAGGTATCGGTTGGAGCGTGGCCACAATGCCGCGAGAACAGTGGATGGGCATGAATGCTTAGCTGTGACATTGAGACTTTTAGTGTGGCAGACCTTCGCAAGACAGGCGTGTACCGCTATGCCGAAGACCCCAGCTTCGAGATTCTCCTCTTTGGAGTTTCTGTAGATGGCAGCCCCGTAAAGGTGTATGACCTGAAGCAAGACGAGAAAATACCGTCTTCGATTCTAGATGCGCTACAAGACAAGGCGGTAGTTAAAAGTGCTTTTAATGCCATGTTCGAACGAGTGTGTTTATCGCGCTATCTATGGGACTTAAACAGACTTCCGCGGGGGCAGTACCTTAGCCCCCGCGGCTGGCACTGCGACATGGTGTGGTCGGGATACATGGGATTGCCTATGTCGCTTAAAAACGTCGGCGCCGCACTCGGATTGGAAGAGCAGAAAATGGAAGAAGGCACCGAAATGATTACATACTTCTGCAAACCCTACCGCCCAACGTCTAAAAATGGCTACGGGAATAGAAATCTGCCTGAGCACGCTCCTGAGAAGTGGGAGCTGTTTAAGGCATACAACAAGAGAGACGTGGAAGTAGAAATGGCCGTTGCAGATAAGCTCAAAGCTCACCCTGTGCCCGATTGGGTTTGGGAAGAATACTGGCTTGATCAGGAAATTAATGACCGCGGGATAGCGGTTGATATGACAATGGTAAAGAACGCAATAGCCATCAATCAAATGTCGGCAAATCACCTCAAAGATGAAATGCAAAGGATAACCCAGCTCGCCAACCCTCAGTCGGTGATGCAAATGCAAAAATGGCTCAGGGAAAACGGCGTCGAGTTGGACTCTTTGGGCAAGAAGGAGTTAGAGAAGCAGCTTGACGGGATAGAGGAACCAATGCGTACAGTTCTTCTGCTTCGTCAGCAGCTCGCCATGTCAGCTGTAAAGAAGTACAAAGCGATAGAAGCCGCTGTGTGCTCAGATGGAAGGCTCAGAGGCATGTTCAAGTTTTACGGTGGGAGTCGTAGCGGCCGTTTTTGTATAGCTGAAAATACACAAGTGAAGGTCAGGACACCTTGTGGAAAAGTGCTCGAAAAAGCTATTCAGGACGTCCTTGAAGACGATTTAGTTTTTGATGGCGAACAGTGGGTAGAACATGACGGCGTAGTTTACAGCGGGGACAAAGAAGTCATTACATGGGACGGAATCACAGCAACTCCGGAGCATGTAGTGTACATAGACAAGGACATCAGCGTGAGCCTTATTGAAGCGAAAGAAAGGGGATTGAAACTATGGAGCTGTTAATGACAAAACAGTTCAATGGGATACAGCTCGACTGTTATCAAGATTCGGTTAGGAAGGATGACTTCTGGGCGACCAGAGAACAGATAGGGAAGCTGTTGGGGTATGCGGAACCCACGAAGTCTATTGCTAAGATTCATGAGCGTAATAGCACACGGCTAGACAATTTCTCAACTATCGTCAAGTTGACGACAGTTGAAGGAATCCGTACAGTGACACGAGAAGTTATCGTTTATAACTTCAAAGGCTTACTTGAAATCTGCCGTTACAGCAACCAACCGAAGGCCAATGAAGTTATGGACTTTCTCTGGAACGTAGCGGACGAGATTCGGAAAATGGGCTTCTACGCCACGCCGAAGAAAATTGATAATATTCTCGGAGCCCCCGACAGTTTCATCGAGCTTCTGAAGGCGTACAAGGAGCTAAAGCAGCAGGTCTCCGTGCAGACACAGCAAATAGCGGAGCTACAGCCTAAAGCCAGCTACTATGACGTAGTCCTTGCATGCAAGGACTTACTGCCAATATCTCAGATAAGCAAAGACTACGGCTGGTCCGTACGCAAGATGAACAAGTGGCTTCGGGATCAGGGGATACAGTTCAAGCAAGGGCACATTTGGCTTTTGTATCAGAAGTACGCCGAGATGGGATATACAAGAACGAAAACCAGTGTATACCTTGGTAATGACGGTGCTAACCACAGCAAAGTACATACATATTGGACCCGTCTTTTCATCTACCAAACGATGAAGACTGCTGGCTACTTGCCGCTGATAGAACGATGAGAACGTATGACATCATAAACGCAGGACCGAATAATCGGTTCTGCGCAAACGGTAAGATTGTCTCGAACAGCGGAGCAATCGTCCAGCTTCAAAACCTATTTCGCAATAGCCTCCCTGACCTCGATAAGGCCAGGGAGCTTGTAAAACAGGGGAATTACAATGCTCTTGAGGTGCTATATGACTCGGTTCCCGAAGTCCTCGCACAGTGTGTACGGACGGCGTTTGTACCGGCTGAGGGAATGAAGTTTATCGTAGCAGACTTCTCAGCGATAGAAGCGAGAGTACTTGCGTGGCTGGCCGGAGAGCAATGGGTCCTTGATGTCTTCAAGAACGGAGGGGATATATATTGTGAGACAGCTTCACGTATGTTCCACTGCCCCGTAGAGAAGCATGGGCGAAATAGCGAACTGCGTCAGGAAGGGAAACAAGCTACTTTGTCGTGTGGCTACGGCGGCTCAGTAGGTGCATTACGCGCCATGGGAGCCCTTGACGCTGGGATGAAGGAAGAGGAACTACAGCCGCTAGTCGACGCATGGCGAGCAGCGAATCCTCACATAGTTCAGCTCTGGTACGACGTAGAAAATGCAGCAAAAACTGTGATAGCGAAGAAGTCGGTTGAAGAAACACACGGGCTCAAGTTTACATATCGAGGCGGTATGATGTACGTTACGTTACCATCAGGCCGGAACCTGGCCTATGTGAAGCCGCGTATGGGAGAGAACCGATTTGGGGGCGAAAGCATTACCTATATGGGTAATGATTTTGCTCGTCATTGGAGCCGCATTGAAACCTTTGGCGGTAAGCTGGTGGAAAACGCAGTACAAGGAATAAGCCGAGACATCCTCTGCCACGCAATGACCCTACTCAAAGACATGCGTATAGCCGCTCATATTCACGACGAGCTGCTCATTGAAAGTCCGATGGAAACTGAGGTCAGCGAGGTTTGTCGAAAGATGGCTACAGTCCCGCCGTGGGCTCCAGGTTTGGTGCTGCGGGCTGATGGGTACGAATGCAATTTCTATAAAAAGGAGTGATGCGTTTGAAGATAGCTTTCGGAGAGAATCGGTTAACTCGAAAGTGGTCAAATGGCGTGATCGAGTTGGAGGAGCTGAGGGAACGACTTAAACACCCGCTCCGAACAGCAGAAACCGTCGACGAGTATCACAAAATGAAACCATCGGGACGGAGTATCGCGAAGGATCATGGCGGTTTCGTGGGGGGTGAGCTTAAGGACGGCCAGCGCAAAGCCTCCACGGTAGTGAGCCGCTCAATGCTGACTATGGACGCAGACAATGTTTCACGGGATTTCCTCGAGAGCTATAAAGTTCTCTCCCCATATGAGACACTGATCTACAGCACGCACTCTCATGTACCGGGAAGGCCGAGATTACGAATGATCCTCCCACTATCAAGGGACATTAGCCCTGATGAGTATCAGGCTGTAACTAGGCTGTATGCGGCGGAGCTAGGAATAAACCAATTTGACCCATGCTCGTTCATTCCAT
>CALGGR010000105.1 GCA_937915755.1 uncultured Fretibacterium sp. | reverse complement strand
ACTTCGACACTCGAAACCTTCCAGGCTATCCCATTCCACTTCACATACTTGATCCATGGAATGTTCTGAGTAACAAAAGGATCTGAAATAATACTGATCTCGTTGCTAATATCAATGTCATCATTAATCTTCTGACCTTGATCCCAACGCCGTACAGCACGGTTAACGTCTCCATAATAGTCACGTTCTGTGATTACAGGATTGCAGAGACCTTGCTCATCCGGTTCGCTGGGTGTAATAGCGAAACCTATTTGACCGTAAAATTTCATCCCTTTTGCACCTCATAAAAGAGCAAGAGCTCACTAATTAACTAGCAAGCTCTCACTACCCATTTTGAATTTCTCAGACCGTTTCGAGAGTCAGACCGGCAAGACTGTAGGTCTTGGTGATGACATCGTCGCCAAGGGTCGTGACAACCTTGATCTTCTGCTTGTTCTTGTCCACAATGCGAAGAACGATGTTCTTGTCAGAATCGAGAGTGACCGGATTCGGATTGTCAACTGCGCCAATGAGCTGAACAGTCGTCACAGCACCGTCAGACACGTCGAACTTAAGAGCGAGATAGTTACCAGACTGGAGCTCAGCATTTCCAGAGAACCCAGTGTAGCCAGTCACATAGTGCAGAGTACCCTTAATGAACTTGTCATGAACCATAACGTCCGTCTGAAGAGCGCTTACAGCTTTACCAAGAAGTACTTCAGTAGAATCTTCAGGCTCCACCTCAAGAATAGCACTGTAAGTAAGTTCAAGAGCAATCGCAGAGTAGGGCTTCACAAGAGCACCAGAGCAACGAGTCTCGATCAGATACTTCTGCTGGTTGTAGTCGATATCGAAGTCATCGAACATGTTGACTGCGCCACCCTTATCAGCACCGACATTGTAGTCAGCCAGGTTGACGATGATGCCAAGCAGAGAATAGGTCTTACCGTCTTCTTCACGCATAGCGCCTTCCATCGGAGGAACGGTAACGATCTCTTTCACACGGAGAGCCGTTGCGAGCTTGTCGATCGTATCATACACAACGCGACCGGTGTTGTCTTCCATCAGAAGAGCATCGGTAACAACGTCTTCGGTGGTGAAGAGAGTCGGAGTGCCAGTGCCGCGATAGTTCTTGCGAGCCTTGCGTGCAGCACGAATGAATGCCTTAGCTTTAGCATCTTCCGTAGCATTGGAAGCAACAGAGATAGCTTTCTTAATGGTGAAGAGATCATCATCAGTCCAGATCGGGCGAATATTCTCTTCGTTGATTTTGTCTTCAGAGACAGGATTACGACCGTCGCTGATCAGAATAGCACGAGCAATTTCCTCATCGAGTTTGCCGCGCATTTCGGACTTCAGCCAGTTAACAACGTTGAAGTCAACAATGTCAACAACATCGTCACGGTCGAGTTTCTGCTTCTTGTAAACGGTTGTCGGAGTCGTAACACGCTTGAGCAGCGGGAAGATTTCTTCAACTTTGCGATTACCCTTTACATAGCCACGAGCACGAGCATCAGCTTCGGTAATGTCGGCAAAGAGGGTCTTAATGCGAGCAAACGGGGTATGACGAGTCCCATTCATAACTTTGGTAACCCATTCGTCGGGTTCGCTAATGAACTCAGGGGTGTCGGTAACGTTACGGGCATCGGGGAAGAGATAATCGACGTTGTCAATGCCATGAGCAAGGCATGCTTCACGGAGGCTGCCATTACGCTTAGCATCTGCGAAAATATCATTCATCTCGCTGTGGGAGATGTAAACGTCATCGGTCTTCTCTTCTTTTGCTTCAAACACATTATGCTTCATTTCTTTTTCTCCTTCGGATTTATCATCCTGATCAGTATTTGTTTTGCCATTCTTAGCATCCTGAATGGCTTTGCCAATAAGTGCGTAGACTACTTTCTTCTGCTTTTCGCTCAAAGTGTCCAGCACATCCTTAACGGTTTCGCCGTCTTTAGAGTCGTCATCGTCGTCATCGTCTTCTTCCTCATCAGCATGAGCAAGTTCAGAGTGCTCGACTTTACCGCCTTTAGCATCCTGAATAGCCTGTCCAATAAGGGCATAGACTACTTTCTTCTGCTTCTCAGTCAAAGTGTCAAAGACATCCTTAACTGTTTCGTCATCTTCAGACTTCTCTTCTGTCTTGGGCTCTTCTTCCTTCTCATCATCTGCATGGGCAATAGGCTCATCCTCTGTCTTGGCAGGTTTCTCTTCCTCTTTAGGCTGAGCTTTACCTTTTGCAACTTTCTTAGCAGGTTTCGCTTCTTCAGCCGTAGCTTTGAAACTTTCACCTTCGCTTGTCACAGTATGCTCAATGAAGAGCTCTTCCATGTCATTGTAGATAATGGCGGAATCTTCGGAAAGCTCACCATGCTCAAGAATTGCATCAATGTGCGCCCCGGGATTGGCACCGGCAAGAACAAGGCTCACTTCACGAATTGCTCCATGGACAACGTCGCTACCGTACTGCTTCAACTGATTTGCATAAATTGACAGAGCATTTACGTCCCCATGCTGAACAAGCTGTTTGGCATTTGCCCCGGCAGGAGTGCTGTTAAACGAGCAATACGCGTAAACACCTTCGTCTCTATTCTCAAGCAAAGCATGCCCGAGAACATTCATGGGGTCATTATGGTCGTGGTTCCAGACCAGCGGTACCGTCTGTCCGTCATTATGCTTGAATGCATCTTTACGGATTGTACGTCCATCAGAGCACTTAATGTCATTTCTAGTGGCCCAACCACTAAAATCGTACTGTGCTATGGATCTACTCATCTGTTCAATACCTTCTTTTACAAAAATATATAAACCTTAGACTGCTGCTTCATTTCTTAAACTTAGAATCTTGCATCGGAATACGGACTTTATCTCTTATTCCATAGTTCGATCATCGGCTCAAGTCCTGAAACCCACTAGTCTGGAAAGTTTATAAGGTCACTTGGAGAATCTTTGTCTCCAGAATTCGTAGTTGCAAATGTCTGATCAACTTGAGCATTAAGATTCTTGTTTCTCAGTTCATCTGCCTTCTCATCATCAACCGGTTTCATGCCGACAATCTGCCTGATTTCATTCGACGACATAATCTCATTACGTGTGAACTTATCAGCAATCTCAGCAATCTGGTTAACCGGCACCATTTTGAATGGATCCCTGAAGAAAACAATAGACTGCCCTTGAGATCTGGCAGTCTTGGTTAAGAATTTCCTTCTCATCTCATTGACGATCGCTGAGACAATAGGCTCCACTGTTCGGTTGTAATAGTTGAGCATTACCTGCTCGTTTGCAGTGCCTTCCAAAATCTCTTTCGTAATGCCAAGCTGACTGTAAAGCATGTTTGTCAGGTACTCGATCTGGTTCATAAGATTGTTATCAACTGATCGATTCAACTGAGTAATATGCTCGGTGCTGTCAGTATAAGCAATACCGTATTTGGAATTGGCTAGCTGCATTTCAATGTTCTTTCGACGCTCTTCTGCCTGAATCCGACGCGCTTCGGTCTTGATGATGTAAGGAAGCTGAATGATAAGATCCAGTTTTCCGGAACCACTCTGGTCATCAATCGCATCAAGAAGGTTCAGCTTTCTGATCAGTCGCTGAAGCGTTGAGTTCGGCTCGTTCATGATTGCATAAAGAGGGTTCTCGACTATTGACACAAAGTCTTTGTGTAACGTTACCTCTTCATGCTGACCGATTCGTTCATTGTATACTCGCACTCTAACATGGTACGGGTGCCATTGAACGATCTTGCCTACTCGAAGCGTCTTTATGTCATAAGCATCTGTGACGTTCGGATTGAACGTCGTATCAACAGGTACAATAGCAACACATCCTTCATCGAACATTGACATAACAACATCCTGTACCAGAGCTCTTCCGGTCTGATCGATGTTTGCTTCTGTGTTCAGACAATAATTAAGACCGGATTTAATGAGCTCCACATAACGCCCATTCTCATCCAGTCTTGCATGTTGTATGGTGATTGCAGCACAATCAACCGCTATTCTATTGTAGATCGCTGTGACTATCGATCGCTCATGACCTCGTGTCAATCGTATTCGATCAGGTCGATACGTCGAAACCATGCCTAGATCTCGATACTCATAAGGAGGATCTCGATTCATAAAGGCATTCCAGGCATTTTTAAACCTGTCTGTCCATACTGGCATTGTGATGCCTCCTTTGAGTTATTTAGTTCCTATCGTCCGGTATTTGATTGGGATAGCAATCATTTGAATGTTTACTGGCATATCAAGAGGAGTTACCGGAAGGACTTTTTCATCTGTAACGGAGTACCATCCGTTCTCAATAACAGGAAGATGCCGTCCTCCGTTTGCTGTGTTCTCTGTGTATAGATACCACGTGTCGCCTTGCCTAGCGTATTTCACAGGCCTACGATACGGAACTTTGTCATTAAATATTTTTACAACGTCTTCAATTGTCATGCTTTCTTCTCCTCTCTCGCCTTTACAGCCCCAAGCACCATTTCGGTAGGTTCACAGTTGTCCAGCCTGATTACCTCCGTTGCAGGAATCATGATTCTGGCACTAAGGTCCTCAAAGTCGACCATTTTATTCGCCTGTGTATCATACACATTAACTTTACCATTGTCAACATGGTAAAACAAACTGTGCCCACCGCCGAGAGTCCAAAAGACCATTGTGTTGCCATAAGCCCCTTCTCCTTGGGCTAGCAGATAGTCTTCGAGATCTTTCGCTGTTCCGACCTTAGGACTTTCAGACTTAAACCCGGTCCAGGTTGATTCAAGATTATTGCTGCTCCAACCAACCGGGCATTCCTCTGCCTGAACATCGTAGCCTTTCATTCTCATTGCCATTGCCGTAGAGCAAAACATGCAATTCTCTGTCGTGCCGCCTGTTGGATAGTCTGGATTCACTGCCGCCATATGCTCGCTCATGCTCATGGACTTAGGATCAATCTTAGGAGCGTCTTTCAAAGATTTGATTTTTCGCTTCTGATAATACTCCTCGTCGTACTGCTGAGTGCGCCTTTTATCAGCCTTGTCATTTGCATAAGACACTAGTCCTGCATATGCTGCTAGCAAAGCAACATTAGTAGCCGTATAGATAGCAAGTGTAGTCATAAGGCCACCGGCAGTCTTTTCGCTTGAGGAATGCGCATTATCAGCAAGAGGATAAGGAGGACCGTTTCTTACTCCCCATTTTTGACCTTTAATGCCATGATGGATTAAAACTAAAATATCATTTGTCATCTTCAAAGTACCATAAAAAGAAAAGCCGCTTTATTTAAGCGACTTCTCTTTTCTCATTGACTCCAACTGTTTAATTAAACTATCTTCTTTTATGCAGGCTGTTCCGATTATACATAAGTATTTGGATCGCTCGTCTTCTGTGGCAGATCCATCTTTTACTTTTATGTACAATTCCAGCAGCTCTTCCATTGTTCCAAACATAGCTTTGCCCTCCTTTATCGATTGCTTAAATCATAGTGGACAAAAATAATTATGTCAAGAAAACAGTTTCTAACGCCCTTGGTTTTCCTAATTTATGTTTTTCTTTTTCTTAGTTGAAATATCAGTATCGCCAGCAGCATCTACATCCAGACCCTGACTCTTGGCGTACGCACTACCAATCGCACTAACTCCAGCATAAGTCACAATTGTTCCGGTCATAGATGTGTTTCTTAACGCTCCCTGACCTAGAGAAACTAGCATGCCAATTGTTGTGTTTCTATTAATTTCTGCATCTGAAAGTTTTCGTACACTGTTAACATTTACATTAGATTGTTGATTGAACAAAATTACTGGCTTATTAGCTTCATATCCAGAATATTTAGCGTCATTAATGTCAATAACTCCGCCATAGCCTTTGGCTTGCAACGCTTCAAAAAACTTTTTATTTTCACCACTATTTTTATCGCTCATAATGCTGCCTTTATTAAATGCATCGTAGCTTAGGCCAAAATTGGCTTTCTTAAAATCTGGATCTGTTTTATACAATTGCTCGTATACTTCTTTGGCAGTTTTAGAACCTGCAACTTTGATGTCAGATTTAGAAGACAGCACCTTCTGATATATATCTTTCGATTTACCAAGAAACTTCGCTTGAACCTGTTTCTGTTGCGCATACATTCCTGCATATTTCGTAGCATCAATTTTGTTTGTCGTTGCATAAAACATATCACGCATTTCTGTGGAATCAGATGATGCTACACGGTACATTTCCGTGCCCCCAGAAAGAGTAAAGTCGTTAACAATATTTTGTTCGCTAACAAGATTATATGCAACGCTTGCACCAACGACAGCAGCGCATCCTATGGCAATGGCGGCAGCTCTATTCTCAAACTGAATCTGAGCCTCTGCTTCTTCTTCAGACAAACCTTTGGCCAAAAGAGCTTCTTTGCGTCTATCATGCAACGATTTCTTTTCAGACTCTTCAGTTTTTTTCTCTTGATTACTGTTCTGCTCGCTATGATCATTTGAGGTTGTCTTTGTTGAAGATGACCCTCCAGATCCAGGGCTTTCAATATCGTTATGATTTTCGTAATTATTCAAAGAGCTTTTAGAATTCTCTCTTTTCTCAGCAGCATTATGATCCTCATAGTCAAGTGGATAGGGAGGACCGTTTCTCGTGCCCCACTTCTGACCTTTAATGCCATGATGGATTAAAATTAAGTCATCCATTTTGAATTAACCTCACTCAAATGCGTCTTTGTTTAATTTGTAAGCTATGAAAGCATCCATCATGGCAGCCACATTATCGATCTTCTGATCGTGGCGTTTCTTCTGAAGCTTCCGGTTTCCATTTGTATCCTCGATCGCAATGCAGTTGCCCATGCTGTACGACATCAGCTGCTCATCAAAGATTAAAAGCCGGTCCTCTGCAAGCTTCTTAAGCTCACCAAGAGGTACCGACTCTGTTTTCGCGCCTTGTATAACTTTCTCGATTCCAAAAGGACCGTTCTCAGTTTCCCATCGCTCAACAAACGACCTCGCATTGTATGGGTCGAACCCAAAGCATCGCACGTCATACTGCATCTGAGTAATGTAAGCATCTAAGTCATCGTAAACTTCCATCAAATCAAGGATGGAGCCTTCAATGACAATGAGACTCCCCTCTTTCATAAACTCTTCATACTTAATTCGAGCTGCGAGTTGCAACTTACTGAATGTCAGAGAGGAGATGTAACTTCTGGTTTTAATCCCAAACCGTCCACCACCAATAGGAAACATGAACGTAAACGCACAGAAGTCATCGCCCTGAGAAAGGTCTGCTCCCATAGCGCATGGCATTCCCCAATAATCAGATCTTCTATGCGGGAGCGTTTCTTCATATGTAAAGAAGTAAGTATACCCTTCCATAGGAATGTTAAAACGCTTCGCCAAGATGTCATTCTTCGCTGCCGGAACCTTCTCCGCTCTTTCAACCTCAAGTTGATAGGTTTCGTAGCTTACTGTTTTTCCCAGATTCGGATTCGCTTTAAGCCAAATAAGCGGGTCTGTCTTTCCAAGCTCAACCTCTTCTAATGAATCAAGCTTATAATACCAGATGGACACATGCGGATTAATGTAATCGCCTTTAAGTATGTCCATAAGCTCCATCTTAATAGAGTCTCCGGAACCATTTCGAACCGTGCCTTCAGAGCTTACTGCGATGATCAGGTAGTCATCGAGCCCACCTTTTGCTGCACCTTGCTCTATTGCACCAATCGGATCCTCACGAATATCTCCGGAAAGCCACTCATCCACAGTCGCGTATTTTACTCGCAAACCCTGAAGCTTATTAATGCTCATCGGACGAATCTCTAAAAACGATCCTGTTAAGAAGTTCTCAATGCCCTTCTTTGTGCTTGCTAGCTTAACCCGATTTGCTTTTGAGCCAGTCGTGTTCTGAAGCGAACCTTCTGTAAGAAACTTAAACAAAGGACCACGAGATCTGACAATAGCTGTTCTGATTGGAGACAGTACTTCATCAGCCTGCTTCATTGTCGGAGCTGTCGTGATTTGATGGGTCGTTGTAGTATCAACGTTCAAACCAAAGTTCTGAATGCACGAAGCGTACATTGACTTGGCAGCGCCTCTCGGCAAAATCAGATACTGTTTATTGATTAGCCGTTTCTTAATTTGTCTCGTAACATACCGTCCGCCTGGTCCATTTTGATTCGGTTCAAAGATCGACCTTTCAACAAAGTAATACCATCCGAACACTTGCTCAGCCCAGAGTTTAAACGTGTCAAGCAGATGAAGATCTGATCCATCCGTTAACGTAAGCTCATTCTCACAAAACTCGATAAACCCATCGATAGCTTTGTCGTCGTAATAGACACCCGGATTTTCAATTAATTGGTCAATTCTATGCATTTCCATCGCTATTGTTTGGCACACCGGAACCTCACCGCGAAGAACTTGGTTTCGAAACTCGCCATAATAGCGTGGAGTTGCCGTATTAGAAAGTGACATTTTGTTGAAAAATCCTTTACAAAGTGGTTAATGGATGGTATAATTACGAAAAGTTTTGTTTAGGAGGAAATACACATGACTCGAACAATTAGCGAAAGACAGGTCCTCAAACGCCTTAAGATTGACGATTTTCGTCATTTATCGAAAGACAAAGTGATGGCATTTATGTCGATGATCCCAGACATGGATGCCGAAGTCGCCAAGCAATGCATCGCACAATTCCCAAATTTCAAAGAAATGGGAACCGAAATGCTGCATGTCTTAATCGAAGGCTATAACCACATAATGGAGTTTGGCAGTGAGTCCCAAAAACAAGCAATGGCAGCTTATGAAACAATTCTTGATGCTTTAAAAGACATGCTTTCTTGGGATGAGCTAACTTTCGATCAAAAACAACAGGTTGCTGATAAAATGGTAGAAGTAGCTGACAGAATCGCCGAAATTGACACTAGATGGAAAGAGTTTCTTGCCAATCTTGCCAAAATCGGCGGAATGGTCGCAATAGTAGGACTAGCTTTAGCCGCTTCGTTGCTCGGAGTTGAAATTGATACAAGTAAATTTAATAAGATTGCAAGTTAATATTTTTATTTTTCTTCAAGATAAAGATCATAAAGATCCTTCATACTATTTGCTCCTGGGCGCATTCCTAGATCTTCAACAGCAAATTCAAGTGACTTTGCTGTTAATAATGTGACAAGATCTTCCTCTACTTTTTCTGGCTCTGAGCTATTCTGCATTTTCTTTGCCATAGCTGTCCAATCTATATTTTCTCTCGCCCATTTTTCTGTTAATTCTACATACTTGTCTTCGTTTTTATTATATTTCGCATCCCATGTCTTCTGCTCTTTCTTGAGTTGCTTCTCTTTCTCGCGAGCTTCGCGTTTCTCAAGTTTTACCTGCTTTGAGTCTTTTCCGGCAGTTGCTAAACCACCAGCAGTTTTGCCTGAACCGCCACTGCCACTGCCACTGCTACTATGACCTTCCCCAACATAGCCATAGTGTTTGCGACCTGCTGCGGTCAAGCTCCCATCTGCGTTCTGGTAGCGCCTAACGCCCCACTTCATGCCGAGTACGCCATGATGGACTAAATAATATTCTTCCATATTAGTCATCCTTATCAAACCAGTCGTTAACCCAATCTTTTCCAGAACTTCCAAACTCGTCAAAAGCTGATGCAAACTCTTCGTCCATTTGCATCGATATACTATCTTTAACCCTTTTATTCAAACGTTTATCGATTTCTCTATTATAAGCTTGCTGAATTCTATAATCTGGAACTCCATCTTCTTGCATCTTAAAAATCTTTTCCATGAAGTCGCTATCGTTGACAACTTCTTCCTCGATTTCTTTCAATGCTTCGCTATGAACAGAACGCCTTTGTTCTCGAGTTAGGTTATTCTTGTTCTTTGAATTAGAGGTTTTTTCATCTTCGAAACCTTCAGTTTCGTCAATAGCTTTCTTAATTTTTTGAGCTACAGTCTTAGCTTTATTTGCAATCGACTTGGCTCTATTTTTCACATCTTCATAACCGTAATGCTGCTTACCAAGAGCTGTTCTGGATCCGTCTTCGTTCTGATAACGTCTAATGCCCCATTTCATGCCTAGTACGCCATGATGGACTAATACCTGTTCGTCATTACTCATTTTGAATTACCCCTTTACTTTAGCTACTAACGCAATTACAGTCGCCACCGATGCTGCAATCTTAGCAACGTCAGCAACCTCATCAAGCGAGTCAATCGCCATCTCGACCCAGTCTTTCCCTTGCTTTGCGTATTCTCTATTCTGGACAAGACGGACGTAGTTGTCTTCCAAGTTCATTCTTGTCACTGCATCTTGAAGCTCACGGTTTGTCATGTTGCTTGTGTCAACAGGTGGCAATTTGCTTCTTTTGTAGTCAGTGTATGCGTTCCGGACACTATTGAGAGAGCTCTGACTTGTGTTTGCAACATTCGTCACAATACCCGGAACGTTCTTATCCGTCGCTTTGTCATAAGCCTTTTCCATCGTTTTCTGCTTGACAACTTTCTGCATCTCGTCATAAGAAGGATACTCTTTTGGTTTCGCCTTCCCTGCTGACTTGTTTCTGGCAGCTCCGACGTTATAGTGTTGACGACCTGCTGCGGTCAAGCTCCCATCTGCGTTCTGGTAGCGCCTAACGCCCCATTTCATACCTAGTACGCCGTGGTGGACTAATACTTCTTCATTCATTTCTTAACTCCTTATAGCCTGGAGACTTGTTTCTCAAAGTCGTTGATCTCTGCCCGATTAGCCAGCGCATACTCGTTAGCTTCCTCGTGGGTTGCAGTGAATGTAACCTTAGGATCACACGTAACGTTAAGACGCCACTCAAGTTCCGCTATGTTCGCTTTAATAGCGTCAATCAGTGCAGAAGTCTGAGGCGGATCGAACACCAGTCGAGTCTTAAGCCATATATAGGTCTTAACTCCCTCGATATCCGTAGCGTCTTCCATGAAATCGGACCACAGAGCAGAAGCATCTGTGATCTTAAATGGCGTAGAGGGTCCGACCCCAAGCTGGTAGAGGACCATAAACGCCATGTTAATGTTCATGATAATGTCAGCATCGAAGTGCTCATACTCTTCTGTAATACCAAGAAGCTTTTTAATTGAAATAAGAATTGAATCACTCATTTTAAAGCTCCTTGCAATAATAGTTTTACAACGTGCATAGATCCAAGCGTCGCTAAGATACCGGTTGTGGCTTCTAACCCTGCTCTGACGGCGTCCTGCTTAGCTAACTGCTTAACTGCACTTTTTCCGTATTTGTTTTCTATATACTCTTGCGCTTGCTTAGCTGATTCGATATGAGCAGCTTCATAAAGATCCTCAGCCTGATTCCAGAGTTCACGGTATTTCTTCCTAGCTCTGGTTTCTTTTTTGCTTGTATCAGTTTCATCTGAGACTAGGTCATGTCTCTCTGAGAGTCTTCTCGCCTTAGATGATAGTCGCTCAGCCTTCTGATAATTTGAGTTACTCTGTTCGTACTTCTTCTCCATCTCTTGACGCTCATCCCGAATTTTGTTGAGCTGTCTCTTGGAGTATTTCAGACCTGACTTATAGCCGTAATGATGCCTGCCCTCTGCTGTAAGAGAACCGTCTGCATTCTGGTAGCGTCTTACTCCCCATTTCATTCCGACAACGCCGTGATGAACAAGAACGTTTTCATCCATTTTGAATCACCTCAACGTTTCTCAAGAACTTTCGATTTATACGCCACTCTTCCGGAATCCCAAACACCATTCTTAACATTGCTCATGTCGTATCCTTGATCAGCAAGAGCCATATGGACACCGTACTCTCCGCGTTTCGCAACAAACTTAACAGCTCGTCCGGATGGAGATGCAATATTAGACACTTTTGTATTCATGATCGCTGCCAGATTCTGGTTGTATTCGTTCATGTACCTTCGTCCGTTTCGCTCGTTCTCAGAGGTTACATGATACTTCTTGTCGAGCTGTTTCTGGACTTTCTGCATCTCACGTTTAGACTTCTTGTAAGCCTTCTCTTCTATCTTGTCTGCATTTCGTTTGATCCAACGATCGTCCTTTTTGGCGTATCGATCGCGTCCGGCAGCAGTGAGAGACCCATCCTCATTCTGGAAACGTCTAACACCCCATTTTTGACCTAGGATGCCGTGATGGGATAGTGTGTCTTCGGGAATGTATTTTGAAAAGCGGTTCTCTTCGCCAACTGTGAAGTCATCGAAGGTAAGTCCGTATTCTCGCATTCGAGTGAGGATAGCTTTGGCCAGCTCTTCCTCGTATCTTGGCTCAACGTAATTAAAGAACTTAATTGCAGATCTGACATGATCAGCATCCGGCATTGGGAACTTCTTCTGCTCTGGAACGCCGTATTTCTGATCTTCACCACTTAATGATCCAGCTCTGACAGCACGGTGAATTAGAACTTGGTCGATCATTTTTAACTCCTTACTGCCGCCATGGGCATGTGTCATTTGGTTTGCGCTCTATTTCGCCCTTCGGCAATAGCTCTTCTGTTCCGTAATGGATTGCGTTATGAGTCTGATGTGATACACAGACCAGATTCTCAGGATCATACAGAATTGTCGACTCGTTAAGCACGTCTCGCTCGGTTATTGGGTTCAGATGATGGATCATCACTGTTCTTGGAATCGGATAGTCCGGATGAGCCAAGTCACAGCCGTTATCTCGAATCAGAATCTGGTTTCTTAAGGCTCTCCATCTGGATGACCTATAAAGTGCCTGGTTAAGGTCCCGATCGAATCCGAATGTGTCCTGACCGACGGCTCCTTTTAACTGACAGTATCTGAAGCGCTCTTCGAAAGTCGGAAGAGTGATTAACTCTGAGTACGTTAAGATCATTCTTCCACATATTCCTCTGGTTGACCGTTGTAGCGTTTGAAAGCAGAGATAGCTTCTGAGTATAGCTCCTCGATGTGCTTTGCAGACTGCAATGCTTCGGTCTTAGCAGTCAAAAGCTTAATCTGCTCGGCCATCATTTCCTTCTCCATTCGCTCTTTAGTTGACCCAAGCTTCAAATAATGCGTTATAACCTGAGAAGATGCCGTGCCTTCCCGAAGTTGCTTTTCTGCGAGATTAACAGCCAAGGATATCAGCTGATTCTCCCTTGCCTCAGGAGTAAGAGCACTAGAGTAGACATCACTTGACTTTACCGTATCTTTTGCTACTTTCACTCTAGTTCTCGCCTCCTTTTATTTGGAATTCGTATACTAATCACTCTTTCCTGGAGGAGATTAATCTACTTATGAGTTAGTTTCCTCCTAGTTTTCATTTCACCTGGTTTGAAATATCCGGTGCAATTTCTTTGAAACCACTATGTTCAAAGTCACAGTAGTCAATCGGTCTACTGCATTTAATGAGTTTACCGTTATCCCAGAACAAGCATTTCGAGCATGGACGCTCTTGGTTAATTCGTGGAATATCCTTTAAACGTTCTTCGATTCTTTCTCGAGCGCCCGGTGCAACAAAGTGCGGTTCTGGAAACCATGCCATGGAATATCTCCTTACGTCTTTTGTTTTACATCATTTGAAGAGACGTAGGCGGGCCATTCTATGTAAGCTGTCAGTGAGAGGTTCCTGACAAAACTCGCTGTGAGAGAACAACGAGAAGGAGAAGCACATAAAGAGAACCTACGTCCCTGCAAATGATGTAAAATATGCCACGGGAAGGATTCGAACCTTCGATCTTGCGATTATAAGTCGCCCGCTCAAGCCAACTGAGCTGCCATGGCCGATATCAAGGGTTAAAGACCCCTCCAGAAAAATCCCGCCGGAGAAATTTTCAAG
>CALGGR010000104.1 GCA_937915755.1 uncultured Fretibacterium sp. | reverse complement strand
GGAGTTCAGACGTGTGCTCTTCCGATCTAGCTCAGATACGCAATATCACAGACAAATTTCTAAATGCTGAGTAACGATATTCAGGCTAATGAGCAGCTTTATCGTGCAGTGAAACGGTCAAGACCTGATTGGCTAGACGACAATAACCGTCCTACATCGGCAATGTTCAAGGATACTAACGGTGTATCTGTGGACAGAGATGGTGCACGTGAAGAACCTGAGATTATTAATTTTATGTGTGATGTCAGTCTTCCAAAAAGAGTTAAAAGCATTGTGAGGCTTTCAGCTTCGGAATGCTTCGAAACAGGTGCGGAAGTGAAGGCTGATCCTAGTGAAATTAATCCGTATCATGCGAATATATTTCTTGATGCGGCAGATATACGTCGATACAACATACAGGCTTTGAAACTGGCAAGAGCAAGTAAACTTGTATTTTTTGATGAAACTAAAGAATGGACATAATAAAAGCATTAACATGATTTATAAAAATTTACAGCTCTCTTTATGAGGGCTTTTTTGTTGCGAAAATATTTTAAAAAATGAGCAGAGCATTTATCTTCAAAGGCAAGGAGAATGAATTACCCGTAAGCCAGAAAATGAGTACTGACCCATTCGATGGCTATTACGGCGACGGGATAATCGAACCTCCGTATAATCTTGACTGGCTTGCTAGACTTCCTGAACACTCAAACATGCTCAGTCAATGTATCGAGGCAATGGAGACAAATATTGACGGCTTCGGGTTCACTCTTGAACCTGCATTCGACTTTGACGAGGGCAACGAAGCCGCTGAAGCAGAACGCAAAACAATCATGCACTTTTTCGAGTTCTGTAATTTTGAGCTTCCTTATTCACAGTTACGCCGAAGAGTTCGCAGAGATTTAGAAGTTCTCGGCAATGCTTACTGGGAAGTAATCCGTGACGGCAAAGGGGACATTGTCTGGCTTGAACATATCGAAGGTCATACAATGAGGCTTACTCAGCTTGACCGAGAATATACGCCTGTGAGTTATTTAATCCGCGACGATGACAGCAACGAACTTCAAGAATACCCATCAAGAAAAAGATTTAGGCGTTATGTCCAAATTCGAGACGGCAGGAAAGTTTATTTTAAGGAGTTCGGAGACCCGCGACTGATAAATTCACGAACAGGCCAAGTTGATAACAATGCGGAAATTCCTGCGACGGAGATAATCCACTTCAAACTGTATTGTCCGTATAGTCCTTATGGTGTGCCTCGCTGGATTGGCAACTGGTTAGCTGTGGAAGGTTCAAGACAGGCTGAGGAAGTAAATTATGAGTATTTCGAAAATAACACAGTGCCGCCGTTAGCATTGCTCGTTTCTGGAACTCTTCAAGATGAGGTTGTAGGGCGCATTGAGGATTTCATCAACGACGAGATGAAGGGGCGCAAGAGTTTCAATAAAATTCTCGTTATTGAGTGTGACACTGTAGGAAGTACTTTACCCGGTGAAAACGCACAAAAATCTTCTTTACAATTTGTGCCTCTGAGTGATGCTCAGCAGAAAGACAGCCTATTTGACAATTACGACAAAACCAACCGTGAGAAAATTCGGAGTTCGTTTAGACTTCCGCCGATATTCGTAGGATTGACGAGCGATTATACGAGAGCGACAGCCAGAGAAAGCCGCGAAGTTGCAGAAGAACAAGTTTTCGGGCCTGAACGTGCAGACCATGATTTTGTGATTAACCGGCTGTTGTTTCCTGCAATGAAAATAAAATACTGGAAGTATAAGAGCTTGCCGCCTCAGGTAAATGACTTCGAGATTATGAGCGGAGTTCTTGACACATTCAGCCGATGCGGATTAACAGTTCGTGAGGCTAGAGAAGAAATTTCACGGTTGCTAAATCACCCTTTGAGTGAGATTGACGAAAAAAGCGACTGGTTGAATTTGCCGCTTCAAGTGTATCTAGCCAAGCTCCAAAACGGAGAACTCGAAATTGAGAAGAGTGCTTCACCGGAAAATCGGGAGGCACTTTTTTTACGGGCATTAGTCGGCATCGAAAAAGCACTCGAAGAAGAACATGAATATTAAGCTCACTGAACTTGGACGACATGAAGCGTGGCTGAGATTAAGCAGTATTCTCAAAGCCGGAGACAAACACATTCTGCTTGAACGGAAATTAACGAGTGAGCTAATCAAGAACTGGAGCGAAGTTTACAATTACATATTGGCTGAACTCTTCAAAAATTTACCCGCTGAATTGACCACACAGGCGGCAGAAATAATCACGCAAAGATTAGCTGACGGATTAGGGCAATCATTCGGAAGCTCCGAGAAAGTCCGCGCCGAACTCAATAAATACATAACGCAAGCCTATCAAAGCGGAAAATCAGAATTCGCGGCTAAGTCAGATTTGAATTTGCCGGACAAGCGGGCAATCGAAGTTCTCACGAAACATAATTGCTACTGGCTCGGTGAACATTACGGAAAACACATCGGACCGAAGATTGCCGAACTCACACAGAATGCTATCAATGACGGGCTTGGTAGGAATGAACTTGCTGAAGAGTTACGCAAGGCATTAGGCGGAGAAGTCGGCGGCTATAAATATTGGGATGTGGTTTCAAGCGCGGCGCTTGTACGTTCCCGCTCGTTCGGTTGTATCTCAGGAATGGTTGAGGCCGGAATTGTTGAGTATGAAATTCTTGCAATGGGCGATGAAAGAATGTGTCCAATCTGCGGAGAATTAAACGGTCAAACGTTCAGCGTTCGAGGAGCACAGAGAGTTATCAATCATGCACTGAGTATTGATGACCCTGACAAGTTCAAAGAAGCAATGCCTTGGCACACTCAATCACCGGCAGGAATGAGCAAGGAAAAGTTACTCGCTGAGGGTATGAGCATTCCGCCGTTTCATGGACGTTGCCGCTGTACGCTGATTATGTCCGAGACTGTTGAGGTTTTAGAGGTCAATGATACTGAAGCTAAAGTTAATTCACTGATTGAGCAGGATAAACAATATCAGGCTGAATATGACAGAATACAACAAGAAAAGGGAGCGGCTATTCAGCGTAGAGATGTTAAAACTTATGATAAATTGTTCAGGCGTGAACAGCAACTTATAGAGGATTGGCGAAAAATCGGAGATGAACTAAGAGCCGCGAAGATTGAAGCCGCCGAGAAAAGTATTATGTTTGCTAGTGGAATATCAGAAAAACTTGATGAGGCTGATATGAAGAAAATCATTAGTATTTTGGAAGCCGCGCCTGAGGATGTCCGAAAAGTCTGGAATATTTACGAAGACCAAATGAAAATTATTAACAAAAATTCAAGTGATGGTTTTTATTCCCCAATTGACGGAGGAATTCACTTTGATATTTATGAAGATACAATTTTTCATGGGGATAGACCTGTATATTCTGTAATATTTCATGAGCTAGGGCACTTAATAGATAATAAAGCAGATGGATTAATGGATTGGTCTCTCAGGTCAAGTTATGGGTTATACGATACATTGAAAGCAGAAGTTAATGATTACATTGATGCGCGGCAGAAACAATTGAAGGCTGAAGCAATGCGAGATGGAAAATCGACGAAAGATATTAAGAAAAAAGATGCGTATAGTTCAATTGCGTATGAAATTACACACCTTCCACGTTCTTCATCAATAACAGTGTCAGATTTATTCAGCGGTGCCACTTTTAATAAAGTAGAAGACGGCTGGATACATAAAACTGAATATTGGAAGGCTAATCCTGACATGATATGTTGTGAATTTTTTGCGCAGGTATTCTCTGACTTAATCGTAAATCCTGATGGAACAGAAATGACAAAGCGGTATGCTCCGAAATCGTATGCTATAGTACGACAAATGATTTCCGATATGGCGAAATGAGGTAAATTTTATGAAGAATATTCCAAGTATGAATGAACCCGAAGCGTTAAGAGCCGCTTACAAGGCAGCGTATGGTGATACTAGCGATGATTATATTAATGACCGGCTTGACTGGCTTGAACTTCGCTTGCTGAATGATGAGCATAAAAAGAAATTCGGGGATTGTGTCGGTACAATGTGTGTTTGTCGGCCAATTTCAGAGTTGAGCGCAGAAATACGCAAAAGCCTTGAAACTGGTAAACCGTATAAGCCGAATATTCCTAAAGGAGCAATCATATGAGTGTCCTTGATGAGATGTTATCACTCCGGCAAAAATTCGAGGATAAGGACCGGCATGACGCAATGAACGTAATGACATTCCTTTTGCATTACGAAGTTTCTTTTCGGCTTGGCTCAGAGAAAACGTTTACGCTTTTTCGGAATGAAAACGATTTAAGCGCATTCTGTACGAATAATGAAGTGAAAGTTCCAGCAATGCAACAGGTTATAGATGAAATGCGGGCTGAAGGACTTATTGCACCTGAGAACATGCCAGTAATTTTGACAGAGTTAGGAGTTGAAAAATTATGTCAATAGTGAAAATGAAACATGTAGTTGACTTCAAGAAATCCGACGCTAAAAAGCAAATAGTGTTCGGAGAAGTTTACGTTCCAGACCGGCGAGATACGGACGGAAATTTTATGACAGCTGAGACAATCGAGAAGATGGCGCATGACTTTCTTGCGAACAAGCGTAACGCTGAAATCAGCAAGGGCCATGATGGAGTTTCAGACAAAGGCTGTGTAGTTGAGAGTTTTATAGCTCGCGAAAATGACCCTGATTTTATTGCTGGGGCATGGGTAGTTGGTGTTCATGTGCCTGACGCTGAAATCTGGAAGAGCATTGAAACAGGAAAGCTAACAGGCTTTTCAATTGAGGGCACGGGAGAATTAATCGAGGAGGAAACAGAATGAGTAAACCAGACAGAGCGGGCGAGCTTCGAGACGTGAACGTAAAAGCAATAAGTCTCGTATCCAAAGCAGCAAACGGAGAAAGGTTCAAAATATTCAAGAGTGCAGACGATGAAGCCCCTGAAGTAGTCGAGAAGGACGAACGGGGGCTTTTTCATGCGCTGAAGAAATTTTTTACCGGCGACGATGAAGTTGAGAAAGGTGAAGTTTCAGACATTTATAACAAGTCTAAGTTCGAGGAAAAAATGTATGAAGCATTTAACGTATTAATGAAAGTTCTGCATAAGCCGGAAATTAACACGACAGAAATTATCTCAGCACTCGACGACTTCAGGAATATTGCAATTGAAATTTTGATAGGCAAGGGAGAAATTGAGAAATCAGGCCGCAAAATTTCAGGCGACAGACTAACGAAGCTGAAGAACATTCAAGCGATAATCAACGATGTCTTGAGTGAGCTTGATGAAAACGAAACAGAGGAGACAGAAGAATTGACGAAGGAAGATATACAGAAGGCTGTGCAAGAAGTTGTGAAGCCTTTAGTTGACAGGATAGAGAAAGTTGAAAACGCGCGCGGAATTTCCAATCGTGTACAGGAAGAAACAGCCTTAGAGAAGGGCACAAAAGATTTTTGGGGGGAAATATTTTAATGAGCAGCAACAGGCAGTTAATGAAAGACGCAATTACGTCTAGCGATACTATAACAGGGACCGGCAAGGGTGGAAGACTAAATCCTGAACAGGCGAAAAAGTTTATCAGTTACATGACCGACAACACAGCGTTTCTGAAAGATACTCGCCTCGAACAAATGAACGCTCCTGAAAAACAGCTTGATTTCTTGTTGATAGGAAGCCGCTTAATTCGTAAAGCGACCGAAGCAACAAGTCCTTCTGAATTGGCAAGCGCAAATATAACTCGTAAAGAACTCCGAAGCGTAAAGGTGAGATTAGCGGCTGATATTACGACAGAATTTAGCGAGGACAATATTGAAGGCCAGAGCGGGCGCGACAAGATAGCTCATGATTTGGCTCAACAGTTCGGAAATGATTTAGCTGACTTAATGCTGAATGGAGACACTGCGGCAACCGGCGATGACGTTTCATTCCTGACAATCGGCGACGGAATAATCAAGCAAGCGAAAACTAGTGCTGATACTCATAGAGTTAAGATAACTAACACTGATTATAAAGGAACAATTTTTCCTGAAATGTTAAAGTTAATGCCGAACAAGTTCAAGAATGACCGGCAAAATATGCGCTTTTATTGTTCTGGGACTGTTGCGGATGCTTACGTTTTAAGCGTTACCAACCGTGAAACATCTTTAGGCGACGACACATTGACGACTGGCAGATTTGATAAATTCTTGGGAATAAAAGTTTTCCCAGTTGAGTACATGCCTGATGATGTTATTATCCTGACGCACAAAGATAATCTCGTAGCAGGAGTTCAGCGTGATATGAAAGTTTATTCGCAGTTCAACCAGCGCAAGGACCTCACAGAATATACAATGTATATGCGGCTTGATCCTGGCAAAATTGTCTGGGATGATGCGCTCGTAATAGCTTACCCGTTCTAATCATGGCAGATACGAAAACGAAACCTGAAAAGGTAAAATTGAAATTAACGCGAGCCGGAAGCTGTAACTATGACGGTTTAATTATTAGGAAGAATGAGACGATTGAAGTTGAAGCGTCGAAGGCTGAAGAGTTCATGAGGTCAGGACTATTTGAGAGGTTATGAGCTATTTTACAGTTGAAGAATTTGACGGCGACGAAGAATTAATTGCGGCTTCATGTGAGTTTATTGACAGAATAACCGGCCAATTTTTTGAGCTACGAGAGAAGACAATAAAACTTGATGGACGGGGAGGGCAAAATTTAGTTCTTCCCGTTTTTGCTTATTCAGTAGATTATGTGAAAGTTGACGGCGAAGAAATTAATGATTACATTCTGTATAATCGCATGGAAGACAGGACTTATCCGAAAATTTTTAGGGGTTCAGGATGGCCGAAAGGGAAATTAAACGTCGAAGTTGCAGGAAAATTTGGTTATGTTGAAGAGGACGGCTCAACTCCTCTAGCGATTAAACGAGCGGCAATAAAACTTGCAATTCTGAGTTCGAACGAAGCTCCTGACGAGAGAAATTTGCGCGGGCTTCTCCTATCTGAGACGACAGACGGCCACAGTTACGAATTATCCGAAAGTGCCGTAACGAGTTCGATAACCGGCGATACAGAGATTGACCAGATATTAAGGAAATATACACGTTCAAAATTTAGGATGGCGATAGTATGAAGATAAAATCATGTCCATTTTGCGGAGGTTCAGCCTCTCTTGATGAGAATGAATTTGAGGGCGGAAAAGTATATTGCGTTTATTGTGAGAATTGCGGCGCGAGCACGGGAGCTTCAGAGGATAAGCAGCGTGTAATTGATGACTGGAACAAGCGCGAGGAAATAGCTCCTTGTCCATTCTGCGGAGGTAAAGCCTCAATCGGTGAATTTGAAGCTGACGGAGAAAAACTCATGTCAATAGCCTGTGAGGATTGCGGAATAGCCTCAATGGCCAGCGATGATGAAGCTGAATTAATAGCCTTATGGAACAGGAGAGCATGAGGCCGAAGATAATTCACCCCGTCAAAGTAATTCTTCACCGCCGAAAAAAGCCAGAGACTGCGCTAGAGTTTGGATTGCCGGGAAAAATTGAATGGCTTGAACCTATTGAACTTTACGGACAAGTCAAGTATGAAAAATTTGAGCAATTAATGCCTGTCAGCGATGGCAATGATCCTTTGAACGACGGGCATATAGTTTTTTACGCTGAAGACTGGCAAGGAACTGTCGGCGATGAACTTGAACTTGAAGACAGCTCACGCCTGATTGTTATTGAGGTCCGGCCAATGGCACATTATCACGGAAAAAGTCATCATGTCCATGTTTATTTTTCGAGGAAGCGCACAAGATGAGCAAGTTATCAGGAGACTGGGACAGGCTTGAAGGAATGCTGAACCCGTCAAAAATTGCTGAAGGAATAAAGCGGGCGGCTGAACGTGTCGGAAATTTCGGAGCTAGCGCAGTTAAGAAGGGAATTGTCAGCGGCTCTCCTGGCGGACAAACTTTTACACCATTGAGCAGTTTTACGAAAGCGCGCAAAGGTTCAAGCAAGCCATTAATCGATCATGGGGATTTAGTCGGAAGTGTAACCTATCAGGTTGTAGATGCTAATCATGTCTTTATCGGGGTGAAGAAGGGTAAAGAGGTTAACATAGCGGCAGTTCATGAGTTCGGCTGTACGATAAAAGTTACACCGAAAATGCGGGCATATCTTCATCGTCAAGGGCTTCACTTGAAGGCTTCAACGCAATACATAAATATTCCGCCGCGTCCATTCTTAAGGCCGATTTTACAAAGTGACGAGTTCAAAGCTAAAGTTGCAGAGATTTACATTGAGGCAATCGAGGGGATTTTCGCATGATTGAGGAGACAGTACGAGAATTAGCAACGCTATTTTGTGAACACGTAGAGGAGAATACCGTATTAAATGCTGGAAGTATCGTAGAACTCTCAAAACTTCCCGCAATCGTATTAAACGGTCCTACGCTTACCGAGAAGAAAAAACTTATGCGTGACCCTGAGAGAATTACAGCGATTGATGAGGAAGCTGGCCATGCAATAAGGGAAATTCCGCCGCGATGGTATGACCTGAAATTTGACGTGAATATTTCGTGTGCTGATTATTGGGAGTTGCTGGGATTAACGGAGAAGTTAAGCCGCATTAATCAGGCTTATCCGTTGCTTACAGTTAAGCGAGATGAACGTGAACGTCAATATTTATGGCGATTGGAAAAAGCTCCGCAGGTTAGTACAACTCCGAACATTTCACAGGTCTATCAAGGACAAGCAGGAATAATTATTTATGACGTTGAAGTCTACAGCGAAATTCAAGAAATTTGGCCGTTAATTGAGAAAGTTATAGTGAGGTGCAATGATGAAAGAATGCTTAATTAGAAATTTATGCGACGGGCCGCGAGATTACCCGTTAAATGACGGCAGCAGTATTTATCTCAGAATAAAAGGGATTGCAAAAGTTCAAGGAGAAAAAATCAGCGATGCTCTGAGACTTGCAGAGGAAAAAGGGCTAGTGTCGATTGAGGAGGTTGCTGAATAATGGGGATAGGATTACCGCGCGTAATAGTTACTGAGACCGATTTGAGCTACTATGTTGATACCATGTTGAAGGGAATATCCTGCGTAATTGGTATCACAGAGAAAGGCCCAATTGGTGAGCCGCAATTAATCAGTTCGGAAATTCAATTTGAGCGAGTTTTCGGCGGAGATTTGAAGACCTCAGATTTCCCGATGTTAGCGAAACGCGCATTGAGTTATGGAGCTGTTTTGTGGGTATCTCGGACGGCTCATTATACGGATATAACGAAGAAGAATACGTTGACGGCGAAAAATGCTTCAGCCAATCCGAACTCGTTAAAAATTAGCGCAAGTTCACCGGGAATTTGGGGCAATAATCTTCAGGTGAAAATTTCAGAGGACAGCATTGACCCCGCAAATTTATTTAACGTTACAGTTTACGAGGACGGCGAGCAGGTAGAGAGCCTTGAAGATTTCTCAATGAGTGAGAGCGCGGAAAAATACATTGAGAACTCCGGAAGTTCATATCTTGAGTTCGAGATAACCGGCTCAGGATTGCCAACATTCGGAACTTACTCACTGACCGGCGGAGTTGACGGCACGGATGGAATGACCGACGCGGATTATATCGGCAGTGCTACGAACACGACAGGCCTTCACGCATTTGACGATATCACTGACGCAATGCAGCTTGCAGTTCCTGGCGTGAGTTCACCGGCAGTAATCACAGCGGGGCTTGCGTATTGTCAGGAACGCGGGGATTTACTCTTCGTTACCGAGACGCCGTTTGACCTTACCCCACAAGAGGCCGTTGACTTCAGGCTTGGTAAAGGAGTATACAGTCATTCTCCTTTCGTCAGCAATTATGGGGCAATGTATTATCCTAAGCTGAAGATTTATGACGTATCGAGGCAAAAAGAACGTTATATTTCTCCCGTTGGCGACGTTCTCGGAATTATGGCAAATAATGATTACGTAGCAAATGAAAGTTACGTACCAGCCGGAACAAGACGCGGATTAGTCTTAAACGCGCTCGGTGTTGACGTTAATGTTGGGGGGCGAGGAAGATTAGGCGAGGGGAATTATCTTTGTGAGAACCAGATTAACCCCGTCTGTGTGTTCGAGGATACCGGCAGTGTAGTTTGGGGAGCGCAGACATTACAGCGTCAGGCTTCGTTGTTGCGTGAAGTCAACGTGCGCCGAATGCTAATTGTCGTGAAGAAAACTGTTGCGGCTTATGCACGAGCATATATTCATCAGCCTAATGACCCTCGAACTTGGCGGGAATTTTACAGAGGGCTTGAGCCGAAATTCCGAGAATGGAAAGCTCAGCGATGGTTTTATGACTATCGAATTTTCTGCGACCAGAACGCAAATAGCCTTGACGATGCAAAACTGAATATTCCTGAGAGTGTACAGCGCGGCGAGTTCTTATGTCAGATTTTCGTGAAGCCTGTAGTTGGTATTAAGTGGGTAAAAATTGACGCGGCGATTACGCGGCTTGATGCTAATTTCGATGAGAGCCTCGTAGATATTCTCGGCGACGCAGCATAGGAGGTAAAAAATTATGGGATTATTACCTAGTTTTCCTGGCAATCCGCGACAAGGTTGGCAGTTTCAAGTTCGTGTTAGTGGATTTGACGCGGCAGTCTTTCAGAAAGCGACAATTCCTGAACCTGAAATTGAAATTGACGAATTTAACCCTGGCGGAAGTGTGAAGCCAGAAAAATATGCAGGACGAATAAAATTTGGAGATTGCACACTCGAAAAGGGAATGTTTGCCGATACGTCAGATAGAGTTGCGTGGAACTGGCTGACTTCTGCGGTAAACACTCTCACAGGAAATCAGGGCGCACCAGCAAGCTACAAACGAGATGTTGAAATCGTTCATGTTAATCGCGTCGGAGTTCCAATTCAAACTTGGCTTCTCAAAGGTGCGTTCTGCTCAAAAATTAGTTGGGGTGATAATGAAGGCGGCAGCTCTGAACATATCGTTGAAACTCTCACGCTGACAGTTGAGGATGTCGAGGTGCTTTAATGGACACGTTGAAATTCTCGCTTCCTTCTGGACGGCCTGTAGAAATTCAGGAGTTCACGGCTGAAGCTGAAAGAATACTCGATGACAAACAGGCTATGAAGTCAGGCAAATGGTTAAATAAGTTCATGGCAAAATCTTTAGTCTCGCTTGATGATAAGCCAGTGCCGAAAAATGAAGGTGAAGTTGTTAATCTCTTGCTTGACATGTTGAGCGGCGACAGAAATTACTTGCTTGTCCAAATCCGAATGATGAATTACGGCCCTGATATGGTCTTTAACTATGAATGCCCGAAATGCGGCAAAACTTCAGGCTACAGCTTAAACCTTCAAGAAATGCTTGACGATGGCACTTTGAAAGTTTATCCGTATCGTGATGACATGCCCTTAATCGTGGAGACACGGGGCGGGATTGCTGAGATTGATTATCCGACTGGCAGAACTGAACAGTGGTTAATCGGACTTCGAGAGCTTGATAGAATACATCTAGCAATGGCAATGTGCAAAAATTTTAATGGCCACGCTCCAGAGTATAAAGAATTTTCGGGAATGTTCGCAAAGGACATTTCGGAAATTCGCAAGGCAGGGAACAACTTACGCGGCGGACTTGATACGACGATTGAGCTTGAATGCCTAGAATGTGAGAGTTCATACAACGTTCTACTGCAAAGGATACCTGATTTTTTTACTCCCTTGATGACAACGGGCAATATTGGCCTGTAGACGAGCGAATATTTTTTCTCGCAAAAGGATTAGGCTTCGGCTATCAGGAAATTTTGAACATGCCGGTAAAAGTTCTTCGATGGTACGTTGAACGCTTAACGCGGCACATTGAGGATGAGGACAAAGCAATTAAAGCCGCTCAAAGCAGGAGGTGAGATTTATGGATAACATGTTGGGGCTTGGAATAATTTTATCGCTTCAAGATAGGGCTTCGGCAGGGCTTGAGGCAATCAAAGGAAGACTGACGGCTTTACGTGATGTTTCACAGGACATGATGAAGAAATTTGACGCAGGAGCTAAACAGTTAATAGGCGGAATTGCGTCAATGGCGGCCGGAGCGAAGATGTTCGGAGTTCTCAATAATATGTTCGGAGTGTCCGTAAATATTGCCGCTGATTTTGAGCAAGCAATGGCGCGTGTTGGGGCCGTCTCTGGTGCGATTGGTGAGGACTTCGAGAAGTTATCAAGGCAAGCCCGCGATTTAGGACGAGATACTCAATATTCAGCAACACAAGCCGCGAACTCTCAGGAGTTATTAGCGCGTGCAGGATTTCAGACGAATGAAATAATTGCGGCGATGCCCGGACTTCTTGATATGGCTTCAGCTGAGGGAATGGATTTAGCGAATGCGGCCGATATAGCTTCGAGTGCGTTACGAGGTTTCGGACTAGGAGCAGAGGAGATGAACAGGGTAGCAGACGTTTTAGCGAAAACGAGTTCAGCGAGCAACACGAGCATTTCACTTTTAGGAGAGAGCTTGAAATATGTTGCAAAACCTGCTTCGGCTTTGGGCTTCACGATTGAGCAGACTAACGCGATGCTCGGAGCAATGGCAAATTCAGGAATTAAAGGCTCACAGGCTGGAACAGCATTAAAAGCGGCATTCCTGAGATTGTCACAGGAACCTACGAGAGTTGCAAAAGCTCTTAAGGCGTTAGGAGTTTCGAGCAAAGACGCAGAAGGAAATTTACGGCCAATTCCCGACCTTATGACTGATTTAGCCGCTAAGATGACTGGAATGGGAAAAGCTCAAAAGCTCGGCTATCTTGCAAATATTTTTGGTGCTGAGGCCGCTTCGGGAATGCTCGCTGTAATGGAAGCTGTTGCGGATGGAAGTCTTCCAGAATTGGAGAAGGCTTTGTACAGCTGTTCAGGAGCAGCAAAAGAAATGTCCGAACGAATGAACGCGACAGCTCAGGGAGCAATGAAACGACTTGAGAGTGCAAGCGAAGGTTTGAGAATTGCGATAGGTAATCACTTATTACCGGTCTACACATGGATAATTAACAAGATGGCCGAGTTCAAAAGCTGGCTGACACAGTTAATCGAAGCTCACCCAATACTCACAAAGGCGGTTATCGGTTTCACAACTGCGTTGCTGGGATTATCAGGTGCTGCGTTAATCGTCGTCGGAGCTTTAATGTCAATCAGCGGCTTAATTAAGATGTGGCCTCTGTTAAAGATTATGGCTGTCTCGGCACTCTCAAATATCAGAATGCAGGCTCGTATGGCTTTAGCCTCCTTCTCAAAGCTGACTATTCCTATTGTAGGCTTGGTTGCTCTTGCCGGAATCTTGTTTTACGCATGGCGCAAAAATCTCTGGGGCATCCGCGACATGGTTACAGCCGTTAGTGAGGGCTTCAAGATGGCTCTTAGTGCCAGCACTGATGGAATAGCTGAGGTTGATGAAGAACTTGCGAACAAGCTCAAGGCCGCAGGGATTTGGGACTTCGCCGTAACTATGGGCAAGGTTTTCTTCAGAGTTAGGCAATTCTGGAATGGGCTAGTTGAAGGCTTCAAGGAAGGGCTAAACTTCCTAAAGGGAGGCATTGATTGGTTAAAGGGTATATTTGCTCCAGTTATTGAGAGTGGGCAGGAATTGTTGAAATTTCTGGGTATCCTAAAGCCTGTTGCTAAGACTCAGGCCGAAACATGGAAGGCTTGGGGACAGCTCATAGGACGTATTGCTCCGATAGTCCTTACGGTGATTGCGGCGTTCAAAGGTATTTCTATAGTTGTTGGGATTGTCAAAGCTGTAACGGGAGCATTTGCGCTTCTAAACGCTATGATACTTGCAAACCCGATACTCGCAATCGTAGCAGTTTGTGTTGCTGCCGGAATATATCTCTACAGCCACTGGGAAGAAATTTCGGAATGGTTTGCTAATTTTTGGGAAAATATGGGCGAATATGCACAAGCTGCTGCTGATTGGGTTAAAGAGAAATGGCAGGCAGTAGCAGATTGGTGGGATTCGTGGACGATTGCTGATGTATTCGCTCCTGTTATTGACTTTGCAAAAAGAGTACGTGATTACGTTATACAAAAATTCGAAGAACTCAAAGCATGGTGGGATTCATGGAAATTCACTGATGTATTCGCGCCTGTAATAGCATTTGCACAGAATGCTGCGGATTACGTAAAACAGAAGTGGCAGAGTGTTTCAAATTGGTGGAACTCTTGGTCATTTGCTGATATATTCGCGCCGATGAAGGATCATGCACGAGAAGCTCAAGCCTATATTCTTCAGAAATGGGACAGCCTTAAATCGTGGTGGGACACGTTATCGCTGTCAAATGTCTTTTCGTCTGTGAAAGGCTATGCGTCCGAAGCGTGGGGCTATGTCAGTCAGAAGTGGCAGGATTTTGCATCATGGTGGGATTCATGGTCTCTTAAAGACATATTCCCTGAAAATTTCTCTATATCATGGGGCGATATAACGTCAGGCTTGGAGAGTGCGAAAGATATTCTTTCATCGGGCTGGCAGTCTTTAACAAATTCACTTTCATTTGAAGGTTTGCCTAACGTCTGGGAAGGATTGACCAGCAGTTTTGAGAGTGCTAAAGGATTATTGCTTTCAGGCTGGAATAATCTTGCTGGAATGCTGAAAATAGATTTTTCTGGTTTCTGGGATTCTCTTTCGTCAGGATTTTCTTCTGTCTGTGACTCCCTTAAAGGAGCGTGGAATGGAGTAACCGGCTTCATCAAAGACACGTGGAGCACTGCATCAGATTATGTTTCTGGAGCTTGGGACTGGACGAAAGGATTATTTGGTTTCGGCAAAGATGCTGAAACTGTAAATCAGGAACAGCTTCAAGCACAAGTGCAGGATATTACTGTGTTAAACAGAATGAGCGAGGGCTTTAGTCAACGGGTAGCAGAAATGACCGCAGCATGGCAGCCATTTAAGGCATCACTTGGAGAAGGCTTCGAGCAGATTTACACAGTAATGCAGGGTATAGCAACCAGAATTAGCAGTACAGTTATACCTGCTGTCAACAGTTTGATTTCAGCTTTGGGCGGTGTAGCTCGTGAATTGGCTGCGGTATCACAGGCAGGAAATCTTGATGTTAAAGTAGGAACAGTAAATCAGCCTGCAAGCGGTTTTTTCTCAGCACAACCCCAAAGAGCATCGGGAGGACGCAATAAAAGCAACGTTCCTGCATATGCTGCCGGAGGAATAATCACACAGCCGCATTTAGGGCTTGTTGGTGAAGCAGGACGTGAAGCTATAGTTCCTCTGGAAGATAGAAGCAGCGGAATCCCTTTATTGATGTCAGCAATAAGTGAATTAGGCGTAAGCAATGATGATGTCATGCCGTATTTGAATGCTGTTGCACCTGAGACAGCATCGCCAAACGTGAACATTTCAGCTCCTGCACAGCCAGCACCTGCAAGCGTAAATATTTCGCCGTTAGTATCTTCTGCTCCTGTCAGTGTACAGCCGCCTAACGTATTTAATGCTCCGCTGGATTTGTCAGACTTCGGGAATGCGATTGATAGTCTTGCAGATAATCTGAACAACAAGGAAACTGGCATTAAACTTGTAGCACCGCAGAGTCAAGCTCCTAGTTCTCCGCTGTTAATTCAGCACGCACAGAATCAGGCTGTAATGAACGGGCAGGCTCAGGTTAATGCTCAGGAACAATCACCAGACAGACCCGTAAGCGTGAATAATCATGTTGAAGTTACAATTGAGGGCAAACCTGTGGAATTGTATATCGATGGTGAGAAGGTAGGCTCTGCTGTCTTGAAATGGACTGAACGTCAGAGTGCCAGAAATGGAGTGAGTGAATTTTGAGGGATAACGTAACAGAAAATCTAGGCGCACTTGTTGATACTGAGAGCGCGGCAAGAATAACGTTCGATCTCAATCCTGATAGTTTCGAGGATAGCAAGAGTACTGAGTTTGCAGAGATACAAATACCAGGCATGAGTCACCCGCGTCTGCAATTTACGAATGGCAGCACAAGGACGTTATCATTCACAATTTATCTGCACTACGGAGCTACTGATGACGTGCCTAAAGCTATAAGAAATCTTCAGGCTTGGCTGTATCCTGAATACGACGGCGGACATTTGAAGAAAGCCCCGTCAAGGCTGTTATTAGTATTTGGTGATACTTGGCCTGATGAGCAGTGGGTTATGAGGAGTTGCAGCATAACGCGCCAAAGATTTGACAAGGAGCTTAACTGCACATTTGCAGAGGCTTCAATCGAGCTTGCAGAATATATAGAACAAAGCAGAGATACAAACGAGGTGAGAGGATGAGCGATTTACCGAACACCAGCCGCTATAACTGGTCTGTACTTTATCAGGACAGCAAGAACGGTGATTTTTGGGGAACACGGCAGCCTTTGAAGCTCAGAGAGCATGACTCTGATATGTTTCACGTTGTTACGGACGCAGACAGCAGACGCATAGACATCATAGCGTGGAAGTATTACCGCGATGCCCGGCTGTGGTGGGT
>CALGGR010000103.1 GCA_937915755.1 uncultured Fretibacterium sp. | reverse complement strand
CACTAACCCCGAAGCTGTCAAGAAGGCTCTCGATAATCTAAAACCCGATTCGGATTTTCACGGAGACCGTGATGCCGCTCTCGCTCGTAGTCGCGCCGACTGGTTGCATGGCATGAATTTAACTCGCCTCTATACAAAGATGGCTGAAAGAAACGGTTATAGCGGTGGCCCTCTTAGAATTGGAAGGGTTAAAACTCCCGTTACCGCTCTCGTTGTCAGACGTGATGAAGATATTGAAGCATTCACCCCTAAACCCTTCTGGATTATCAGGGCAAACATTGAGGTCGCAAATGGCTCTTTCTATGCTACGTGGAAGCCTAAAGATGAACAGCAGGGGCTTGACGAAGAAAAACACCTCGTCGATAAATCTGTCGCTGAAGCCCTCGTTACAAGACTTAAAGGCAAAAATGCTACTATCACAAAGTACGAGAGCAAAAAATCAGCTTCAAAGCCTCCTGTCGGGTTCTCCCTCCCGAAATTACAGGTGATTGCATCGAAAAAGTACGATTTGTCTCCGGCTAAAACTCTGGAGATCTGTCAGAAACTCTATGAGCAGGGCATTCTAACTTATCCGCGTTCGGACTGTGAATTTCTGCCCGACGCTCATCACGATGAGGCTCAACATGTCTTTGACGTTATCGAAAAATTATCCTCCGTCAAAGTTCCTGAAGCTGTTGATAAAGGACGCTCAACCCCTGTCTTCAACTCTAAGAAGGTTGAAGAACATCACGCCATTATCCCGTCCGCTTCCTGCAAACTCTCGAAACAACTTGAAGGCGACGAGGCTTTCATCTTTGAGCTGGTTGCAAAGCGTTATATCTCCTTCTTCATGCCGGATTTTGAATTTTTGCAGGTCAACATCAATGCTGACATTGACGGACAACTCTTTACTGCTTCGGGGCGGCAACTTCTTCATGAGGGCTGGAAATCCCTTGAAGCTGATTCGCAGGACAAAGACGATGAAAACGATAACAATGACGAGGATAATAATTCCGCTCCTTTATCCCAAACTTCAGAGGGCGAAAACGGCTCATGCAACGAGATTAACATGCTGGAGAAGAAAACTAAAGCTCCTGCAAGATTCACTGAGGCTACCCTGCTCAAAGCCATGAACACTGTCTATCTCTATGTCCTCAACTCTGAGATCAAAAAAATTCTCAAGGAAACTGATGGGATCGGTACTGCCGCTACACAAGCCGGAATAATTCAAGAACTTATCGATGGCGGAATGTTAATTAAGAAAGGCAAACACTTAATCTCCTCCACTGCCGCAAGGAATCTCATTCACGCACTGCCTGAAAATATCACGCTCCCTGACCTCACCGCTATCTGGGAAACTTACTTCAGGAAAGTTAAGGCTTCTGAAATGTCCATTGATGAAGTCATTAACTATATTCAGGACACTATCAGGGAAATTATCGCCTCCGCACAGCCTATCACCGTTCAGAGCTTTGACAATGGGACTTCTAAAAAGTCTGACAGCAAGAAATCTACCAAGAAAAGTTCCGTCAAATGTCCTCGTTGCGGTGCGCCTATGTTCTTACGCAACGGCAAGAATGGCGCATTCTGGGGTTGTTCTAATTATCCTGATTGCAAAATGACCGCCAACGACAATAACGGCAAACCCGTCTTCAGGAAGTGAGGCTCATCATGTGCAGACGCAAACAAAAGCGAAACGCTCTCATTATTATTCTTGTGGGGTCTATCCTTGCTACTCTCATCTGTTCGGAGTGTCTGATTCTTAACACTACAGCTTCTGTTCCTCGCGGGCTGTGGCTGAAACTCGATACTCTCCCTCAAAAAGGCGACTTCGTTCAAGTTCCTATTGATGCTTTCTGTTCTACTGAATGGGTGCCTCCTGAATACTTCAGGAAAAATATTTGGGGCGAAAATAAACCTTTCTTGAAAAAAATTGCGGGCCTTCACGGTGATACTGTCGAACTTACTGATAACGGCCTTATTCTCATTAACGGTGTTACATTTCCTAACAGTGCGCCGCTCTCCCACGACAGGGCGGGGAGATTTTTGAGAGCTTTCACTCTTCCCGTTACTTTAGCGTCTGATGAAGTCTGGCTACTTAGTGATTCGCCTCGTGGTTTCGATTCTCGGTATTTAGGCACGGCTAAACTCTCTAAGTGTTACAAGGCCGTCCCCTTGCTCACTTTCTAAATAATGTATAATTAAGTTTATCAATTTGAATGGAGGTGATTAAAACGGATAATGACAGTAAGCGTGAGAAAGGGAGAAGCGATAGAGACTCAAATATCGTTCCTACTCCATATGATGATGCTTTCAGGAC
>CALGGR010000102.1 GCA_937915755.1 uncultured Fretibacterium sp. | reverse complement strand
TCTACACTCTTTCCCTACACGACGCTCTTCCGATCTGGCTCGGAAATATGCGCATAAAATACCGTTTGTACTGAAGCTCAACCACAACGAATTATTGACTTACCCGAATGAATATGATCAGGTTATGTTTGCTTCAGTAAAGCAGGCGTATGAACTCGGAGCTGTGGCAGTCGGAGCAACGATATATTTCGGCAGTGATCAGTCAACGAGGCAGATTCAGGAGGTCTCAAAGGCATTTCACGAGGCGCATAAAATGGGAATGGCCACAATATTATGGTGCTATCTGCGTAATTCTGCCTTCAAGCTCAAGAGGGACGATATAGTTACGGACTATCACGCCTCAGCAGACCTTACAGGGCAGGCCAATCATCTAGGCGTAACTATTGAGGCAGACATCATAAAGCAGAAATTACCGGAGAATAACGGGGGTTATACTGCAATGGGCAAAGGTTACGGCAAGACTTCGCACGAAATGTATGACACACTCACGACAGATCCCCCGATAGACCTTGCGCGCTATCAGGTTGCGAACTGCTACATGGGACGTGCAGGCCTCATCAATTCGGGCGGAGCTTCAGGAGGAGCGAGCGACCTGAGCGAGGCGGTCAGGACTGCGGTAGTCAACAAGAGGGCCGGAGGAATGGGACTGATTCTCGGTCGGAAGGCGTTCCAGCGTCCGATGAGCGAGGGGGTTCAGATCATCAACGCTGTGCAGGACGTGTATCTGTGCAGGGATGTAACGATAGCGTAAGGAATTAGGCAGTGTGTGCCCCTCGTTGAGTCGGGGGGCAATTTTTTGTGAACGATGAATCTGATTTTCCCGGAAATATTGAACCTCAACTATAAGAGTCCTTCACAGCGCATCAGAGTGTTTAGTGAGTCTTGGTTCATGAACGAGATGTATTGTCCTGCTTGCGGCAATGAAACCCTGATGAAGTTTCCGAACAATACAAAGCTGGCAGATTTTTATTGTACGAAATGCGGTGAAATATACGAGCTCAAGAGCAAGGGAAGACCCATAGGCAGGAGCATACTTGACGGAGCATATTACGCGGCACGTGAGAGGATAACCAGCAGTACGAACCCAAACCTGTGATTATGGAGGCATTCCTTCTGCTGGAAAGATAGCTGTCATCGAATCAAGCAGAGAACTCCTCAAGGACTTTGTGATGAAGAATTATGCTCAGGCAGTGAGGCTCAAAGTTGAGAATATGAATCTGCGGGGTTGGCTTATGGACATTATAAGATGTGTTGATAAGATCACTCGCGAGATTTTTTCACTGGATGACCTGTACGCCTTCGAGGAAGAACTTAGGCTAAAGCACCCTGACAATCACAACGTTGCGGCCAAGATACGCCAGCAGCTGCAGTTCTTGAGGGATAAAGGCTTCATAGAGTTTCTTGGGAGAGGAAAGTACAGGAAGATTAGAAGGAGTTAAGACATGCCAGAATTTGAAGTTACCATAGTAGAGACATTGACGAAATCCGTTAGTTTGGAAGCTGAAGACGAAGACGAAGAAATAACGGAAAACCAGATACTGGTATATGCATATCTCGTTGATACGAAGGGCAACGCTCTGGATTCCTTCAGAGTGACCTCAGATATGTATCTTGCGGCGGATGATGATAATGACGCGCCCGCGATCGATGATTACGCATTTGCATACGCGCAGATAGACGCGAGCGTGATCACGGAA
>CALGGR010000101.1 GCA_937915755.1 uncultured Fretibacterium sp. | reverse complement strand
ACCTTCTTTCGTTGGGGGAAGGGTTTTTCTTTTGATGCACAGCATACGACGGTGCGGCTCTTCTCGGGGCTTGCGTCGGAATGCTCGCGAAGGATTCGGTTCGATTGCGGCAATCAGGCCCACAACAGCGAGGCGATGCTGATGGCTCTCCTTATTGCTTGTTGTAGTAATCCAGAATGCGCTGGATGGCGTTGGGGGTTCTTAACGCTCATAAAGCAAAACCTCATCTTGCTTGATGGCGTCAAGAAAACTTTGCGAAAAGATGGTTTTGATTTGTCGTGGCATATTTGCTCCTTTTTTTTATTTTGTTTTTTATTTTTAACAAACCTCAGAGTCGGTGAGAAGCTAAGTCAGCGCTTGACAGCTGCCCTTAGTTTCGCGCTCCTACTCCGAGGGTTGCTAACTAACTCCACTTTCTCCGCAACCATCGGCTTCTTAGTAATCGGCTCAAGCTCAGATTCTTCGCCCAAGTTAGATACCGATTTAAAATAATCTTTTACCAGATCTTTATCTGATTTTAAGGAGCTGAGCGTAAAAAGCCTCAGCTCTTTAACTTTAAAAACATGGAAAAGCACAAGCACTGTAAGCTCCACAACCCTTGAGACTATGGTCCCGATGGCGGCGCCGGTAATGCCCAGCTCCGGTGCGCCGAAATGGCCGAAGATCAGAGTATAGTTAATGCCCACGTTCACCAGCAGCGCGATCAGCGAGGTCAGGAAAATCGATAGTAACGCCGCGTTTTTCAGCCTCAATTTTTGTCTTAGAGTTATTGAACAGCTCGAATTTTTGAGGTTCGCCGTAAAAAGTATTTCTGACAACGTGCAATTCACCTGGAACAACGTCCATATATTTTTTGAGGAGTTCAATACTGTCTCGCTGACGATTGATAACCCAGAAGGAGACGAGTTGCCTGTGAAGTTCCTCTAAACTTCCGATAAGAGTGCCGCCGAATTTTTCAACAGCTTCCCCTGACCGAGCGGCGGAATTTATAACGATGTCCTTGTCGCTTGCTTCAGAATAATTAACAAGTTCAATCCAGCCGTCAGCATTATCAAGAGACAGAGAAATAACTTCAACGTCGTCATTGTGAGTGAAAGTTTTTCCCACGTCAGGATTACTCGTATCACTTTCAACGAGAATAATTTTTCTGTGTCTGCATTGAGTAAGAAAATCGGCAAGAATCATGCTTAAAATACTTTTGCCGACCCCGCCCTTACTACCGCCGATGAAATATAAAAATCGTGAATTTGTTTCAGCCATTTTTACAAGTCCTCCGTATCAGGCGGTAAATTAAAATGTGCGCTGTTTTGCGATTGAACACTCTCTTTTTGTACGCTCTCTTGTTGGGACACGGGAGCAGTATTTTCATGCTCGGCAGATAAAATTTTGCTGTCCTTTACACTCTTATCTGCAATAGTTTCTGTAACAACTTCAGCACCGACTGAAGATAAATTTTTGCCCTTCTTTGTACCGACTTTTGAATGTTCATGCTGCTCCTTTTTAGCAGTAGAAATATTTGAATTTTTGTAGCTTTCCATGCAGACCCGAAAGAACCGCCAGAACTGTTTAAGGGAAGTCTGACTGATGAGCCAGCCAGCCGAAACGAAATATTCCGAGATGTCCTCAACGGTGTAGTTTTTATTGACGATAGCGTCATGAATGTCATGAAACAAATAATCAACCGCTTCCCTCGTCTTAAAGAACTTCTTTTCTTTGACAGGAAGACCAACGATTTTGGAATGAACGGCCTTCAAAGTTTCAAAAGCGACCAGACCCTTCGGGCAAACTTGAGAAGTAGCAGCTAACACGAAAATCCCTCCTTTGTGTGTTTGTTTAATTGAGTGAAGCAAGGCCACCCCTAAGCACACAAAACATAACACGGGGGAAAAAGTTATGAGTTTAACTCATATTTTTAAGGAGATTTATATACTCAAGGACTGAACGGAAGAGAAAAGGGGAAACGGGACAAGCAGGCCCTTTGCCGTACAAAATTACTATGTAATTTGCAGACAAAGGACGAAGAAACGTAATCGGCTGTGAACAGTCTCTCACGTGAGCTTGTCAGGGAAAAGCCCCTGACCCCGAAAAATTTTCAGAGATAAGGGAGGTAAAAATGGAACGGGTATTGAGGAATTGCCGTTTATATTTGAGAGTAACGCCAGATGAGTACGCGACCATAAAAGAGCAGGCGGAATTGTCGGGTTTATCAATATCTGAATATGCCCGAAAACGAATGCTTGGATTTCACGTAATGGCGAAGTCAGAGTTGAATATTCTGAAAGAACTCAGGAGACTTGGCGGACTTGTGAAACATGTATATAGTGAATCGCAAGGATTATATA
>CALGGR010000100.1 GCA_937915755.1 uncultured Fretibacterium sp. | reverse complement strand
GCAGGTCAATAGCTTTCAAGATGATTTTTAGATAACGCTGAATGACCATTCCTGCCTTGCGATTAGTACCGTGTGTTACAGCGATTGCAAAATCTCCGAGACAACCTAATCCGGCACTTTGTATGATTCCTTTTGCACGAGGATTTTTTGCTAACTCAGTCAGGTCGTCATGACGACATACCCATTCTTTTTTTCGCTCGTAAGTGAAGCCATAGTAGTCCAATACCCGCTGAACATTTTGCCAAGTGTCTTCCTTCAGCCTTTGCGAGCCACGCCAGCTATCTAGTACCTTTTGGATGCGTTCATCTTGAGACATTGCAATTACCTCATCAACTCATACACCCGCCAGATATTCCACAACGCACTTTTCTGCTCCATCGTCATCGTGAAATCATGCCGATACTGAGACCCAACGAACCTCACCGTAACTTTCTTCCCCTTCGCCATCCGCTTTATCAGATTCTCCCATTTCTGCGCTGGCACATCGACATACTCCGACACAGTATCTCCGCCCAAAACATCCCGCTGTACATCAAAATACTTAAACGACAACTGCCCGACATCCCCGTCGATATTCACCACAATCCGGTCAAAGTGAATCCAGTCCGAACGTAAAAAACCAGCACGAAGTCTCGGTCACATTGTCTCCGCTCCCTCTCGTTGTCCTAGATAAATGTAAAAATAACTCTTCCGGCTTGTCCTCCGATCAATCAATTTCTTTGTTGTCTTGTCATAAATCCACTTAACACGCTCAACTTCATCAAACGTCGAAGTCAATTTCTTCCGCAACTCATACAGCTCTTGAGCGACCGCCTTTTTCTGTGCTTCACGTTGTGCTTTCCTCCGGGCTTCCGCTTCTTTGTCGACGCTCACCGACTGCGCCGCTGCACCACCGTCTCTAAGATATGGATGTACCCACGACTTCGTTGACTCTTCAACCTTCGTGCTACTTATACGCGACACCACTACTATCAATGCAATAGACACAGCTAAAGCTACAACACACAAAATTGCCCAATCATCTTGAGTTACGGTCGGCTTAGAGGTTGACGATTCAACTTGCGGAAATGCACTCCGTGAAGGATTTGCCCGCTCGGAAGTGATCTCTAAGTTACAGCCGATGTTCTCCCTCAGCTCATCACCGCCCGTGAACTCCGAAATAACCGCCTTGAAGACTTCTCCATTCTCCATCCTCTCCACGAGGTCTTCAGCCAACTCACTATTCAAATACCCCAGCTGCTTACCGTCGGAGTTCTCAACCTTCACGGCGTTTTCATCGAATGGATTATCAGGTTCATGTATGAGATAAACGGCCTCACCTTCGCGATCTTCGCGTCGCATTTTCTCTAATATTCTCTGCCGACTTGTCCCGTCTCTATTTTTGTGTGTTACCCCGACAACTTTCGTAAACACTTTTGCGCCTCACTCTCACATCGCCACGACTGCAGTCGGCGACATCCCATTCTTCATGGCTTGCATATCGAAAAATTTTCGCAGGATCTCAAACCCCTCCGCGGTCTCAGGCAAGTCAACATACATATCTCTATTTTTGATAATCAAACGTTTGGGAACATCAGCATCTTCTACCGATGGAGTGAGCAACAACATATTATCAGATGGAGACGGATCATCTGTGTCCCCAAGCAGATAATCTGCCGATGTCCCTAATGCCTTCGCAAGTTTGGCTATATACCTATGGCTGGGGCGTACTCTGTTGGTTTCCCATCGAGAAACTATCGAGCTGTCAGTGTCGATCTTATCTCCTAACTCTCCCTGCGACAATCTCAACTTCGTCCGTAATTCTTTAATCCTGTCCCCAATAGGCACATTTGTTCACCTCCCTGAGTATCTGTCATGATTAAAATACAGATTTGACGTCGAAAAAACAAGAGCTTTAATGTTTTGACTAAAATACAAATTTGTATTGACAAAGACAATGCAAATTTGTATAATTTCTCATATTCATCAAGGAGGTGAGTTTTTGAAGGGATTGAAGTTAATACGACAAAAACGGGGATTATCTCATATGGACCTCGAAAATCTCACTGGCATAAATGCCAACTCCTTTTCCAGGTACGAGCGGGGTGTGGTAACACCATCTTTAGAAGTTGCACGGAAGGTAGCAGAAGCACTCCACGTGAGTGTTGATGAACTCCTCAACGGTCCGAGCGACGGCAAAATTCAAGTAACCCTCTCATACGACTGGGACAAATTCGAGAAGGGAGAGATAAATATGAACGGGAATTTATTCGAACTATTCCTAGGAAAGTTAGGGGAAATTGGCATTAAAGGTGCTGGGCTTCCAAAGACTTACGCCGAAAAAGAAGAACTCAAACGAAAACTCTGCGCGGATATTGACAGCGCGTTCGAGGTCCAGATTAGACGCGGCGCAATTCAACCGGCATAGGAGCACATCATGATTCATCCGTCAGACATTCGCGAAATCAAAGTCATCACCAACCCCGACGAAGTCAACGAGCTTCTTCGGGATAAGAATGACTGTTGGGAACTTCTCGAAGTCCAGAATCAAGGCGACTATTTCACATACCTACTCGGGCGCACCTTCAGCACTCCATTCGCCAGAGAGGGGACTGACTGATATGACAGACAAAAACGCCGTGCTTTTCCGGATTCGCGTTTTGAAAAGGGAACTCGAAGACCTTGAGAGTTACGTTGCCGAGATGAACGATTCGCCGCCTGCGCAAACGCCGCCTGCGCCTTTGCCCTCCGATGAATGGCTCGATCCTAAACAGATCTGCGACAGGCTGAACATTGCCTACTCAACTTTTTGGGAATGGTTGAAGGAAGGGAAGTTACCGCCCGGTCTGAAGTTTTCGGAGAAGGCCACGCGCTGGAGACTGTCAGATATTTTGGAATGGCGTGAACGACTGAACGGAACGACGGTGAACATCACAGTCAGCACTGCTCCGAAGCGGAGAGGTCGCCCGTTGAAGAGTCGAAGGAAGGAGGAAGTCAGCAGTGAGTAAAGCAAAAATCCTGAGTCATGAAGAACGTCTCCTCATGACGAGAAGTCACTCGTCGGTGTTATACAGTGTCGTCATAATATATTAAGCCACATGAACATCGCGCCTATCTGCACAGAAGCTATGAATGAGGATGCTTTCTTCGCATAGCGGGTTGCAATGCCTCGCCACTGTTTTAATTTTAAAAACGTGTTTTCTACTTGATGACGATTTTCATATATGTCTTTGTTATATTCCCGCTGCTTCTTTCGATTTTTCTTCGGTGGAATAACAACTTCTATCCCTGCTTCTGTAGCCTGCTCAATAACCGCGTCAGTATCATAACCTCTATCCGCCAAAAGGTAATCAGCCTCAACGCCATCAATAAGTTCACCAGCCATAGAACAGTCTGCAACAGTTCCGTCTGTAGCAATGACGCGAATAGGCATTCCAAAAGAATCTACTGCAAGGTGTATCTTCGTGTTGAGCCCCCTTTTGTACGGCCCATTGCTTGGTTGCCTCCGACTGCTCCTGCCGCGTGGGGATGGACTTTGATATATGAAGCATCTATCATAAGCCATTCAAAATCAGGATCTTGGACAAATAATTTGAATAACTTTTCCCATACTCCTCTGTCTCGCCAACGACAGAAACGGCGGTGAGTGTTTTTCCAGTCCCCGTAATCCGGAGGCAAATCCCGCCATGGAGCACCAGTGCGTAAAATCCAAATGACAGCATTAATAAACTGTCTGTTATCACGAGCCTGTCCTCCACGCTTTCCCTTTTGTCCAGGTAAATGATTTTTCAATAATTCCCATGCTCTATCAGATATGTCATGTCTATGATGTTCAGATTTCATAAAAAATTCCCACTCTTGAAATAAAAATTTTTAATAATTTATCACAGATTATTTATTTTGACGACACTGTATAAAGGACGTTCGAAAGAGCAAGGACTTACCGCCCGCTTATCTTGGAGCTGAGGAGACAAACACGCAAGATAATGAGGATCATTGCGAGTATTGCGGTGCGGAGCTTATACACGAGTCCGGGTGCGTGAAATGCCCGAATGGGTGTTGGAGTAAGTGTGGCTGATGTCGCAGGGAAGGAGAAAAAATGATAAAGCATACGGACGTGCTGAAACCCTGTCCATTCTGTGGGAGTGTCAATATTGATGTGAGACAGGAATATTCACATTCACCATATGAGGCTGTTTGCGAGGATTGTGGAGTCATTATCTATCGCCCCTCCATGCAGGAAGCTAGAGATGCTTAGAACAGAAGGCAAGATAGGTGAAAGAAAATGGCAAAAATGGACATTTACTACGACGGAAAATTAGTCAAAACGTTTGAACCTAGGTCTGTGATCAACAAGGAAACAGCGGCTAATCTTTATGCCAATGCGTTGTTTATGTACAACCTATTGAAACAATTTGAAGTGGTTGCTTTCGATGCCATTGTGAGTGTACACACAGATAAAGCTAATTCGGAAGATGATTTATCGGCCCTTCGGAAACTTGTGGACAATGTATATGACTTTAGTAATTTTGCCGAAGTCATTGATTTTGGCGACAACGACGAGGAAGTCTTTGATCCCATGCCCGAACTGTATGAAGAATGGCAAAGTGTGGATCGGTGGGGCAAAAGGCTATCTGAAGGGTTCAATCATGTCATGAACACTCGTGTCTGCACTTACTCCAAACTTATATACGCCGTGATGCACGAGACCTGCACCATTATTGACCAGCTGCTCTGGGAGGGGACTTACTCCGTTGACCTTACGCGTGAGGTGCGCGGGAGATTGGCGCGACTTCTCCGAATCATTGATGATAAATGAACAGATTTAATCGCAAGTTCAACATCCAGCGTAAACGACACGAACGCTGGCAGACGATCCACTCAATGCTGTCGGCGTTCGTGGGAGTCATTGATGTTTACGACGGAGCGTCGCCCGACGATGTTCAGGCAATGCGTGTCATACATAAAAAGTTATATGAGTGTAGTGAGATTGCAAAAAAGCATTTGGAGGTGTCAGCAAACTATGGCAGATTTCTTCGGTAAAACTTACCGCTACGGCAAGAAAGTGATAGGGGTACAGTGCGCGAAGAATCCCGACCTTTTCATGGTGTGTCACAAAACGGCGGGAGGATACAAACAATTCAAGCCGATCCCTGTGTGCTTGAATGTCGAGAAGGCTCAAACCATGTTGGACACATACGCTATCAAAAAGGGATTGGAGGAGGTTACACATGCAGGTTGAGAGACAGCAATCTAAAGATTTTTGGTGGATATGTGTCGACTTCGACGTTGTCATGGATACGGTTTTATCATCCACAGCTCGTTTCGTCTTTACGGTGCTCTGTCGATTCGCGTCAATCCAAAATCGCTCGTGTTGGCCTAGCAATGCAACCGTCGCGGGAATCACAGGATACTCCACTCGAACAGTTATGCGCGCTTATGAGGAGCTTGAATCACGCGGGATGATTGCGCGGGTTACCCGCGTCGAAAAAGGCAAAGGCAAAACGTCATCCCTCACAAAACTCATTGGGCATCACGCTGAATGCTACGCGACGCCTCCGCAATCCGCCCCATGTGACACTGATGACACTACCCTAGTGACACCAGTGTCACATGAAGTATACCAAGGGAACTATATTAAAACACTCCCTACGGGGGGAGATGACCTCCCCGAACAATCGGCTGAGAGTGAGAACAAAAAACAAACACCTGAAAACACCGGCCCTGCTCAGGAAAAAGAAAGTCAAAAGTGCGAAGAAGCTATCGCTCTTGAGGAAGTTCCGGACGCTCTCAGAACAACGGCGAAGTACTTTTTACACGAAACCGGGCGTTCTTCGCTCACCCTCGAAGACCTCAAGGCACTGCGAAGGCTCAACCTAAACCACACTCCGGCGCGAATCCAACGCGAGATTGACACGGCCTGCGACAGATTCCGGCGTAGAGCACAGTCGGTGACTGCACTGACGTTTAGTTACATCGCTAATGCCCTTGAGTATCAGCAATCGCGCAAGAAACGCGAGGACAAAACAAAATCCGAATCGGCATTAGGCGGTGTAACCTCGGCGGACGTTGAGCGTATCGGGAAAAAATTGACTGTGGAGGAACTCGACAGGGAACTCGATCGCATTGAAGCAGACGTGAACGAAGGGAGACTTTTGTGATGGCAACAAAAATTGCGGACGTGATGGTGTCGGCGACGGTGTTTTTGAACACGGCGAACGCAAGTCAGGTCGAGGATCTAAAAGCTCGGCGGGACACTGAAGCCTTGGAGTATTTGCGGCAAAAATTTTCGGGCAAAGACGACAAAGTTTTTCGGACAGATTACACGGGGCGAGAGGGCGATCACGTTGTCGATGTGGCGGCAGTTCTCAAAGCAAAGCACATTGAGCAAACATGCGCCGACTGTAAGGGAGAGTGTTCACTGCCCGACGGGGGGAAGCCAGTGATAAACGTTGATACAGACCAGCGCGGCTTTGAGTATCTTCGTGTTGACTGGACGCCGGAGATTACATGCACACACAAGCAGGCCAAAGAAGCCGAAGCCAATCTCGACAGACTTTTCCCACGGAGCGGGCTACTACCGAAACAACGCGCCTGCACATTTAGGACCTACAAGACCGAGAACGACGAGCTAAAGAATGCGTATCGAAGTGCCACACAAGCCACGAAGAACGGCTCGAACTTGATACTCGCGGGACGATGGGGGACAGGAAAGACGCACTTAGCGATTGCGATTGCGCTCAACGTAATGGGCGGAGGGCGACAAGCTATCTTCCGCGTATCAAACGAAATGGCGAACGAACTCCGTGAAGCGAATATTGCGGGTGGGTACTACGACCTCATGCGGCAGTTTTCGGAGGTGCCGTGCTTGGTGATCGACGACCTCGGTAAAGATCGTTGCACCGAAGCGTGGTGCGATTACCTCGCGCAAATAATCAACTACAGGGATACGCACGATTTACAGACGATTGTTACAACAAACGCGACAACGCCGGAGGAGCTTGGTGACTGGTACAAAACTCAATATATCCAGCCGATTTTGTCGAGACTTCTCGGTCGCGGGGAGTGGGTATCAATCAAACGCTCTGAAGATTACAGGATGAGGAGGGTGTAGCAATGCAACAAGAGTATATGCCGTGTAGTATCGAAGCGGAGCGCGCAGTACTCGGGGTGATTCTGATCAATGGAAACTTGATCGGGACTGTCGCCGAAAGACTGAAGCCCGAAGAGTTCTACGATCCGTACAATCGCAAACTCTATGAACTCTTGATGGACATGTATGACGCAGGCAAAACCGTTGATTTTGTAACGGTGATGGTTGAGATGAAAAACAGAGGGCTGTATGAGTCGTTGGGCGGTCAGTCATTTTTAGCGGAACTGACAGTCAACATACCCATTACAGTAGTCCTTAACTATTACATTGACATAGTCAAGGACAAAGCCGCGCACCGTCGTCTGATTGAAGTGGGGCGAACCATTAGCGAAATGGCGGGTAATGACGCAAAGACTTCCGAAGAAATTGCCACCGAAGCAGAGAATTTATTTTATCAAGCATATCAGAAAAATGATATATCGACACCGCTATCGGCAAAAGACCTGTCCGCGCAAGTGCTCGGTGATATAGCTACAATCCAGGCTTCAGGCGGTCGTCAGATCACGGGCTATTCATCGGGATTCAGGGACTTAGACAGAATTATTCTGGGATTCCAGCCCGGGAGTTTTAACGTTATCGCGGCACGTCCGTCGATGGGGAAGACCGCGTTAGCTCTCAACATTGCGCAGTTCGGAGGTCGGCAAGAGGACAATCCGACGGTGTTGATATTTTCGCTGGAAATGTCAAAGGAGCAAGTGATGCAACGGATGTTTTCTGCCGCGTCGGGTGTGCGACTCTCTGCCATGATGACCGGCTTGCTGTCAGATCAGGATGTCGATAGTCTCAAGATAGTGGCGTCAGACCTCAGTCAGCGTAACATTTACATAGCGGAGTGTTCTTCGTTGACTGCAACGGAGTTCCGAGCTAAGTGTAGGAGTTTTAAGTCCAAGCATCCTGACCTCGCCTTAATCGTCGTGGACTATCTCCAGCTAATGCAGTCAGATCATAGACGGCATGACAACCGACAACAGGAGACGGCGGACATATCCAGAATGCTCAAGACGGTGGCGATTGAGCTTGGGTCTCCGGTGGTAGCGTTGTCGCAGTTGTCGCGGGACGTTGAGAAAAGGAACGAGAAGAAACCTCAGCTCTCAGACCTTCGGGATTCTGGGGCGATTGAGCAGGACGCAGATACGGTGATTTTGCTTTATCGAGAGGATTACTACGCAGACGATCAAGGCGATAAGCTGTACCAAAAGCAGTACAGCAAAGCAGAGCTTCGTGTCGCGAAAAACCGTAACGGTCAGACGGGCATGTGTAGCCTGACGTTCCAGCGGGAGTATACACGTTTTGTTGGATATGTGGAGGATGTTTGATGGCTGTGCGTAAGACAAAGATTGTCGAGGGCAAGCGGGGAGTCTATCGCCTTTTTAGGGAGGCACACAGCGGGTGGATAAGGATCTGCATCAACATGCATTTGATCGGCAAAAAATCAAGGAGGTCGAAGATGGCGAAGAGTTTTAAGCCCTGTCCATTCTGCGGCGAGCGAAATGGCATTGAGGTACGCGCATACACATTCAACATCAAGTTTGTCCAATGTGATAAATGCGGAGCTTCAAGCGGAGCGTATGATTCAGCGGAAGACGCAAGCCATGCCTGGAATAGCCGTGATAATCTTTGGCGAAAGCTCAAGACGTGGTTATGGCGCAAGACAACCCCGGCAGAACTTCCAGAGCGCACGTTTACGGACTAGGTGCTTCTCGATGCGCAATGTGTGCCGGGGTCAACATCCAGTTTGTGACAGGGTAGCCGCTGTGATCGAGCTCATTATCTCCTGCAACCCTCAGGGCTTTAACATCTTGATGGGCAAGGTCGCACCTCCTTCGCCGCAAGTGATCCACGCGATGTTTAACTCGGTGAGAGTGCCAATGCCGGACGACTTCAAGCCGACGGCACCAAGCCCCGAAACAGAAGCTGAAAGGATTGTGTACGACACTGAATATTTTGAGCAGATAATTAAAATGGCGGGCGGATGGGGACACATTGCGGAAGTCGCGGAAGCGTTTCGGAAGAGTTTGCCGAGAGTGTGGGCAGTTGTGATAGACTATGAAAAATTTGTCGCGTCTCCGATGGAGCGTTACGGCTCGAAGCTGGCACTCGTGGCTAATCTCCACGGAATAGGGGTCAACACGGTGCTGAGGTATCGGCGTAATTTTGCGTATAAAATGGCCGATTTGTGTTTGAAACCAACGGTTGACAACTTTGAGTTATCGAATGTTCCAAAGTATAAAGATATATGACTGATGATTTTGTGGTGAAAATGTGGTGAAAATAAATCAGAATCCTGTTATATACTATTAGCATTCCAACTGCAACTTGATTTTCCTCCTTTTATGACCTGCTTTATCCGTTGTATGTGTACAGGCTCCCCGAGAGGGGAGTTTCTGTTTTTGTTGGAGGTGGATAGTGTGAGTGAGAAATCTTACAAGACTGTCCAGCCGATCCGGAAGGCGAAGGACAGGGAAGCGATGGCGAGCTACCTATTACAGCAGAGTTTAAGAAACTACACGCTTTTTGAGTTTAACATCAGGGTAGGCAGGAGAGTATCTGACCTGTGTGCACTCAATGTTGATGACGTTGCTTACTTAGATGAGCGCGGGCGGCTTGTGGTAGCGGAAAGACTGATAATCACAGAGGCTAAAACGGGGAAATTCACGTCGGTGTTGATCAATGAGCGGGCGCAACGCGTAATAGGTAAATACCTTCAGCAACGATTAACGCTTACGCCGATCCCACAACAGTTGCTTGCGCAACCGCTGTTCCGATCACGGCAACGTAATAGACAAGGAGAATATAGGCTATCGGATGTGCAAGTATGGCGTATATTGCATGATGCAGCTCAAGCGTGTGGGGTACCCGGCCCTATCGGGACTCATTCGCTGCGTAAAACATGCGGGTATCTACTCTATCAGCGGGGGACCAGTCTGGCGTTAATTCAAAAATTTTTCAACCATAGTAGCCCGGATATTACGTTGGCGTACATAGGTATCACACAGGATGACATGGACAAAGCACTAAGAGAGATAGGGTGAAAATCGGGATGAAAATCAAAACTTTGACCAATGATTTGTTGAAGTGGGCGAGATTTTTGAAATGTTGTGGCTGGCGAATTTATCACTTTTGACGAGTGTAGGCTTTTACCTTTTTATTACACTCAGGATGGAGGATAAACGTTGCCACGCAAACCAGGCGAAAAAATTTTGAACGAAGAAAAACGAGAAAAGAATCGGGTATACAACATCGCCCGTCCTGCAACTCATGCCTTCTATAGCTCAATGCCGTGGCGCAAACTGAGAGAGTATGTCAAGCGTCGCAATCCTTTGTGCGCTGAGTGCTTGCGAAACGGGATCGTAACCCAAGGGACGCTCGTCGATCACATTGTCCCCATCGAGGAAGGCGGAGCGAAGATGGACTTGAGTAATTTGCAGGTCTTGTGCGCGGCTTGCCACAACAAGAAGCACGGGGAGGGGAGGTCAAAAAGTCTAAACGACACCAATACAGCAACGGCCGCCCCCAGCAAAGAGATAAGCCCGAAAAAAACGAATTTCCCGGAGGTGCAGAATGAGAGGGAAAAAACCGACGCCTCGAACGTTGCTCGAATTGGGCGGGCGGGTTCATAAGAAGAAGATCGTTGTTGCAGACTTCGGAGATATGACCGACGCTGATATAGCTAACATATCTTTTACGGGATTGCCTGCACCAGTGAAGCGACGCGCTAAACAAACGCTCGCCATGCTGAGACAAAAGGCTGGCCTGAACTCCTGCGATGCTGAACCCTTCGCGCGCTATCTCCAGCACCTTCGGCTTGCGCATGAAGCATACGAATCGCTGAAGGCCGAAGGACTGACGACAGTAGACGAAGACGGTTTGCCGCGTAAGCATCCGGCGAATCAGATTCACCGCGACAACTCACTCGCGGCTCTGCGGTATGAAGAGCAGTTTGGGCTAACACCGAGTGCGCGAATGAGATTGCGGGCAACTGACCAAGTGAAACAGGATAAAGAAATTGCAGACTTTAACGAGTTCGTCAGCGAATGATCCGAAGGTTGCGAAGAAATATATCGCCGACGTTTTAGCTGACAAGATTATCGCTTGCAAGTGGTGTAAGTTATTTTGTCAACGGCACATGAACGACTTACAAAACGGCAAAGAACGCGGGTTGCATTTTGACGAAGGTGCGGGAGCAAGGATCCTTCACTTTTTCGATTTCCTTCGGCATTCAAAAGGGGAGTTCGCAGGAGAGCGATTCGTTCTGTCGGATTGGCAGCAAGCGTATTTGTGGGTGCTTTTCGGATGGAAACGGGATGACGGTATGCGCCGTTTCAGAATCTCTTATTTAGAAATAGCCAGGAAGAACGGGAAAAGTACGATGGCTTCCGGCATCGCGCTTTATCTGCTTGAAGGAGACAGAGAGCAGGGGGCAGAGATTTACAGCGCGGCCACTAAAAGAGACCAAGCGAAAATCGTCCACGGTGAAGCCGTCCGTATGGTTCGGGCGTCGGGGGCTCTATCGTCGCGGATCACTTTGAGGGCGGATAACATGTTCGATCCGAAAACTAACTCAAAGTTTGAACCTCTATCAAGTGACTATAACTCACTCGATGGACTGAACATTCACGGTGCGATTGTCGACGAGTTGCACGCTCACAAAACGCGGGATCTTTGGGATGTCATTGAAACTGCTACAGGCTCACGCCGTCAGCCAATGATTTTTGCGATAACGACTGCTGGAGTATCGCGTCAAAGCATTTGCCGTGAGCAACACGATTATTTGACGAAGGTGCTTGACGGGAGCATTCAAGATGATAGTTATTGCGGAATCATTTTTACACTTGATGAGGGGGACAGTTATGAAGATGAAACCGTCTGGATGAAAGCGAATCCGAACTTGAATGTGCCGGCGAAACTTGAGGATTTACAAAAGAAGCTCATAAAGGCGAAGGAAATGCCTTCGGCACTGAATGCTTTTTTGAGGTTGCATATGAACGTTTGGACACAGGCGGAGCAACGATGGATTAACCCTGATGCTTGGTCAGCGTGTAACGGTCAAACCCACTTAGATCGGCTTAAAGAGGAGCCATGTTTCGGTGGGCTTGACCTCTCATCGACGACAGACTTGACCGCACTAGTCCTCAAGTTTCCTAGGACAGGCGACGTGCTTTGCTGGTTTTGGATTCCGGAAGACAACATAGCAATGAGGGAGCGGCGCGATAGAGTGCCATTCTCCGCGTGGGTTCGCGGCGGTTTTGTCGAAACAACACCCGGAAATGTCATTGACTATGAATACATCAAGGACAGAATCCGCAAGGTGTCAAAGGAGTTCAGAGGGTTAAAAGAACTTGGTTATGACCCTTATATGGCAACTCAAATAGCCATCCAACTTGAAGAAGAAGGCTACAACGTCGTGCCGGTGCGCCAAGGGTGGATAACAATGAGCCCTGCGCTGAAGCAACTTGAAAAAGAGTATTTAGGCAAGGAACTGAAGCACGGTGATAACCCAGTTTTGAAATGGATGGCGGCGAACTTAGTTGTAAAACAAGACAGTGCAGGTAACTACACCCCCGACAAAGCTCGAAGCATTGACAGAATAGACGGGATGGTTGCGCTGTGCATGGCTATATCGCGGCAAATGAACGCCCGCGACGTTGCAAGCATTTACGAGAGCAGAGGACTGCTTACGATTTAGAAGGTGAGGAAAATCGCAAAACATAGAAGACAAAGGAAGTCCGTCGAAGCTATAACGACGGCTGAAGCAGTCAGTGAAATTTTAACGGGGGCTTACGGTCTGAATGCTTCGGGGAGTTATGTATCACCGATAACGGCTTTGCAGTGTAGCGCGGTATTTTCTTGTGTCGGCCTTTTAAGTGAAAGCATTGCACAACTGCCGATTAAGGTCTACAGGATGGTGGACGACAGGCGAATTGAAGACCGCACTCACTGGATCTATGACCTATTAGTGCATCGCCCGTGCTCGTGGCTCACGTCCTTTAATTGGAGGGAGCTTGCGATGATGTGCTTGTGTCTTCGTGGTGATTTTTACGCTTACAAAGTCCGTGACAGTCAGGGACGAGTCAGGGAACTTTTACCGCTATTACCCGGGGCTATCTCGGTAAGACAACTCACGAATTGGGAACTAGAGTATCGTATCAACCTGTTAGACGGAACCTCGAAGACTTTATCGCAGTCAGAAATCTTCCACGTCATGTACAGGAGCCTTGACGGTGTCAGAGGGCTATCCCCGATAGCTTGCGAACGTCAAACAATCGGTTTAACACTATCGGCTCAAGAACATGGCGCGTCAACTTTTGCTAACGGTGCAAGACCGGGTGGTGTGCTGAGCATTCCGAGCGTCCTCAGTCAAGAAGCCTATGAGCGTTTGAAAATGAATTGGCAATCAGCTTATAGCGGAGAGAACGCAGGGAGTATTGCCATACTCGAACAGGGAACAGAGTTTAAGCCGGTCTCAATGACGAATGCCGATGCGCAGTATCTTGAGACGCGAAGATTCCAAGTTGAAGAGATAGCGAGGATCTTCGGAGTTCCGTTGTTTATGATCCAAAGCACCGAGAAAGCGACGAGCTGGGGGTCAGGCATTGAACAAATGTCCATGGGGTACGTGCGCTACACGTTGCTTCCGTGGGTTAAGCGGTGGGAAGATGCCATATGGCGGGATCTTTTGAGCGAATGTGATGAGGATGTACAAGTCAAGTTTAATGTTGAAGGGTTACAACGCGGAGCTTTGCAGGCGAGATTCGAGGCTTATCAAAAAGGTATCAACATGGGAATCTACTCTCCGAACGAAGTCAGAGAGCTTGAAAACATGAACCCGAGGGAAGGCGGAGATATATACCTGACCCCAATGAACATGAATATACAGGAAAGGGACGGTGAGGTTTTTGACGGACAAAGGGATGCTGGCATATAAAAGTTACTCGTTGAACATCAAGGAGTTTACCGACGAGGGGACTTTTTGCGGTTACGGAGCCGTGTTTGATAATGTCGATGACTATGACGATGTAATCATTCGCGGCGCGTTTACTAAAACGATTGCGACCAAAACTCCCGTGATGTTGTGGCAACACGACAGCTCGCAACCCATCGGAGTCTATGAAGTTATGAAGGAAGACGACTTTGGCCTATGGGTTGAAGGCCGACTGTTGCTCGACATACCGAAGGCGAAAGAAGCTCATATCTTGCTAAAGAGTCGAGCGATCCGCGGGCTGTCGATAGGGTACATACCTGTCGCGTGGGAGTGGGAGCAGAGGAATGGCGATTACATCCGGAAGCTCAAGGAAATAGATTTGTGGGAAGTGTCGCTAGTAACTTTCCCCGCGAATCCGAAGGCTCTGATAGATGACGTGAAAAGCATTCGAGAAGCAGAAGAAATCAGGTCGGCACAGAAACTTTTGACAATCATGAAAGGAAGTCGGTAATATGTCAGAACTCAAAGACATTTTGGAGAACATTGGCAAGTCGTTTGAAGAATACAAAAAGACGAATGACGCTCGCTACGAAGAACTGAAGAAGGGAACGGGCAACGCGGGGGAGTATGAAACGAAGCTCGCCCGGATTGAGGAAGACCTCCAGAAAAAAGAGCGGCAGTTGAGCGATATTGAAGCAAAGCTGAATCGTCCGGGATTCGCGGGGATGTCGCCGGTCGAGCAAGCGAAGGCAGAACATAAAAAGGCGTTTGACGCATTCGTCCGCAAAGGAATCACCGACGGGCTTGCGGATTTACAGTTCAAAGCCGTGCAGGTGGGAGTTGACGCGGATGGCGGATATGCAGTCCCGGAAGAAATGAGCCAAACGATTTACAGTATGCTTGAAGCTCACAGTCCGATGAGAACCGTCTGTGATGTTCGTACGGTTGGGACAGAGGATGTAAAGCAGCTCGTCGATATTGGCGGTGTAACCTCTGGTTGGGTTGCGGAGACCGCCGCAAGACCTGTAACAAATTCGCCTCAGTTGACGGTCGTTACCCCCACCTTCGGAGAGATTTACGCGCAACCTTCAGCCACGCAAAAGGCCATGGACGATATTTTCTTCGACGTAGAAAACTGGTTGACAACCTCGATTGAGCGGGAGTTCTCTAAACAAGAGAACATAGCGTTCACTTCGGGGAACGGCACGAACAAGCCGAAAGGAATTTTAGCGGCGACGATGGCTACGACTGACGACAACACAAGAGCGTTCGGAACTTTTCAGTATTTGAAGACAGGAGTTGCCGCCGGTATGCCTGCAACGAATCCTTCGGACTTGCTCATTGATTTGGTAAGCGCATTGAAGACCCGCTATTACTGGAACTCACGATTCATGCTGAATCGGCAGACTCTTGCGGTGATTCGCAAGTGGAAAGACGGCCAGCAGAATTATCTTTGGCAACCCGGACTTCAGAGCGGTGAACCGAACTCAATCCTAGGTTATCCCTACGTCTACAATGACGACTTCCCCTCAATCGGAGCTAACGCGCTGTGTTTGGCGTTCGGGGATTTCCGCGAAGCCTACATCATCCTCGACCGTGTGGGTATCAGGTTGCTGAGAGATCCATACACAAACAAACCCTATGTCAACTTTTATGTGACAAAACGTGTCGGGAATATGCTCCTCAACACCGAAGCCGTTAAGTTCGTAAAATGCGAGGCGTAGCGATTACCTCTCAGCTTGAGAGGGTGTTTGTGTCTTAGGTGGTGAGAAGATGAATGTAAAAATAACGAAGCCCTTCACGTACTATATAGACGGTTATCAGCGGAGAGACTTCCAGATCGGCGAATACGATGTCCCTTACGACTGCGCCGCCTATGCAGAATCCGCGGGCTTTACGGAAAAACGGGAGGAAAAATCAGATGCCAATAGTCGAACCCGTAACGCTATCCGAAGTAAAAGCACAGTGCCGAGTTGAATACGATACCGACGATGAGCTTCTCACCTCCTACATCACGGCGGCACGACAATGGGCGGAGGGATTCGCGAACATCACGCTTGCCTACGATAGCGATGACGAGGAATCCGAGCCGATAACCGTGAAAAAAACATGGAAACACGCAATTTCGCTGGTTGTTGCACATTGGTACTCGAATCGTGAGAATGTGTCGGTCGGGAGCTTGTCAGAAATCCCTTTGGGAGCTAAAGACTTGCTCTGGCTTGATCGGAATGTCCCAGTTTAAGGAGTGATTGCGATGGCTTTACCTAAAGGAGCGGGAGCACTCAATGAACGCATAACTATTTACCGTCTCGATAAGCAGCGTGATAATATGGGCGGATACACCGAGTCAGAACGTGAGATCGGATCATACTTTGCACAGGTCAATGTAGTTAGTGCAAGGGATAACGTGATTGCTGACCAGATGAGAGAATTGCGGACACATGAAGTCATTTTGCGGCTTGGGACGGCTGATGTTATGCAGGGAGATATTGTCGCATGGCGCGGATCTCGGCTTGATGTCAGGGCAACGCGCCCAATGGCTCAATGGCTAATTCTGGACTGCGTAACAAGGGTGGTGTAGCGAATGCCGAGCGTACTTGCTTATGCGCGCCTTGAGGGGAGTTCGAAAGTGTGTCAGGAACTGCGGAATCTTGCGGAAGGTGTATTGAGGGAACGTCTACAAAAAGCCGTCATGGACGGAGCTGAGATTGTAGCTCAAGAAGTCCGCCATAGAGCACCCGTGGGGACTCGCCCGCCACGCAAAGGAGTCAACACGGGGCGACTGAAAAAATCTATAAAGACTAAAGGAATAAGGGTTGACCCGTATAAGCGCAAAGTCGGTGCGTATGTGTATGCTGACTATCCTGAGAATGCGAAGGTGCGCCCATGGGATCCAATCCGCCGGAAGAAAAAGAAGACGAAGGCAGGGTATAAAGAATACTATGCGTTCGCTCCTGAGTATGGTACAGGCGTCATGGCGGCGCGTCCCTTCCTTGCCCCCGCGCTTGAAGCGAAGGCGAGCGAGGTGCAAGAGTTTATAGTCAAAGCACTGGAAGAACTTTGTGAGGAGACAGAGCAAAAGATATGACACTCACAGAACTATATGAAGACGTTTACCGGCGACTGTCGAGTAGTCCGGAACTAACGCTCCTCCTCGGTGAAGGTCGGATTTATGATTATATGCTGGATGACAGCATACCCGGGCCTTATGTGGTAGTAGGAGATACAAACGAAGTCGAGGGACGGCTTATCAATGACGATGAGCGCAAGGTATATATACGCCTGCATATTTGGAGCTCCTACCACGGGCGCAGTCAAACAATAGCCATTGAGAGAGTGCTTGAAGATGTGTTAATGACTGACAAAAACAATTACATCTTCGAGAACTTCCAACTGTTACATGAAGATGAACAATGGATTCACGGTGTTGTAACGTTTAGGACGTACATTGAGAAAGGAATTGAATAATGAGCAAAATAGCATCTAAGAACAGTCAGGTGTTTATTGGCGCAACACCGACGCAACTGACGAACGTGAGCGACTGGTCAATGTCTACTGCCCGCAACGCTATAGACGTGTCGACGATCGGGACTGAGTGGAAAGAATTTTTGTCGGGGCAGATCACAGCCACTGGAAGCTGTACCATGCTTTTTGATCCGGATGACACAGAAGGTTCAGGGGTCATTGAGTCCGCCATGTGGAATGGCACTGAAATAACGTTTTATGTCAGGCCTGAAGGCTCGGCATCCGGCAAAGTGCAATATAGCTTCACGGCTTTAATCACAGCGTGGGATATAAGCGCAGCGACAGAGGACGCTATCAAGATTGCCTTATCATTCCAAGCAACGGGAGCCATCACGAAAGGTACGTTGCCAGAGGGAGGTACGACACCAGAATGAGAAAGATAAAAATTGGTGAAAAGGAATACACACTGCACTACGGGCAGAACTCTATTTGTGCGTTGGAGGATGAACTTGATGAGAGCATCATACAGATCTGTTTACGTCTAGACAAAGGTGAAGTACGATTCAACGACGTTCGGGCTGTTCTTTGGGCGGGATTGTTGTATGACGACAGGCATTTAACGCCTGAGGATGTTGGGGACATTTGTGACAAAGCAGGTGTCACAATGGCGTCGTTATTCGCTGAATGTGCAGAGGAGCTTCAAGAATCTTTTAGTCGCTATTTACCCGCCACCGAGGAGAAAAACGAGGATGTCGAAAAAAACGAGTGATGTCTCGGGCTGAACGCCTGAAGGCACGAAGACAAATGTACCTTATTGCGCTCGGCCCTCTCAATCTGCGGCGTGAAGAACTCTGGACGGTTACTAACGGTGAACTGGCCGACATGATCGAAGCATATCGTTACAGACAATTTTGTGCGAAGCAGGAACAAGCGCAGCATACAGTCTCTATACTCAATGCCTGGAGCAAAAATAAAATCACAGTGCAAGACTTCACAGGCATTTGGCGAGACGGCCGTGTGTTAAGCAAAGAAGAATTTTTCGAAGCATGGAAAGCCGAACACAAACGAAGGAAGGAGGCGAAATTAAGTGGCAAGATTTAGCGGAAAACTGCAAATGTTCATAGGAGCTGATACATCCGAAGTTGAGAAGAAATTAAAAGCCATCGTCAAAGACATCAAAAATTTCGAGAAACAACTAACGAGCTTCGGCAAAGATTTTTCTGTTGCAATCTCGGGTCCTTTGGCCGCAGTCGGGGTGGCAAGCATTGCGGCGGGCGTGAAAGTCCGCAAAGCATTGTCCGATGTAGCGGTCGGGACAGGCGCGACCGGTGAAGCACTCGCGGGATTAAAAGCTGACTTCCGCGCAATCGCTGGACAAGTGCCCGATGATATGAGTTTGACGGCAAAGGCTATTGCCGACGTGAACACCATGCTCGGCTCAACGGGACCGGAACTGCAAGAAATCGCAAAGGCATTTTTGAACGTGTCGAGAATCGCCGGCTCTGACTTAGGAGCTAATATCAGCTCCGTAACAAAACTCATGAACAACTGGAGCGTTGCGTCATCGCGGGCAACTGAAATGCTCGACAAGCTCCTCGTTGCGTCGCAAAACACGGGCGTGGCTATCGACGCGATAGCTTCGGGTGTTACGGCAGCAGGCTCTTCCCTCCGCGCTATGGGTATCAGCATGGAGGAGGGCATGGCCTTAGTTGGTCAACTCGACAAGGCGGGACTCAACACACAGCGTATCCTCGACTCACTGCAAAGAGCTATGGGAAGTTTTGCCAAAGACGGTGTTAAAGATTTCGCCTCTGCCTTCCGAGGTTTGCTCGATAGCATAAAGACCGGCTCACTCGGCGACTCTATCACTAAGGCCACGGAAACCTTCGGGCGGCTTGCTGGTCCCGCGTTGGCCTCTGCGATCCGCGAGGGGCGGCTTGAAGTCGATGAGTTAGTGAAGGCGATAAATGACGCATCCGTGGCGGTCGGAACATTCGTCGATGAGACGGATGATTTCCAGACGAAGTGGTCGCGGATCACTAACCAGATGACCCTCGCGCTTGAACCTTTGGGAACTCGGATTTTGAACATTGCCGAAGAATACCTCCCCGAGTTGAGCAAGATGGTGGAGAATTTTTCGCTTGATTGTAGTGATGCCGCTGTCAAAGTTGGAATGTTCCTTGCAGCGTTAGGCCCCGGCACAATGATTTTGGGAGCGTTCACGGCGGCTGTGTCATCATTAACATCAAGCCTAACTACATTGTACGGGGTGCTCGTTGGGCCGGCGGGTGTTTTTCTCGCTCTCTCCGCGTTAGGCATTGGGTTGCTTAAGGCAGCGGGACAGCTTGAAAGTACACAAACTGCTACAGACAATACAACTCAAGCATTCCGTCAGTTGACCGACCAAATTCGCTCAATGACGATGGAGCAACTTCGCAATCAGCTCTCGACATCGGAACATGCGATGCGGAATCTTGAACGACAAGCATACTTGACGCAAAGAGCGATTGCAATGCTTGAAACTCAAAGAGCAAAAATCGTGGAAGAGAACTTAGTCCATAGTGCGTTTGGCGGAGAGTTCCCCTTTACGCAAGCTGTAGACACTCAAATTAGTGACGAATACCAAAAGCTCAACAGAGTCAACGCTCTCATAAAAAATAACCAGCAAATTATCGAAGCCGCGAACAAAAGGTTAAAGGAACTTGAGAATCCTGTATCACCTCCTTCGGGTGGTGGAATAAGTCCATCGAAATATAAATCCTCCAAAGGCGGCAAACACTCAGGGAAGTCCGCCGTCGATCTATTCGTTGAAAATGTGCAAGACCGTATGAAGTACTTGCAAGAGGACGGCCAGAGCTTTATGTCGACGCTCCTCGAAATGCAGTCAAAGCTCAAGCCACTCTCCGATGACTGGAAAAAGCTCGAAGACCTGAGGTTGAGGATAGACACTGAGTCGTTTGACAAGTCAATCCAGGATATACAGGACCAAATGTCTTATCTCGGCCAGCCCGGGGAAATGTTTATCCCGCAACTGCAAGAGATGTTGAACGGTGTTGATCTCTTGAGCGAAAAGGGCAAGAAAATCGTCGATGTCATGAAGCCGATCATGGAGGAAGCATATAACGAGAAATGGAGCACTTACTCGTGGAAGTACGCGGAAGGATTGCTGAAGGCATCGGAATACGCCGAACTGCTCAAGGGCGAAGTCGCAAGGTTGACAGAGGGAACTGACAAATGGCGATCACGTTTTAGTGAACTTCAAAACGTTAATGTTTCCGAAGTCTCGAAGATGCTCGAAAAGCTGTCAGACCAATTTGACGCTGGCAAGCTCGGAGCGGCTGGATATGAGTCGGCGTTGAACTCTATCATTCAGGAGTTCGCGGATTTTCCCAAGGTGGTACAAGCGGCCACTGACGCGCTCGAAGCATTCCGGAGACAAAATGAACTGGTAGCCTTGTCAACAGGCCAGCAATTAACGAGTGCGCTCCGCGACGCAACAAAAGATTTTCAGGAGTTGCAAGGCAAAGGTATTTTGGAAACGGCTGAAGGATTCTTGCAAGCCTGCATTTACGGACAAGATTTTGGAGCGAGTCTGAAAAAGCTCGGTCAAGATATTGTCTACGCGACGCTGAAGATGGTGATTTTGTCTCAGATTACGCGGTGGTTAGGCGCAGCCTTTGGTATGTCCTTCGGCGGAATCCCTGTTCCGGTCGCGGCAAATGCCAAAGGTGGTGTGTATGAGCGCGGCACAAAACTCACCGCTTACGCTAAAGGCGGTGTCGTCAATAAGCCCACTGTGTTTCGGACGTCGGGCGGAATGGGACTGATGGGTGAAGCTGGAACGGAAGCTATTATGCCTCTGACGAGGGACGGGAGCGGACGGCTCGGTGTTTATGCTCAAGTCCAAAGCTCGAACAATGCTCCGACGGTTATCATAAATCTCGAAAATCAAAGCGGGTACGCACTGACTGCTGAGCAAAGCGGTGTGTCATTCGACGAGCAGTTTAATAAGGCGGTTGTTCAAGTCGTATTGAGAGATCAAGCGACCTTCGGCCCGATAACGCGCAACTTCAGGAGGAGATAACATGTGGCCTGAAATCCAACTCCCGAGCACTATTGAGGAGACAACGGGCAACCCTGCTATCAGGTCAGAGATGGAGAGCGGAATGGTTTTGACGCGGGCAAGATACACAAGGACGCGCCGGATATGGACGTTGACGTGGGCTAACCTGAGAGGCGGAAATTATAGGACATTACGAAATTTTTACGTAGCGAAAAAAGGTGGAAGCCTGATTTTTACGTGGACACACCCTATAGAAAACATAACTTTTAACGTGAGGTTTGACGGAGATTTAATCGCAACACACACAGAGAGAGATTGCTGGAATGTATCAATCCAGCTTGAAGAGGTGTAAATATGCTGACGCTTTCACAGGCGGCAATCATCGAAAAAAACAAAATTGCCAGTGATAACGCATGGCTAATATTGCTGGAAATCACAATCCCCCCAACCGCAACGGGAGTGCCTATTGTGTTAAGGCTGGTACGTAACACAGAAGACATAACATGGAATTGCTTACTGTGGACTGCCTTCCCTTTTGAACTTGACCCACCGAAGCAAAGCGGGAACGGCGAACTCCCCAACTTCACCGTGAGAGTGTCGAATATCACGCGGACTGTTGAAGGGTATCTCGAACAAGCCGGAGGTGGAATCGGCGCGCAAGTACGAATGATGGTAGTACTCTCCGCCCACCTCGAACAGACAACGCCCGAACTTGACGAGGAGTTCAGTGTCCAGTCGGTGAGTTACGATGAGAACTGGGTGAGCTTTGTTTTGACGGGGGGCGTGAATCTGTTTAAGAGGGTGCCACTGAGAAGATTCCTGAAAAATTTTTGCCCGTATCAATATAAGGGGCCGGAATGCAAGTCAACGAGCAGTTACGCAAGCTGTAATAAATCCTTCGCAGACTGCAAGCTCAGGGGAAACGAAACTCGTTTTGGCGGAGAACCGGGAATCCCACAAGGAGGGCTCTATGTTACCCGATGAAATCAGTTCCTTAATCGGTGTCCCATTTATCGACGGCGGACGAGGTCCTGAAGGCTATGACTGCTGGGGACTTGTCAGAGAAATATATCACCGCTACGGGGTCGAGTTGCCGGATTACACAATCGGGTGCTATGACATTTTGGCCGTAACATCGGAAATTGAACGCAACCGCCCAAACTGGATTAGACAATCTCCGCCGGATTTACCTGTCCCTTGCATCGTCGCTTTTAAGGTCAGCGCAACTATGGTCAATCACGTCGGGATTTACTTAGGAGAGGGGAAATTTATCCACACTCGCGAGAAAGCTGGAGCAGTAGTAGAGCGGCTTGACGCTCCAGCATGGAGACACAGAATAGAAGGATTTTATAGTTATGCTCACAAACTTGGTAATCTTACACAATCCGTTCAACTTAAATGACCGTGATATTCTCTCGATTGAGATTGACGACGAAATCGGGTTAGATACATATCTGGAAAGATACGCTCCCGTTGAGCCCAACTTTGAATACCATGCATCAATAAATGGACGAGTTTATACGCCGACGGAATTGCCGTTACAAGTCGTCCGTGAATACGATAGCGTTGTTGTCTGCCCCGTCATTAAAGGCGGAGACAGCGGGAGTAACCCCTTCGCGATTCTTGCGGGTATAGCCCTCACGGTCTTCTCGTTCGGAGTTGTTGCCCCATTCGTGGGTGGTTTGCTCGGGACTGTGGCCGGAAGTGTGGCGGCAGGTGTGACGATGATGATCGGCGGCCAACTAATCAGCAATGCCTTCTCTCCGTCTTTAAGTTCCAACGAGCCTGAGGTTGAGGAAACTTCCAGCGGGTGGACAACACTACAATCTATAACCCGGCAGGGTGCCATTATCCCAATCACGTTCGGGACAGTCCGAACGGCTGGTCAGATACTCAATCAACACGTTGAGATAAACAACGTGGACTTATCAAACGAGTTAGTTCACGCCGCTGATGCAGATGCTGGAGATGAATATCTCTACATGTTGCTTTGCGGTGGCGAAGGCCCGATTGATAGCTTCAGTGATTTTCGGATTAACGACAACCCCGCCGCAAATTACGATTGCACACCGGTAACAAGGAGAGGAGACAACACACAGACCTGCATCCCCGGCCACGGGGCAATCTACTCGACGCAAGCCGTACAGGTAACACTCAACGCAGACGCGGATGACCATACTAAGCCCGGGGATTGGCATACTGTCGAATATACAGGTGACAGTGCAGACGCAATCGAGGTTGTGGTTAGCTTCCCGCAAGGGCTTTGTAGTTATGAATCCTCAAGCCCAAAAAACAACTGGGTAGAACTCCAGTTTCAGTACGGCATCGTGGAGGGGGCGGCGACGACATGGAGAACCTTAGCGGCTGACGACACGCTGAAGATAACCGCAAAAAAAACGTCTCCATTCGCTCATAAAATTTGGCGTTATATTGGCTTTTCTGCGGGGACGGAAGGGAAAAAGTTACTGATTCGCGGGCGAGTTTATGCTAAGTCCAAAGAATCGTCGGTGCAAAGTATAGACACTGTACAGTGGACAGTACTGTCCGGTGTGTTAATGTCAGAGCAAACGCACCCTAACAAAGCCCTTGTGGGGGTCAAGATAAAAGCGACTGATCAGCTCAACGGCGGAACACCGACCATAACGTGGAAGCAAACGCGAAGCAAAGTGCTAGTATATGATGGCACGTGGGTTGAGAAGGATGCCCAAAATCCAGCTTGGGTTATCTACGACCTCGTTGTACATGCCCGAAGGCTGGACGGGACGGTTCACGTGTTTGGGGAAAATCCCTCAAGGATCGATTTAGCGGCGTTTAAGTCGTGGGCAGACTGGAATGACAGAGAACTCAACAACCGCCCTGCGCTGAAAATGAATTTGCTCGTCGATGAGAGTAAATCACTTTGGGAATGGTGCAACAACATTGCCGCAAGCGCAAGAGGTGCAGTTGTCCTCAAAGGCACACGAATCAGTTGCATTTTTGACGCTCCCTCCGATCCCGTTCAACTGTTCTCGATGGGTAACATCATCGCGGGATCATTCAGTGGCGATTGGTTATCAATCGAAGAGCGGGCGAATGCCGTCGAAATCGCGTTCAACAACGAACAAAATAACTTCGAGCGCGAACAGATCACAGTTTACGCTGACGGCTTTGATGATAACGACAGCCGCGCTAACCCAGTTTCGGTGGAACTAACAGGTATCACGGACTTTGAACGAGCTTATCGCGAAGGATTCTATCGGCTCAACCAAAATAAATACCTTCTTCGGACTGTCTCATTTACGGCGGAGGTTGACGCGATTGCCTGTCAGGTCGGCGACGTTATCCTCGTCCAGCATGACATACCTCAATGGGGGCAAGGCGGAAGAATTTTGTCGGTCGATGGGTTGAGATTGACTCTGGACAAAGAGATTACTTTCAACTCGGAGAAGTCCTACATTATCATCATCCGCGACAAAAACGACAAAAGGATTCAGCGTTATATCATGCCGTTAGACATAATTTATCAGTCAGGCATAGGCTCGACGGCCTCGATCGCAGTTACATCCGGTGATTTACCGGGAATTACTCCTTATGATGTTGTGGCCATTGGACAAGTCGATAAAGCCGCGAAACCTTTCCGTGTGCAGGTGATGGAGCGCACAGGCGACTTGCAGATAACGCTGACGTGCACAGAATATATCGCGGAAGTCTACACCGAAGCAACGAACATTCCGGTTATACAGTACTCGGATCCCAACGCAAACGGGATAACCGGGTTGCAAGTCATAGCCACTGGGTACTACACAGAGTCGGGGCAATGGATTCCGGAGGTGTGGGCTTACTGGAATTACATCGGCGAACGCCCAGCGCAGTACGAAGTACAGTGGAGCTATGACAACGGCATATGGGGTAACTCCATTCGGATCACCGACACGAGATCGCAATGTGCAACAAGAGGCACACAAACGCTGTATAGGGTAAGAGTTCGTGCGCTGTACATAACGGGACTCCCGAGTGATTGGAGCTATGCTTCAGGCGAGGGGTTGATACTCGCTCCGGCAATACCTCCTGACCCTCCGACAAACTTGCAAGCTACAGGTTGGTTTGGGTACGCGTCGCTGACGTGGACTAATCCCGCGAATGTGGATTTTGCACACGTCGAAGTTTGGGAAGCGACAGAGGACGATTTAACGAAGGCTGTACATATCGGCAACCCCCCCGCCAATAGTTACACAAGACTGCTCCCATCCGGTGGCGCGTTTTGGTATTGGATTAGAGCGATCAATTTAACTGGATTAAAATCTGCGTTCAATTCTTTGGCCGGTACGCCGTGCATTATATCTGCTCGGGATCATGAGACATACGTTACTCAGTTGCTGGAGGATAACCCCTACTTGCAGGAGACATTAGACGATGTAACGAGTCGAATCGAACCGATTGAGATAAAAATTCCTCAGCTCGAAAACGAAATAGCCGACATAACAGACGTGCAAATACCGGCACTCGAAAATGACATTGCTGACATTACCGACATAACGATACCAACCATTGAGGGCTCTATTGAGAATATCAGGGATGTTGAAATTCCGTCTCTTGAAAATGACATTGCTGACATTACTGAGGTAGCAATCCCGAGCATTCAATCGGATATAGTGAACATTAACAACATTGAAATCCCTCAGCTACAAAATGACATAGGAGAGATCAACGAGATAAAAATTCCTGACCTTACAGGTAAAGTCACAGACAGTCAAAACAATATCAATAACATCCTATTCCCTACCCTTGAGAGAGTGGGCGAAGGTATTTTAAGGTTAAGCGATGAATCCGTAAGGACACGGAATGTTTTTCGTTGGGCTGGGTTTGAGGTTGATGAAGACGAAGGCACGGTAGTCATTCGAGCACTTGAGGACCTGAGAACCGAAACAGGGTATCAGTTCTCCGATGTTACACAAAGGCTCGATGCACAGGCCGCCGACATAAACCTAAAAGCAACCCGTATATATGTCGATGAACTTGCCGCGTCGCTGATCAGCTCGGTCATCGTTACAGAATCGTGGAAATTCAATGGCTCTCTTAGAGGGTGGACAGGACAAAATACAACACTGACCGCTGAGTCTGACGGAATAAAGTACAAGATTATAGCTTCTCAGCCGTCCATGACCTCACCCGACATTGCCGTCAGCGGTGCTGTGAACAACATCATCGGGATTCAGATTCAACAACTCAGTGGCAACCCAAATTTTACGGTAAGGATTCAGTACAAAACCTCAGCACACAGTTACAGCGAATCTTACATGAAGCGCGTTGAGATTTTGGGAAACGTCTCCGTTGTTCGCTCTGTACAAGTCGACATGCACGCATTGAGTTACGGCGGTAATGACTGGAAAAATTCCACGATAACAGGCATTAGAATTTTAATTGACGACACCGTCGGCTCGGAATACCTAGTGCCTCTGTTGAATTGTGGGCAATCAAGCATGTCCGACTTGATTGTCGCAGGACTCGAAACCCGTATCTCACAGGCCGAAGCTGACATTGACGGAGCTAATGCTGCAATCTCTCTCAAGGCTGACACAACAACAGTAAGCGCACTAAGTCAAAAGTTAGCTCAAGCTGAGATTGATATTGACGGACTAAACAGCGCAATAACGCTCAAAGCTGCCCGGACTGACCTGACTGAAACAAACGCGAGAGTGCAATCGGCTGAAGTAAAAATTAAAGCGTTGGAAGGCTCGATAACGCAAGAAGTTAGCGATATGAAAATCCTTCGGGGAGAGATTGAAACTAACTCGGCGGCAATCATCCAGAATGCTCTGAATGATGCCGCAGGACAAGAACAATCTCGAACAGCAATCGCTCAAGCACGACAAGAACTCCACGCCGAAATTACAGAAGCCAACGAAGCAATCGCTCAAGCAAAACTAGATTTACTCGCGGCGATCGACGACACAACGGCGGCAATACAACGAGAGGAAACAGCACGTGCTCAAGCTGACGAGGCTGAAGTGCAAGCCCGTGAGACTTTGACTGCTCAAGTCGACGATAACAAAGCAGCCATTCAAAATGTTGAGAATACGATAGCGAATGACAAGACTGCTGAAGCATATAGCCAGCGTATTGTCCAAGCACAGATCGACAGTCTTGCGGAGTCTGCCGTCCAAAACGCAATCAACGACGCTCAGGGGCAGGAAGAATCACGGCGGGCAGTTGCTCAAGCCAAAGAGGAACTGTATGCTCGAATCGACGAGAGTGATAAAGCGTCGGCAGGCTATCGCCTTGAACTGTTTGCGAAAATCAATGAGAACGACGCTCAATACAAAAACGATATTCAGAGCGTAAGCACGGCACTTAGCGCAGAGACGCAAGCTCGCGAGACTCTGGCCGTCAAAGTCGCAAGCAACACGGCGGGTATACAGTCTGAAGCACAGACGAGAGCAACGGCAGACAGTGCGCTATCCTCACGGATTAACACAACAGCGGCGGGGGTTGCAAGCAACACAGCTGCTATAGAGACCGAAGCAACAACCCGTGCTCAAGCAGACGAGGCTGAAGCTCAAGCACGGCAAACGCTACAGTCAACAGTCGACGGTCATACAACCTCGATCCAGACGCTCGATGAAGTCAAAAACGGGATTGTCGGCAAACACCTCCTCAAGGTTGACTCTAACGGGTACGTCGCTGGCTATGAGCTTTACAACGGAGGCGACAGCAAAAGCTCCTTTACTGTCGCGGCGGACAAGTTTTTAATCTCGCCACCAAACAGGGCAGATCCAAAAAACATTTTTGTCTACGACACTTCCGACGCAACTCTACATGTTCAAAACGTCATAGTAGACACAGCGCAAATTGCTAACGGCGCAATCCAAACAGCGAAGATTGCTGGCGGTGCGATAACGGGGACTAAGATTGCAGACTCCACCATAACGGGGGCTAAGATTGCAGACTCCACCATAACGGGGGCTAACCTCGTGGCATCGACAATCGGGCGGGAGAAAATATCGTTCCGGGCGATTACGGAGAAGCAGTATACTTACGCGAACGCCGTCGAAACTTTCACGCTCCCCTCTTTTTCCGCCGCATCATTTCCTGGACCCGCAGGGTACTATGTAAGCCCTAGCGGGTTATCGATGGTTATGATGGTCGAGGCATCCTTGATATATCAACTGTCAGCGGGATTTATCCTGTATCAATATGGTAATGTCAGTAGCAGTATCTCAGGAATTTGTTATGGCTACTATGCACGAGACTACAACGCTGGGGGGAACTTTTACGCCATAAGCCCTACGGTCTCTATCCACTTTAGCCGTTTTACTAATGGCGTACCGCTTACACTCCCGTATATGGTCGGCTACAGTACTACAAACACAATCGAGCTCAAAGTAGCGATTGGGCTATATACATCGAGTGCCTACTTTGTCAACCCAATTAACGGGAGTAGCGAAGCATGGCTCACGATTGGCAATAGGTATATGAATGCTATAGGGACTTATCGATAAGGAGATGAGCAAAATTTTAGAGTGTATCGAGTACGACAAGGACTCTGGGAAAATTTTGTGCCACTATTTCATAACCGAGGATGTTTTTGAGATATTGAAGGCTCAAGGCAAAAAACTCCTCGAAGGCAACGCCAACGAAGAGACTCAATACGTCGACATCACCGTAACTCCCCCACAGGTGGTAATGCGTCCAACTCAGTTGACCTTACAAGACAAGACAGAGATTCAAGCTGACGGCGTGGATGTAATGACGCTATCCTCACTTCCGCCATCGTGCACAGTAACCATTGGATCAGCTCGATGGCATGTCCCTGACGGCATTCTTGAGTGGGGGACTCCTTACGCCGGTCGCTATGACATTCTCGTCGAAGCGTTCCCCTTTTTGGAGTGGCGAGGGGAGGTGCGCGTCGCTTGAGAGTGATCTATTCCCCATCGCTTGAAGAAGTGGCGGAACTGCGCAAAAAAACATACATAGAAGCGTGGCCGATCGAGAAACAACTCGAAGCACACGCTGAAGCTCTGGGGGGAAGACCGGAGAAACAACAACAAATGCTGGAGGACTTCGCAAAGATTCGCGAATCGCTCCCCTATAGGAGGTAACAATGGCAACAGCAGAAAGCGTCGGGCTGGAATGGTACGAAACTGGCACGGTTACAGTCACCAAAAACAGCACAGCCGTTACAGGCGTCGGCACAAATTGGAAATCAATTGGTATCAAGACCGGCGATATTTTTACGATGGACCGGACTACGCTCTACATGGTGCAGTCGGTCAACTCCGACACAAGCATCACTCTAAAACAAGCGTATGCAGGGACAAGCGGCTCAACTCTCAACTACTACATCATCCGGAACTTCGCCGCGACACTGGTTGGACAACTTGGGGCTGAGATTACAAAGCAGAACGCGATTTATCAGACGTGGATGGCTGGGCGCGTCACGGAGATCGGAATTCCATTCGATTTTTCGAGCTTGTACAAAACGACATGGGCAACCGGGCGGCAGTACAAAGCACTCGACATCGTAATGTACAACTCTGCACTCTATGTTTGTGTTGTCGCGCACACTTCAAGCTCAAGCATCACGCCGACCAACACGACATACTGGCTATCCTATGCTCCGGCAATGCCTGCCGGGGTTGACATCTTTAACTACAACACCGGCGCAACACACAACATCCCTCGTGGTAAAAACCTCGGCTCATCTTTTACGACAGCACAAAGCACTGCCATCCGCAATGGCACTTTTACGGACATATACTGCGGGGATTATTGGAGTGTAAGCGGGCTTGCCTACACGTATATCGATGAGGACGGCGTATCACAATCTGCGACTTATAGCGGGACGCTCCGTATCGTCGATATAAACTACTATCTTCAGGGGGGCGATACAGCGTTGTCGACTCCTCACGTGGTCGTCATGCCGGATGCGAACATGTTCACCGCGCCGATGAACGACACAAACACCACCGAAGGCGGGTACGTTGCGTGCAAGATGCGGACGGTCTATCTCAGGAGAGCGCGAGCGATCATTGAGGCGTTTTTTGGAGCAAGCCATGTACTGTCATACCGTGACTATCTCATTAACGCTGTATCAAACGGCAGACCTACGGCTGGAGCATGGACGGATTGCAAAGTTGAATTGCCTGACGAGCGACAGATGTACGGTTCATGTATTTTTGACAGTGGAGCGTCAAACGGCACGGATGTATTTATCCGCTATACGGTGAGCTGTAAGCAGTTCGCCTTTTTCCGGTATGCGCCTAACATGATGAGCAATAGGCAGTGGTTCTGGTTGAGAAATGTCGTCTCTTCGTCGCGCTTTGCTAGTGTCGGCAGCAGCGGGATTTGCTCCCGCCGTGCTGCGGGCCATTCCGGCGGCGGGGTCCGTCCGTTTGCTCTTGTTGCCTAATCTGCAATCCCGCAGGGCTTGTCCCTGCGGGGTGTGCTCTGTAGTATAATGTTTTTAACATTCTGCCGCTTGCGGCAGTCGCTACATACACGTAAAAAAGAGGGGTAAAATTGTCCGGTATACCGAAAAGCAAAAGGGCAGAATCAAAACTCGAAGCATTACACCGCGCCTATGTCCTGCGTAAGAGAATCACTGCTGAATTGATGGCTACTTTTGGTTATAGCCAAAGAAAACTCGAAGAGCATATAGCTGGAATGATAGCACACATCAAAGACGACGAAGAACGGGCAAAGACATCGAAGGCAATCCGAGACCTTGAGGATGATTTTGATTGTTGGTTTATTCGTCGAGAGCGTGACAGAGTTGCCGACTTTTGCCAAGGTATCACCGAACATTTAAGAGCTGCTAACACTATCTATCCCGACCCTAAGAATCCCGCATTCGAAGCTGAAGTTACAGAGAGACGGATCGAAATGGACAGGGCCTTAATTTGTTGTAACAAACTGCAAGACGAACTACAATATCTCGCGGAAGTACTTCCAGCGGATAGCGGATAAAAATAAATTCATGAACCTCGTACTTGAAATCCAAAATGAATTTAATATAATCAAGAAGTTGCGACAATCGGATAATCGATTCCTAAAATCGCAATAGGGTTTCTGCTGTATGTCGTCTCTTCGTCGCGCTTTGCTAATGTCAACAACAACGGGAATTGCTACCACCGTGCTGCGGGCAATTCCGGCGGCGGGGTCCGTCCGATTCACTTGTTGCACAACGATTGAGCTTAGAACCTGTCTTCACAATTAACATAACCTCTGTAACAGAGTATTTATATGTGATATTTTTACCATTGCCTCTGCTGATAAAACATTGTATTCATAATCCTTACTCAAACGTCTGGAATGTGTCATCCAGCTAAACGTTCTTTCAACTACCCAACGTTTAGGCAGTATAGCCCAGCCTCTGGGCTTAATTCTTTTGGATATGTCCACCTTAACTTTTAGTATTTCACCTACCTGGTCCTCGAAAGTTCCTCTATATCCGACATCTCCACA
>CALGGR010000099.1 GCA_937915755.1 uncultured Fretibacterium sp. | reverse complement strand
AGATATGAAAGAGTGTGTTTTTAGTGCTCAAACAGCATTCCGGCAGAGACTTGAGTATCGGCAGAGACCAGCTTTCCGTTTTCGTCAAAGACCCGATAGCCTTCATGCTCCATGGCACATTTCAGGGCGTTGTCCAGCACAGAGAACGCGCCGATCTGGGATTCTGGCTGACCCCAAGACTTGCGGACGCGGTAGCAGCGATCGGTCAGCCGCTCTGTGACCTTCATCGCTAGGTCTCCCAGACGAGCAAAAAGCCAGTCTCCAGGACATGACTTCTGCGCGAACCACCGGTGCACAGTGAGAACCATCTCGTCCGGCTTTGGCTCATAGCTAAGCGTTCTCTCCTTATCTTCCAGCCACATGAGTTTCTTCTTTCCGTGGCGCTTGCATATGTCGACACAGAGATCAATGAGCTTCTGATAGACAGCGTCATTAAAAGCATATGGCGGCTTAGGATCGCAGGCGCATTCTATCGTGACAGCCCGCTGATCATTTTCACGGTTTGAGCTGCACCAGGAACGATTCTGCTCCTCGACGATAAGAGCAACCCTGCCATCAGCGCCTATGGCATAGTTGCAGCTAGCTTGACGGGCCTTTTGAAAAAAAATGTTTCCAAGGGCTTCCACGGAAAGCTGACCGACCGCTGCGTGCGGAGTGATCCGGTCGATCCTGTGGTTTCTTGGACCTGAATGATTAGGGCTTAATTTTGTGTACATAATATCTCTCCTTGCATTTGTAATAAAAAAGCCTTTGAAGCGTACTTAGGGTAGGAGCCTTATCCAGTGGCAACAACTCAGCAGAGATTGCGGGCCGAGTTATCCCGCCATAAGGCCCATCGTGAGAATCGAGTTCCAGGGTAGTATTGGTTGCGACAAGGGAAGGAAAACCAACAAAAACCAAAAGGAGAAAAACACTCATGATAAAAGTTACCAAAGTCCAAGAAATGTCCATCGAAGTACTGAAAAATGCCACGGGGATGGCCAGACTTACGAAGTTGGAAGCCCAGAAGTAACCTTGTGTATCCCCACGGAATTGTGGGAGCTTATGCTCCCCAAAATTTCGCCCAAAAGTCCCCTATAGATAACAGGGGAGAATCCAGAAAGGATAAGACTCAGAAAGGATGATACAAATATGACTAGAAACGCCACTATGACTAAATGCGCCACAACGGAATACGCCCCATCATACGAAGAAAAGCATGAAGAAGCGGAAAGAATGGCACACTGGTTTGAGACAGCCCCATGGTGGGAGCTGACCAACACAGTGTCCTTCTGGGGATATGGGGAAAAGGATACCCTCAGGATGCAGTACATCAAAGATGTCTGCCACAGTTGGGGATACTATCTGCATAAAGTCTCTGGCTTCTCCGGCTTGCGCACAGTCACTAAGCCATATGAGAGTGGACTAAGAAAGGATGACACAGGGCTAGTCTTTATCGGGGTAGACTGCCACGATACAGCGGGGATACAGCTCTTCACACACATAGCCAATCTACGGAATGGGGTCTCTGGGGCGGGAGAGCACATTTACGTCTTTGAGGATTCTGACGATGCAAAGAGTGCGTTTGATGCCCTTCTGTGCGATCTGGGCTGTGATCAGCAAGGGCTCCGCTCGGAGCTTCTGGCAAGACTGGAAGAGTAGGGGGCGTTAAGCCCCCAAGAACTCCTGCTCGGTCAAGACCTTCACGCCCAGGCTCTCAGCCTTCTTTAGCTTTGAGCCTGCCTTGTCCCCAGCGACAAGATAGTCAGTTTTCGCGCTGATGCTGCTCGACACCTTTCCGCCATGAGCCTTGACCCTTGCGGCGGCTTCATCCCTGGTCATGGAACTGAGCGTTCCTGTGAAAACGAATGTCTTGCCGGCGAAGAAGGGGTTTTGAGCTTCACCAGCGACGGCCTCTGATCCTGCGGCTTCACTGACGCATGTGGTTATCCCCAGCTCCTTTAGGTCGTCAATGAGTTCCTGGTTCTCCGTCAGATACTCACAGACAGACCGAGCGACCACAGGCCCAATGCCTTCGATCTCTCCAATCTCTTCTTCGCTTGCCTTCACCAGAGCATCAATGCTTTTGAACCTCTCCACCAAGACCCCTGCCACACTCTTACCGACACCAGGGATACCGAGAGCATTGATCACATTCTCGAGCGGTCTGCTCTTCGACTTCTCGATCTGATCCATTAGGTTCTTCGCGGTCTTCTCTTTAACCTTGTCGAGTTTGAGCCAATCTTCTAGGCCCATTCTGTAGATGTCAGTTACGCTCTTGACGTTCAGCTTCTCCGCCAGGCTTGCTCCTAGTCCCCGAATATCCATACCATCGCGGGAAGCGAAATACTTCAGTGCTTCTCGCACCTGAGCAGGACATGAGCGGTTTGTGCACCTGTGAGCAGCTTCTCCCTCTACCCTGACAACCGCTCCCCCGCAGACGGGGCAGTGCTCCGGCATGACGAAAGGTCTTTCTTCTCCAGTTCTCGCTCCCTTGTCCACACCTACGACTTCTGGAATGATCTCTGCCGCCTTCCGGACAAGCACCACATCGCCAATCCGAATGTCTTTCCGCTCTATCTCGTCAGCATTATGGAGAGAAGCGCGTTGTACTACGGTTCCCGCCAGAAGAACGGGGTCGAAGACAGCCACAGGAGTAAGGATACCAGTACGGCCCACAGAAAGCTCAATTTTGACTAGTCTACTTTCCCTCTCTTCCGGCGGGTATTTGAAAGCGACGGCCCAGCGCGGAGCATGAGAAGTCGCGCCGATACTCTCCCAGCGGGTCAGGTCGTCGAGCTTTATGACTACACCATCAGTAGCGTACGGCAGGGACAGCTTCTTGGTGCTCCAGGACGAGATGAAGTCTTCCGCATCTTGCAGTGTCGGGCAGAAAGAAAATGCTTCCTGCGTCGGTAGCCCATGCTCAGCGAGCCAGCGGAGAGCTTCCTTCTGTGTCCGGACCCCGAACTTCGGAGCATCGACGAGATAGTAGAGAAGAATGTCCAGGCCACGCTCTTTGACGATCGCTGAGTTCTTCTGCCGGAGAGTGCCTGCGGCAGCGTTGCGGGGATTAGCGAATGTCTGGCCTTGGTTAAGCCGGTTAAACCGCTCAAAAGTCATCAAGACCTCGCCTCTGACCTCGACGCGACCGGCCGGAGCATTCTTCAGCCGCTTTGGCAGAGAGTCCAGGCACAGCAGATTCTCAGTCACATCTTCCCCAATGTGGCCATTCCCGCGAGTTGCTCCTCGGACAAAGACGCCATCCTCGTAGATCAGGGAGATTGCCAGGCCGTCAATCTTCATCTCACAGACGAAGCCGGAGTCTGAGAAGAAGCCCCTGAGTTCGTCAAAGTCAAAGACATTGTCCAGTGAGAGCATGGGAGTCTCGTGCTTTACCTTTGAGAACAGGCTGCTTGGCTGACCGATCGGAAGGTCAGCATCGGGATGATCAGTTCGAAAGTTGCGCACTAGAGCGTCGTACTCAGCGTCGCTAATTTCGGGGTTATCGTGGTTATAGTACATATCGGCATAGTGCTGAATGAGTTTATCCATAGGGATATTTCTCCTTTCTAAAAATTAGTCAGTATTAAATATTCCGCAGTAATTAATCACTCTTGAAGCCAATAGTTTCAAGGCCTGAGCTTGATTTCCGCCGTGTGGCCGAAGCCCGAGCCCGCCGTGTGGCCGAAACGCCTCTGAGGGGTTGCAATTCTGGGCTTTCCGAGCGAAGATACGCTCAAACGAAAACCAAAGGATCACCTAAACACGAAGGAGAGAACTAAGAATGAGTAGCATCAGTCATTTACTAAGAAGCGCAGACGAACACAGCAAAATCATTAGAAACTTCAGGGGCTCCATTAGGGCCGAGCAGACTGCCCTCAGCCTGCTCGAAGAAGAACTGATACGTCGTATCTGCGAAGAGTGCCCAGAAGCAGATGCCTATGTCCCGCACAGCACCAACTGGTATCGTGTCTTGGTCAAGCGTGCTCAGGAGATGGCAACCGAGATGCTTGGGGACGCAAAGACCCAAGCAGAAGGGAGAACCCTCGAAGGCTATGTGACTGAGTGGACACATAGATTTTGCGACTGGAGCCCGGAAATTGATCCATCCGACACACGTATGGGCAACATAGGCCCCATCGAGAAGATAAATGCTCTTCTCGATGAAAAGGGTTACGGCGATGTGCGCGAAGTTGCTAAGGTACTCCGAGCATGGGACGACTGCTGTCACATCGTCAGCGAGCTGACCCCAGACGAAGAACTGTTTGCAGTCGCCGCATACATAGTACGCAACAACTGGAAGAAGCTGGGCATTTCCGACGGCGAATGGGACGACGATCACAAACCGACAGATTTTGAAATACTTTGTGAAGAGTAAAATGTCTCAAGCGGACAAGTGGGAACTACACAGCCTTTCCGCGAACTTGCCACTGTCAAAAAGTATATATGTGCCGTCGGTGAGATGCAGCCAGTTGTCTTTGACAGCTATGACGGTCACCTCGGTGCCAGGGGAAATCGTGCCGAGCTTTTGAGCGTTTAGGGACGGCTCGGCACGGACATTCATGAGCTCTTTGATTCTGTAAGTTTCAGGGACTATCGGCTTAGGCTCCGGCTTAGCGGGGTTCTCCTGCTTTGTGGGCTTCTCCGGCTCTGTGGGCTTCTCCTGAGTCTCCGGCTCCACAGCCTGTCCGGCTCGACACTGATACACACATTCTCCGTCACAAACTACTGATCCCTTCTCTGTGTTCGCCAGCTTCTTGGCGATCGAGAGACTTTTTACTGTCTTTAGCTCATTTCCGTTACTGTCTAAAACCATATAATTCTTATCTGTCATACTATGATCCTCCTTTGTAATTTAGGCCGAGGGTTATTCCTCGGTCTCTTCAGCAGTTCCTGCGTCTTCAGCGACTCTCGCAGCGTCGATAAAGCCCTCGCCAAGAGTATAAGCGATTGCCGCACCGCCAGCCATCACCAACGCTGCGATTTGTGTAGCCTTGTCCTCAGTCCCACCCATAGCGACCGTCATCATAGAGATAAAAGTCGCCAAGGACATCCAAAACTTCCTGCTAGTGAGTTTTCTGATCATCTTGATCCCTTCCTTTATACATGATAAAACCTCCTAAAGTTTGTGCTCATGACTGAGCTCCTGATAAAGGTTCCTCAGGTACGCTGTATCTTGAGTAATGATACCGTTGGTTACGCCATTCACTTTGACATACGCTTCATACTCCTCGGACACATTGAGCACATTCGTCCATTCATCGGAGCTGTGCGCGATCCCCGCTCGGCACTCCCGCGCAAAGCGCAGAATCGTGTGTCTGTGAGAGTTGATCCACATGCCCTGAACCTGATCCTGGAGCTTCGTCAGCCGTTCGTCCGTCTCGCGGTTGAGCTTACGGCCGAGCCAGTCGAAAATGTTGTCCCAAGGGTTGAGCTTGATTGGGCTGATCTGGATGAGTGACATCAGGGCGACAAGCCCCAAGCCGCTCGCAGTTATATATTCCATACGTTTATCACCTTTATCCTGTATAAGATATAAAGAAGCTGCCGGTCACTTTCGTTACCCCGTTGATATAGACTTCTTTGCCGTCGACGACTG
>CALGGR010000098.1 GCA_937915755.1 uncultured Fretibacterium sp. | reverse complement strand
TTTAGCATTACAAAGTCAGGCATTAGGGCACGCTAATGACCCACGCTGGGCAACAGTGCGCCCGTAATGGGCTGAATTGTATTGCTTCAAGGGAAGTTTGGATTAGAGAGAAATCCAATGGCCAGCCGACTAACCAGAGGCGGAAACGCCATAAGGGAACACAGCACGTCGGAAAGGCATATAGCTTGTAGAACCAGCGAGCAAGCGGATATGTTCGGCCAAGAGCGATATGGTCAAGGCTAAACTGCCTTAACCCCAATTTCCTTGCCCTAACAGCTGGGATATGTGAAAGCTGGTTGGATACACATATAAGGGTTTGCTGAATTTCGGTAAAGTTGGACGAAACTCACTCTCTGCGGACCCTTCGGCGCATAAGAAGTGCGTAAAGGGAGTGAACGGGAACCTAAGTTGCTCGGAATGCAATTCAGACTAAACGGGGATAGCCTAAATCGGAGTGCCTTAAAAGTAAGGCTATGAGCGCAGGCTCTGAAAAACCGACATGGCTACGGAGCTTCCATAGTAATCAGAGACGGGTAATGACCGTTACAAGGTGAAGGGAAGCAGGTTATTCGATTTACAAGACACAGGAGGTATGCGAAATGCAAAAAGCTGAAGTAGTCTTGAAAATACTGAGGAAGAAATCGGAACAATCAGAAAAATACGTATTCGGAAGGCTTTATAGAAACCTGTTTAATCCAGATTTTTATATGCTTGCATATAACAGGATACATGCAAAAGAGGGGAATATGACCCCCGGAGCGGACGGAAAGACGATAGACGGATTTAACGTCGTATTAGTCGAAAAGCTCATAGCGAAGATAAGGAAGGAGAATTATTACCCGAAACCAGTACGGCGAGTATATATCCCGAAGAAAAAGGGCGGAGTACGCTCATTAGGGATACCGTCATTCAGGGATAAGCTAGTGCAGGAAGTACTGCGAATGTTGCTAGAAGCGATATATGAACCAATATTTAGCAATAACTCACACGGATTTAGACCTAACCGAAGCTGCCACACAGCCCTTCAGCAGGTCAAATATCACTGTGAGGGAGCGACATGGGCAGTAGAGGGAGACATTAAGGGATTTTTCGACAACATAGACCACGAAATAATGTTAACCCTACTATCAAGGAAAATCTCAGATGGGCGAGTAATAGAGCTGATACGGAGGTTTTTGAAGGCAGGATATTTAGAGCGTCATCAAGTCCGCAACAGCTTGACGGGAACGCCACAGGGAGGCTTGATAAGTCCAATACTGGCAAATATATATTTGCATGAACTGGATAAATACGCAGAGGAACTTTGCCGCCAATACAGCACGGAACAGAGACGCAGGAAAGAAAATCCTGAATATCGAGCAATAATGCGTGCGAGAGAAGCGGCGAGAGGACGCGGCGATTATATACAAGCCGACAAGCTGTTAAGACGAGCGTGGAAAATGCCATGCGTAGACCCAATGGACGCAGGATACATCAGAGTAAAGTACATACGTTACGCCGATGATTTTCTGGTAATGGTGAATGGGAGTAAAGCTCTAGCGTCAACAATCAAAGCGGAAGTAGGAGAATTTCTCAGGAGTAAGCTGAAGCTGGAACTGAGCGAAGAAAAGACGTTAATAACGCACCTGTCTAGCCAGAAGGTAAGGTTTTTAGGCTACGACATAGCGAAAGTACAGGACAAGACGGCAATCCGGCAAGATAAGAACGGAAGGAAATTCCGAGCGTTAAGCGGGAAATTGCAACTGCTAGTTCCCGATGAAGTGATAACGGAAAAATTGAGGCACTTCATGAAGGGGCGTAAAGCAATCCACTGCGCGGAAAGAATAAATATGCCAATCCTGGACATATTGACGACGTATAACGCGGAGATACAGGGGCTTTATAACTATTATTGCATGGCAACGGACTTAGGCAAGAAATTGGGAAGATACCTTTACTACCACTACACGAGCTTACTCAAAACGGTAGCGCACAAAGAAAAGAAGACAGTGAACCAAATCTTGAAGAAGTACGGGGTAGGAGTGCCAATTAAAGCACACGGAGGAACAGGTATAAGGCGGATATTCGGAATAAAGTATGAAACGCCAACGGGAACACATACGCGGACGTACTTTAACGGCTCGCTAAAACGAGTGAAGAAGCCAAGCACAGGCAAAGGCGCATACGGAGTATATGTAGATAGGTGCATGTCAATTCATCAGGTGATAGACAGGTACAACGCCGGGAAATGCGAACTATGCGGCTATCACTCGGACGACCCTAGAGAATTTGAAGTCCACCACGTAAGGAGACTGAATGACATCAGGCAAAAATACGCGCGACGTGGCAAAGAAGCTCCCGCATGGGTGCTAACGATGTCAGGACTGAACAGGAAAACGTTAATAGTGTGCAAGAAATGCCACCGCCAGATACATAGCGGGAAAATAACGGAGAAGCCAAGCAATGACCAAAATTAAGATTGTGAAGAGAGTGAATTTCAGGAATAACTGGAGAGCCGGATACATTGAAAGGTGTAAGTCCGGTTCGGAGGGGGGCATACAAAGACCTACTTTGAGAACGAAGCAAGGCGTTGGATGCCTACCCTACTTCGACCAAGCGAAAGAAAAAGGCTGGCACGTGAAGCCGGGCGAAAAAGGCACACACGTAGAATTTTACAAGTTTGACGAGAAGCCAAAAGTGGACGAGTTCGGCGACCCCGTACTAGACGAGGACGGGAAACAGGAAGTGGAGAAAAGCGTCCTTGTGAGGAATTACGTTGTATTCCATGCTTCTCAGATAGAAGGAATCCCCGCTTACGAACCGCCCGCGCGTAACCCAATCGAGATGAGCGAGAAGGCGGAGAGGATATTGCAAGAATCAGGAGCAGAAATTCGGCACGGCGGAAACGAGGCATTCTATAACCGAACGAACGATTATATCCAAGTGCCAGAACGCGGCCAGTTCAACAGTCAGGCTGATTATTACGCTACTTGTCTTCATGAATTGGGACATTGGACAGGACACCCCAGCCGATTGAACCGAGAGACCTCCAGCGATATGAACTCTGAAACCTATGCGAAAGAAGAACTCGTAGCAGAAATCACCTCAATGTTTGTATCGGCGGAGACAGGAATCCCCCAGACGCAGGAGCATTTTGATAATCACGCGGCCTACGTGGATTATTGGGTGAAAGCAGTAAAGGAAGACCCGAACGCCTTATTTCGAGCTGTGAGTCAGGCGCAGAAAGCGTCAGAGGAAATCTTGAAGTATGAACGAGTCCGGGAACGGGAACAGGCACAATCGCAGTCAACGCCCGAAGGCCAGCCTCCCGAACAGAAACCCGCCATGACGGAGCAGACGATCCGTGATATGAAGCTGATTGAAGGCGACACGAAAGTATTTCTGAAACCGCGAGTGGACGGTCAGCAGTACAAGGGAAAAATTCTTCATGTAGATGAATCACAGGGGTATTGTGTCCAACAGGTAGGCCGTCAAAGTCTTGTAGTGCATAAACTAGAGAAGATGACGGAAGTCCCGCCATTAGGAGAAGCCGTAAAAATTTCTTACGGCACAGGGGACGAGAAGGCAAAAATCAGCATACAGGAAGAACGGCATCAAGGTCTGAGGCTTTAGGAGCGAACAATGGCAGACGAGACGACGCTTGAGGAAGCGAGGCGCAGGTTTAATGAAGTAAGCCATAGAGTGAGATCAGACGGATTTAACTGGTCAGAATTTTTGACGTGTGCGGCTCGGAATCACAAGTACGACTTCCGAGACCAGCTTTTAATCTACGACCAGCGACCGAATGCGGTAGCATGTGCGGATATAGATTTATGGAATAAGCATTTTAGCCGTTACGTGAACAAGGGAACAAAAAGCGTAAGGTTATTAAGTGCGGACGGTCAGAAAGTGAGGCACGTATTCGACATAACGGATACGCGGCCGGGTTTTGGGCATGAATTTAACGAACCGCCCTAT
>CALGGR010000097.1 GCA_937915755.1 uncultured Fretibacterium sp. | reverse complement strand
ACAGTATAAGAAATGACACGCTTTACACATTCAGTCAAATCCATTATAATACTTCTGATCGGTTGCCCCTTATTCCGACTTTGGGAAGCTGTTCTAACTAACTCCCCAAATACAATAATATACTGCTTATCGAAATCAATTGCCAGGCGACCCGATTCACGAACTTCAATTCATGGAATTTTTTCGGCAATTAATTTCGTTCGTGAGTATATCTCCTTGCTATTGCTCTAATAGGAGAGATGTCATATAATTCTATTGAAGAAAAAAGCGGAATTCCGCAAAAAAATGAAATAATAGCAGGAGATTCAGATGAAGCAACAGAAATTCATTCACTCGCATTAATAACAGATGGAGATGATAATTCTCAACCTCAGACTACTTTATTACGTCTAAATGAGCTGTATAACTTTCAGCATTACATTTATACCTTGTCCGACGATAACAGCTCGGAAATGCAGGAGCTTATATGTAGCATCAGAAATCAAGGAGTATTATCTCCAATTATAGTAAGACGCAAGACAGAGGGCGGGTACAAAATTATCTCAGGACACAGGAGAGTTCAAGCCTGTAGATTTTTGAACATCGAACAAATCCCAGCCATAATAAAAGAATACGAGAATGATGATTTAGCTATTCTTGATATGATTTACTCAAATATAACTCGTCATAAACTTGAAATTGGAGTAAGAGCAAGAATTTATAAGACAATGAGAGACCTTGAGCAACGTCAAGGGCGAAAAATAACTCTTGAGCAGATAGCTCAATCTGAAGGGAAAAGCGAGAAAACTATTCGCAGAGCTATTCATCTGGCTGAAAATCTAATTCAAGGGCTTTTAGATATGCTGGACATTAAGACACCTAAAGGAAAAACTAAACTTCCATCTAGTGCAGGACTTGAAATAACAAAGTTAAATACAGAACAGCAGAACATATTACTTAAAGTTTTGAACTCTGATACTGAAAGAACCTTAACAATAGAGAAAGCTAAATCTATTCGAGCTTGGGGAATAAATGATGAGCTGACTGAAGAAAAACTCCAGAACTTATTATCAGAACCACCGAAGAAGATAATAAAACTAAAAGAGGTTAAATTTAGAGAAGATGAATTAAGCGAATATTTTGAAACTGGAACTTCCACAGATGAGATGAGAGATGTAATACTTAGTATGTTAAAAGAACGACAGCAGTCTAAATCACTAAACTCGGACAAATTGTCCAATAATACAGAAGTACATGCATCAGATGTTTCAACTACATTAGAGCCAGTTCATGAAGCCAGACCTCTTTTATCTCCGATTGTAAAATCTGTAAGCTCTATACCTAGTAATAGCGGTATTCCAATCGCAAAGTCTCTTACACATTTAACAATTGATGAAATGCTTGAAACCGTATTATCAAACGTTTTCGTTCCTGATGTTGTTACTAAAAATACTATCATCTGGGAGAACTGGGATATATTTTCAAAATCTAAGTATGTCTGGAAGGTCGTCAGAACGCGTCCGGATTGGGTAAAACTCTGGGTTATTAACAAATGTTATTACTTCGTGTGCCGTCCTATGGAAAGAAAAAAGAATTGTTATCAAGCGGTATCGTACCGCATAGAAGATGGAGGCAAACCTAAAAAACTAAGCTATGAGAAACAAGCACAGAACTTATATGAAGCAGTATTAGCATGTGAGAACTTTATTGATGACCATAACGAGAAACATCCTCGTAATCCTTACAATGTACAAAGATCTCCATACAAGAATATGAAGCCATTAGCCTCTTTATTATCACAGCTTGAATTTGAAGAGAAATTATGTGCTTTGGGAGTTAAAGAGAATGTCGCAAAAGATTTAACACTCAAAGAAGCTTATAAAAGTGAAAAAGTCTGCGAAATATTAAGTGAAGATATTGAACCTGAAAAAGAAGTATTATCTCAATTAAGAGGGAAATATATGGAACTGGATTTATTATCAAAGTCGGAAGCTCAATCCATACTTGAGCATACTAAATAAGAAAGGAGTAGTTTCTACTCAATGCATATAACAAATAGTGTAAGCATATTATGTACATTAAATACTCTATTTCAGAAAGGAAAGGTAGATTATGGATAGCAATATCTTCAGTATATTTAATCGTGAAGTATCTTCAAAATCCACATTTAATAAACGGGGCAGACCTCCTCATATTGACGGCGAGAATAAAAGCAAGAGGTTCAATCTGATAATGAAACCGTCAACATTATCAAAGCTCAACAAGTTATCTGCTCAGAAGCAGCTAACAACTGGCGAACGCGTCAGTGTAACTGGTTTAATTAATGAAATCTTAGAAAATTATGTAAGAGGTGTAAATGAATTTCATGATGTTTAAGTTATATAGTTCGGTATGTCGGGAAATTTCTAGTAATTGTTCGTATCCTAATTCAATAGACGTAGTAGACGAAGCAACTTTAGCTTCTGCAGTATCATATGATTATGTTGGAGCTAAATATAAAGGTAATTACAGGAAGAAAGAGAATTTTGAAGAAAGTAACTGCCTAATTATGGACTGTGATAATACTCACTCAGATAATCATGATGAATGGGTTGATATTTCAGCTCTCATGAGAGATTTTCCAGAAGTAGAATTTGCAGTCCATTACAGCAGAAATCATATGAAGCCCAAGAAAGGAAAAGCGGCGCGTCCAAAGTTTCATGTCTTTTTCCCCATTGATGAAGTTAATAATGCTGAAGAATATTCAGCAATGAAAGAGATAATCTTGAAGATAGTTCCATATTTCGATAGTAATGCTAAAGATGCCGCAAGGTTCTTCTTTGGCACAGAATATCCGCAGGTTGAAATCATCTCGGGCACTAAGAATTTAACTGAATTTCTATCGGAACATCGAACGGCTGAAACTGGACAAATTGTCCAGAATAATGCTAACGTAATCCCTGTGTGTACGCACTCAGAGATTACAACAGAGAGCCTGCATAATTATTCTCGCTCATCAGAAGCACAAAAAGTTATTCCTATTGGTCAACGGAATAACACTATGCATGATACAGCATGCAACTTGATAACAAGATACGGGAATACTAGTGAAGCATATATTTCTTTTATAGAACAGTCTCAACTGTGTCAGCCGCATTTGAGTAATTATGAGATTCAAAATATATGGAACGGTGCTGTAAAATCATATAAGAATAATGTTATCACGAAAGAAAATTATATTGCACCAGAAGTATTTAACTTTACTCCTGCACTTAAACCTGATGATTATTCAGACATAGGACAGGCAAAAATCTTAGCAAGAGAGTACAAGGACAGATTAAGGTACTGTGAAATTGGAACATTCCTTGTATATGATAAAGGCTGTTGGCATGAAAGCGAAGTAA
>CALGGR010000096.1 GCA_937915755.1 uncultured Fretibacterium sp. | reverse complement strand
CCTTTTTTTATTAGAGTATCATGAATCATTAATCTTGTGAAGACACGTTCTCAGATTCCGGACAGAATAGCCTGTGGCTTCAGGATACTCCAGACGAATGTCTCTGGAGAGATTGTCGATGAATTTATTGCCCCACACCTTATGAGATATTGATCTCCGAACCAATAGCATGATAAAGAGAGATCATTTCATGGTTAACGTGAAGCGTTGACTGATACCGCGCTTGTCTGATTCTCTGTTTAATGGTTTGTACCAAGTTGAGATATTCTTCACTGTTTATTAGCATTTTTCATAATTCTCCGGTCAAGGCCTTTTTCCGTTAAGCGGCCTCCGCCACAACAGTGTTATGCAGAATATCGACAATACTTACAAGCACTGTAAGTTTTCCGCCGAACATTGCGTTCAAGTTACAGTTATTAAACGGTTCTGTATTAACCATGTCAGAACGCTCTACGTCGCCATTCTCTCTCACATAGTTGATAATTGAGAGGATGAACTCCTGCTGCTGTGAGTTGAGGGTATTTCCGTTCAGATATTCTCCGAATTTCTCATTAACGGCCTCTTGGCTCAAACCGATAAGGCTGCGTACGAATGCAGCGAGGTTTTTGATGTCCGTAGTCTGTGTATATTCCTCCTGTGAACCGAGCTCATGCCACAGAACTTTTTCGAGTTCAAGCAAGTCATCGTTGTTGATAGGCTCAAGGTTATGTATCTTTTGAATTACAGGATTATCGCTGTTTTCAGCCAAATAATCGATAACCTTCTCACGATAGGTTCTTATATCCATCACAGTATCATCCGGCTGATACGGTGTATCTCTGATCTTGTCGAATATGTCAATATCGAATTGCTTCCTGCCGGCATCTTTCAGGTATTGCATCAAATCGCGGAGAGAAGTTCGAAGTCTCTCCAATTCGTCCACTGTAGTATTTTCCCACAGTTCCTCGCTCATAAGACGCTTCAAATCATCTGCTTTGTTTCGCACCTGTGGAATAGATGCTTTCTCAGTGATCAGGTATTTTGCAGTCAAGCGAAGAGGCTTAATGTGCATAGCAGATTTACTGGTTGTACCTGTCTTGAGAATCTCGTTCTCAACATAATACATCCGAACATCAAAGGCTACAACAAGTCCATCTCCGCTCAATCCGCTGTCGAGGAGTGGAGATATGTGCTTCTTGACTTCATTTACCATGACAGGAGAGAGCGATGTCCAAGTATCTGGGTTACAGTACTTATCGACGTACTGCATTTCTTCCCGAACTTGAATGCGGCTGTCATGTGATTTTACTTTTACTACTTGCTCATGAAGCTCGTTCTTTATTTTTGTATAGTATGCGAGAAGGTTCTCGTCCTGCTGACATTCCAGACGCTGCAATTCATAGAGCATGTCGAGTCGGACATTAAATAGTCTTTGAGATAACGTCAGTATTTCCCTGCTGGACTTACCTTCAGGATTCATTCTGAAGTATTCGAAATTAGCACAGTAATCGAATATCTGGAAGCCGGTCTTGTTTTTGCCTGGGCCATAGATATTCTCGCAGAGGCGGGTTCCCCGACCTATCATTTGCACAAACTTAATCTTTGAGCGTACTTTTTTGAAGAAGACCAGGTTGAGCACTTCCGGAACGTCAACACCGGTGTCGAGCATATCTACTGAAACAGCAATGCGAAATTCGGGATTCTCCTCAAATTGAATGACAAGGTCATCGCCATAACTCACAGAATAGTCAACTAGCTGGCATGTATTGTCTGAATAGTCGGGATACATTTCATGGAAGCAGTCAACTATCATCTGTGCGTGCCTGTGGTTGTAAGCAAAGATTATCGTCTTGCCAATGGTCTCTCCGCCATCGACACGCAGCCCCCATCTCATCAGGTCTTCAAGTACTTTTCGGCAGGTCTCTTTGTTGAAAAGATACTTGAACAGTTCATTTCCTGGAATATTGAAATCGGGTGTTGGGGGATTCTCATCTAGATATTCTTCCAGTTGCTCTAGTTCGCCCTCTGAAAGTTTGTTCAAGTCAATACCATTTGCGAGCATATCGGATGTACGACTTCTCACGGTATAGCCGACTAGATATTTATCGTGAATAGCTTCTTCAAGAGAATAGTCATAATTAGGTGTTCCAGCTTCGTAGCCAAAAATGCGGTATGTGTTTGCTTCTACCTCGTCCTTCGGTGTTGCTGTAAGTCCGACAAGGAAGCTGTCAAAATACTTGAAGATAGAACCATAGCGGTTGAAGATACTGCGGTGAGCCTCGTCAATAATGATAAGGTCAAAGCGTCCCGTTGAGAAACGCTTATCTTCCGCATCGATATAGTTGATCATTGTCTGATAAGTACAGAACATTAGACGAGCATTATAGTCCTTTTCCCCTCCTGCCGATAGCTCGCATATGCTCATGTTGGGCATTAGCTTAGCGAAATTCCTCTTAGCCTGATTCACAAGGGAAGTTCTATCTGCTAAGAAGAGCGTATTTTTTACCCATCCGTTTCTTGCAAGAATGTCCACAAGCGAGATTGATACTCTCGTCTTTCCAGTGCCTGTCGCCATGACGAGAAGGCCGCGACGGTGTTTTGAATTTAGCCATTCACACATTTTTTTTATGGCGATATTCTGATACGGACGGTTGGTGATTTCATCATTGATGCTCAGATCGGTAATATCGCCGCGACTTCTTCGCTGAATCATCAGCTCAAGTTCTTCCAGAGAGTGGAACGCCATTATGTCTCTATCGGGGTAGATTCCATCTATAATTCTTATTTTGTAGCCATTCGTGTAGTACAAGATAGGCCTGTAGCCATAGATGTTTTCCATACATTGCGCGTATAAATTCACTTGGTGCCTTCCTGTTTCAGGAGATACAGAAGTTTTCTTTGCTTCAATAATGGCCAGAGGTTTCCCGTCCCTGCCATAAAGAACATAATCACAAAAGCCTATTCCCTGTGCATTCGGCATTCCTTCAATCTTGATCTCTATGCCTGCTTTGGACGGCAGTATTACGTTTTCTTGTTCAAGCACGTCCCAACCGGCTTCTTTCAGATAAAGATCTATGTATAGTCTTCTGGTAGTAGCTTCACTCATGTATGGCGGCTTATGACGTGGCGATTTGCTCTCATTGGCGTCTATCAGACCCACAAGATGTGTGATATTGTCCCGTGCCAGCTTGACTTCTTTTTTCCTGATGCCGAGACCGTGTAATGCGTTCATCCCAACTATGCGGATATAGTGAAGACTGCTAAGAACCTCTGTATCCTCTATGAATGACGTTACTGTCGGATTATCAATGATCTCTAATAGAGAAGCATTCTTTGGCTTTTGAACCTTAGACTTCTCGAAAATGTAGTCCACACACAATTCGAGCAAATCACGACATAGTATCGCGCTCTTCGTGAAAGACTGTTCCTTTATAGCTTCATTCAATTTAAGATTCAGTTCACCTATTGTCATAAGACCGCCTCCTAATAGTATATTTTATCCTTAAATTGATATTTGTGGGAGTGAAGTAAGAGATGAATAAAATATTTCTAGAAGAATGTTGTGAAATACTGGACGCGCAGCGAGTGCCAATAACCGCATCAAATAGAAAAGAAGGGCTATATCCCTATTATGGAGCAAACGGTCTTCAAGATTATGTTGCCGATTATATATTTGATGATGAACTTGTGCTTTTGGCTGAAGATGGTGGCAATTTTGGCTCGAAGAAAAAACCGATCGCATACCGAGTGTCTGGGAAATGCTGGGTAAACAACCATGCCCATGTTCTAAAGCCAAAAGATGGATGGAATGCTGATTATTTATGTTATTCATTAATGTTTTATAACACAGACGGCCTCGTAAATGGAGCTACAAGACAGAAACTCACACAATCCATGATGAGAAATATGTTGATTCCAAAGAGGGCTCTGAATGAACAACAAATTATCGTAGACAAGCTAAACAGATTAAACTGTGTTAAACGATTGCGTGAACAACAACTTCAGCTCCTCGACACTCTTATTAAAGCCCGATTTGTGGAGATGTTCGGTGATCCATTTAATACAGAAAAATGGCAAGTGGATCGACTGGAAAATCTTTCTGAGTCAATGGTTGATGGCAGTAATATTGATCCTACATTTTACAAATCCGAAGACGCAGTACTCTTTTTAAGGATTCAAAATGTATGGTGGAATGAGTTCCGATTAGATGATTCTGTGTATATAACACAGGAAGTCAATAGAAATCAATACTATGATACATCGTTAAAAAACGGAGACGTATTAATAACGAAAATCGGAAGATTTTACACAAAGGATAGCAGTTTAGGACGAGTGTCGGTGTACCGTGGCTGTGATGATGGAGCAAATTATAGTAATAACATCCTTCGTATTCGCCTAAAGGATTCTATGAACAGTGAGTTTGTGAATGCACTGTTAAATCTTAGAGCCTGTTCAGTATCTCCGGAAATCATGATATAATCCTCCGAAATTTAA
>CALGGR010000095.1 GCA_937915755.1 uncultured Fretibacterium sp. | reverse complement strand
TTATTCGAACAAACTACTTTAATAGAGGGACAAGAGGGAGAATTAATCGACGTTTATTTCGAAGGGGATAATAAATTTTATGAAGAATTAAAAGAAATAACAAAAATATTTGAAAAATATTCGATAAATATAATAAATGAAATAAGTGATCAAAAAATAAGGGAAGAATTAAATAAAAATATTTATAATAAATTAAATAAATTATTTATTTCTTATGAAAATATAATAGAAGGAATAAAATATCAAAATGATATAAATAAAGAAAATGAAAAAAAAAATTTAATAAAAAATTTATTTTATTATAATAAAGAAAAAAAGATTTATGAAGGATGGTATGTTGATTTATATAAAATAAATAACGACACAGAAATTAATTACAATTTAAAAATATATGCTTATAATTACCACATTTCTAAACCTATTCCAGAATTAAATTTTACTGGTGCGATGGTTTATGGAGCTATGAAATTGCCAGAATTTGGAGTTATAGGAGTTAAAGATAAAATAAATAAAACAATTAAGTTATATATTTTATCTTTTTATTCAGGAAATGAATATCCTCATGGTTTGACTGATAAAATTGATTTCAAAAGCCTTAAAAGATTGATTATAAGAGGTAAAATATAATTATATTAAATATTTAAATTATAAATATTTAAATATATAATTGAATGAATATAAATGAAATTTTGTGTTCCCGGCAACAAGATGTGGCACAAGCTGAAAGACGTACTCGACGTTCACCTCGACGAATGCGGGTCTTACGTCTGCGCTTTCAACGACGACGAGGTCAAGCACCTTGAGTTATTGCTTGCTCAGGGAAAGGCAAACGGTTCGCCGGGAGTTGAGATAGTTTCGGGCGACAAGATGAGGGAGAAAGAGCCGAACGTTTCAGCGGACATCGTTGCGGCTTTGTGGTCGCCGGAAGCCGGAATAATCAACAATTTCGAGGCCGTGAACGCCATGATTGAGAGCGCGAAGATAAACGGTGCTGAATTGTTCCTTGAGACTGTTGCGACTGGGCTTCTTCTTGACGACAAGGGCAACGTTCGCGGAGTGTCGACGGACAAGGGGGACTTCCTTGCGCCAGTAGTGATCAATGCGGGCGGAGTACATTCGGGCGAAATAGCGTCATGGGCGGGCGACAAGTCATTCAGGATTATTCCGACAAAGGGAGAGTATTTCCTTCTTGATCGGGCGACAGGAGGAACGATTACCAGCTTCCTATTCTCTTGCCCGTCAAAAGCTGGAAAGGGCGTTACGGTTTTGCGGACTGCTGAAGGTAACCTCATGGCCGGCCCCACAGCGACGGAGCAGGAAGACCCCGAAGACCGTTCAACAACTCCCGAAGGTCTCGCCGAAGTCCTCAAGGGTGCGCGAAGACTTGTCCCGAACTTCCCGGTCAACATGAACATAACAACATTCGCAGGAGTAAGGGCTAACACGGAGTCAGGCGACTTCGAGATTGCAACGCTGAAAAATCCTCGCGGCTTCGTGAACGTTGCGGGAATAAAATCGCCGGGCTTCACGTCAGCACCTGCAATCGCGGAGTATGTCGCCGAGATGCTGAAGTCAGAGCTTGCCGACATCGTAACTCTCGCGCCGAACGAGAAATTCATTCCAGAACGGAGAAACATTCCCCGCTTCCTCTATCTTGACATGGACGAAAGGAAATCGCTCGCACAGAATGACCCAGCATACGCGCAAATCGTTTGCCGATGCGAGACCGTAACGGAAGGCCAAGTTTTGGAGGCAATACATCGTGGAGCAAGAACAGTCTCAGCTGTAAAGATGATGACAAGGGCGGGGACTGGAAGATGTCAGGGAGGCTTCTGCTGTCCAAGAGTTGCCGAAATATTGTCGCGTGAGCTTGGCATTCCTCTTGACGAAATCACGAGGCACGGCGGGGAGTCGAGGCTTCTTGTCGGGAAGACGAAGGAATTTCTGCTGAAAGGGGCGTTGTCGGAATGAGTGAGAGAATTGACGTTTTAATCATCGGAGCTGGGCCGGCAGGTGTCGCGGCAGGAATAGGCGCACGTCGTGAGGGGGCGGAGAAGGTTGTCGTCCTCGAACGCGACTGGGATTTGGGCGGTATACTTCAACAGTGCATTCACCCGGGCTTCGGTCTTCGTACATTCAAGGAGGAACTTACCGGGCCTGAGTACATGCACAGGTTCATTCAGCAGGCACACGAAGCAGGCGTTGAGTTCAGGACGAACACGATGGTATTCCAGATTGACCGCGAGAATAATACGGTCTGGACGATGAACAAGGAACGCGGAATCGAGGCTCTCAACCCGTCATCAATCGTCCTCACAATGGGCTGCCGTGAGCGTCCGCTTGGTGCAATCAGGATACCCGGCGCACGTCCCGCAGGCATTTACACAGCCGGAACAGCTCAACGCTTCGTGAACATGGAAGGCTACATGCCTGGAAAGCGTGCAGTAATTCTCGGTTCGGGCGACATCGGCCTTATCATGGCACGACGAATGATTTGGGAGGGCGCGGAAGTCGAGGGCGTTTACGAAGTCATGTCATGGCCGGGCGGTTTGAGACGTAATATTGCACAGTGCCTCGACGATTATGGTATTCCCTTCCACCTTAGGACGACCGTAACAAAAATTCACGGTCAGGACAGGCTCGAAGGGGTAACAGTCGCAGAAGTTGACGACCACATGACACCCATCAAAGGGACGGAGAGATTCGTTGAGTGCGACACGTTGTTGCTTGCGATCGGTCTTATCCCTGAGAACGAGCTTTCACGAATGGCAGGAGTCGAGATTCACCCTGTAACTGGCGGGCCTGTCGTTAATGACCTTTTGCAAACGAGCAACCCCGCAATCTTCGCCGCCGGAAACGTCGTAATCGTCTATGACCTTGTTGACAACGTGAGCGATGAGGGACTAATCGCCGGAGCAAACGCCGCAAAGTTCGCAATGGGCAAAATCCCGTCAGACGCAAAACGAATCCCCGTCAAGGGTGGAGAGAACGTGAGGCTATATTCACCGCAATTCGTTACGGGCGAGGCTGATTCGACGATCTTCATGAGGGTAACTCACCCGATTGAGCAGGCTTGCAAGGTCTTTGCTTCTGCTGACGGTGAGGAGATTTATTCACAGCGTCTAAGGTATGCGCGTCCGGGCGAGATGAACGAGGTCAAAATTAAGGCCGACAAAATCAATGCCCGCCCCGAAATCAGCAGCATAACAATCGACATTCAGCCAGTTTAAGAAGGTGAGATTATGAGCGAAGAAAGAAAGTTCATCTGCGTATCATGCCCGCTTGGTTGCGGATTGACGGTAACGCTTGACGATTCGGGCGAGGTCTCGAAGGTTGAGGGCAACACGTGCCCGCGCGGTGCGAGCTATGCGAAGTCGGAAGTTAAAGACCCACGCCGAGTTTTCGCGTCAACGGTCAGGGTCAAGGGCGGTAAGTTGCCTGTATGCCCTGTGAGAAGCAAGACCCCCGCCCCCAAAGGCAAGCTGTTCGACATCACGAGAGCAGTTGCGGGGCTTGAGGTTGAGGCACCCGTGAAGATTGGGCAGGTTCTGATTCACAATGTTTGCGGGACCGACGCGGATATTGTTGCAAGCAGAGACTTGGAGGCCGTATAAGTTATAAAGATTGCTCCCGGCATTTCTACTCCGGGGGCAGTACATCAATTCCTAGAACTTCGCGAAGAATTGTATCCGTGAAAAATCTTGCACCCTTCATGTTAAGGTGATCCGCACCTCTGAATAGACTATAGTCTCTGCAAAACCTATCATCAAGAGCATAATCATACCTAATATAGGAATCTCAAAAAGCTTATTTGCTTTATTTCGCTTAATTTTATAACAACAAGCGAAAATATAGCTGTTGCAAATACAACAAGAATGAACAGAACAAGGTGCGATGAGAACACTCTGAATACAGTGATAAACAAAGAATGACTAACATACATAAGCGTACTCATTTTTCTAATAGTTAGCGAAAAAGACTTGCCCAGTTGAATATGTGTATTGAGTAGTATTACAAAGAAATAGTATGTACAAGGTAATACTGACAACCATAAGATTGTGGAAGTAGTTTTAAAGTGTATCACAAATAAGCAGCCTTCTACTGCTAAAAGAATAATAGAAGTGATAAAACCTACGAACAAACTTTTTCTTTTTGTGAAAATGCCCTTTTTATCGGATTTTGCTATAAGCATACCAAGCGAGATGTACGGGAAGCCATAAAACAATCCATTTCGTGAGCCAAGATAGTCCGGCAAGCTAATCCCAAACAGTTGAGACACCGCAGTCGAATAAGTTGATTTTACAGTACCGATAACGAGAAATAAGAGCGCAATAATAAAAACTTGTTTCGGTTTCAGGAATTTTAAGAGAACGCATGTAATGATAAAGCCGATAACGGTTCCGCATAAATACCAAAGCGCATGATTATTCCCCTCCCATAAAAACAGTCTAAGAATTTGTGGTATCGTCATTTCTCCGAGTTCTCCAATATCTACTGGAAGGTATATCACGGACCATACAATGTATAGCATTACGATTCTCTTCAAAAATTCTTTTGGCGATTTATGACTTCTCCAAAAACAATATGCACTGGTAACGAAGAAAAATGGCACGCATAATCTTGTTACGACTCCGAAACTTTTATCAAGCCAGAAATTAAATCCGAATGGTTCCGTATGTATTCCGATAACCAGAATCTACATAAATAGTTTTGCAAGATCTATTGAATCATTTGTATTTTTGTTGTTTTGGGAATTTAGGGCAGAATTATGGACGAGGCACGAGGCACGAGGCACGAGGCACATTATACTGATTTTCGCGCATTTCTGTCAATACCACCTTTAACGTAAAAATTTAATGGTTATTATGGCGGAGATTATATCATATTTCCCTGACAGCGTATAATTCCCATGAATGCAAAAATTCCAGAAGAAAGCAGTTGAAACTATGACCGATGATATTTGCAGGGGACGAAAGCCCGTTACAGACCTCCTCGCTAAATCCCCCTCACGTTGCGCCAAGCTCCTAATTGCCAACAACGTACGCCCTCCGTTCCTAGATGAGCTTTTGGACATGGCCAGAGCCGCAAATGTTTCATGGCAGATTGTTGCGCCCGAAGCCCTCGACAAACTTTCAGGCGGCGAAAAGCATCAAGGTGTAATATGCCGGCTCACTCAGGGGAAAACTCTTGACCTTGACGCATTCCTGAAGTCTCTTGACACCAATGCACCATCACTCGCCGTAATCCTCGATCACATTGAAGACCCTCACAATCTCGGCGCGGTTATACGTTCGGCAGAAGCTGGAGGTGCGTCATGTGTAGTCTACGCTAAACGCCGCTCGGCAGTCCCAAATGATACAGTCATAAAGACCAGCGCAGGAGCATCTTTGAGGCTTCCACTGATTCCCGTCAGCAATATTACACGCACAATCGAACGCTTCAAGGCCGCGAATTTCTGGACTGTTGGGCTTGACGGTAAGGCTGAGGAATCGTTATGGGCTGAGAAATTGCCTGAACGCTGTGCTATTGTCGTTGGTGCTGAAGGCGAAGGGCTTTCACGCCTCGTTAGTGAGACCTGCGACATTCTCAGGCGCATTCCCATAAAACAGGAAGGTATCAGCTCACTCAATGCGAGTGTTGCGGCGGCGCTCGGAATATTCGAGTGGTCGAGGTATTACTCACACTGAATACCCGTGAAAAGGCACTCTCTAATATTCAGGGAGTGCTTCTTGTTTCAATGTGTCCGAAAGAACTTCAGCATACGTTCCCTGTAGTCAGGCGCAATATCATAAGCCGCATGTCCGTAGTCGTCGTACATGAAAATCTCGCAGCCTGCAATTTTCTCCATAATCTGAACTGACGCATCGCCGCCAAATACTTTATCGCTTCTTGAGCCAATGACCAAGACAGGGCACGCAATTTTTCTCAGGTCATTCGTAACGTCAAAGTCCTTCATTCCCTCTGTAATGATGATGAAGCGATTCAGGTCTTCAGCTGTTACAGTTTTAGCAGCTTCAATCAATAATTCCTTTGACTGCTCAAAGACAGATTGAGGATAGATGGCTTCTCCGAATGAGAGGTTAAGAGCTTTTGCGTTTCCTTCCCTTGCTAATTCAGCCCAGCCTTCAAATATGCTGCTGTACTTCGCTGGAGTTACACAGGCTGACGTAGAACCAAGAATCATACTTTCGACAAGCTCAGGATATTCGATTGCGATCTTCATGGCTATCATTCCGCCCTGAGATGCACCGAAGACACACATTTTGCTGAGGCCTAAGGCTTTGAGAGCTTTTGCAGTATCGCCTGCCATTTCAGAAACGGGGTAATGGGGCGGCAGATTTTTCCTTCGGTCGAGAACATATATTGTGAAATCGTCCGTGAGAATCTTGTAACTTTCCTCTATTGCCCCTGTGTAGTTCATGACACTTTGAACGCTACAGCCGGGAATAATCACAAGTGTCCTCTCTCCATTCCCGAAACGAAAATAATCCATCATGAATGAGTCCGTTTTGACTGTCCCAATTTCCGAACTGAATGCACTTACAGGCGTTGTCAGCAAAATCAATAGCATTACGAAGAGTAGCTTTCCCACGTAAAATTTCCTTCTTTCATTTTTTGTGAAGGATTGTACCATAGTGAGAGTATAATTTTTCCGGAATTTAGAATCAGGAGGAATATAACATGTCAGAAGTAAGGGTGAGATTCGCCCCAAGCCCAACAGGTGCGCTTCACATCGGCGGAGGACACACAGCGTTATTCAACTGGCTCTGGGCGAGGCACAATAACGGGAAGTTCATACTCAGGATTGAGGACACTGACCTTGCGCGTTCGACGAAGGAATACGAGCAGACAATAATGTCGGGAATGGTCTGGCTCGGTCTCGACTGGGACGAAGGACCTGACATCGGCGGAAATTACGGGCCTTACCGTCAGTCTGAACGTCTCGATATTTACAGGGACTACGCGAATCAGCTCGTTGACGCGGGAAAAGCATACAAGGACGGCGAGGCTATAATCTTCCGCGTTGAGGCAGGGCAGGATATATCGTTCAAGGATATTGTTTACGGACAGATTGATGTTATGAGCGACGGTTTGCGCGAGAAGGATTCCGACAAGCTCAAGGATATTGTCATCATTAAGAGCGACGGGATGCCGACGTACAATTACGCGGTTGTTGTTGACGATCACCTCATGAGGATTACCCACGTTATAAGGGGCGAGGATCACATCTCGAACACTCCCAAGCAGATTTTGCTGTACAGGGCACTAGGCTGGGAAGTCCCGGAATTTGCACACCTCCCAATGATATTAGGGCGCGACAAGAAGAAACTCAGCAAACGCCACGGTGCAACGAGCATCTACGAGTACAGGGACATGGGTTACATGCCTGACTCAATGTTCAACTTCCTCGCGTTATTGGGGTGGTCAGCAGGGGACGACAAGGAGATTTTCACGCGCGATGAGGCTGCGGAACTTTTCGAGCTTTCAAGGGTAACAAGAAAAGCAGCAGTATTCGATTTCGACAAGCTCAACTACATCAATCAGGAACACCTCAAGGCATTACCTCCCGAAGTAAGGCTGTCGATGGTTCGTCCTTTCTGGATTGAGGCGGGATTACCCGTTGAGGAGGTCGAAGCATCAAGGGGCGTGAAGTACCTTGAGGACGCGTTGACTCTCATGGCCGGAAGGGGACGAACGGCTAAGGAGATGGCAGAGTTCTCGGATTACTTCGTTTCGTTTGAACCGGTCAAAGCCCGCTGGAATGCTGAGGGTATCGACAAGGAGAAGTTACGCCCGTTCTTCGAGGCAATATTCGCAAATGAGGCGTGGAAAGCTGAGGAGCTTGAGGGTGTTGCGCGTTCGTGGATTGGCGAGCATGAAGGGGCAAAGATGAAGGATTACGCAATGCCCCTGAGATTCGCGCTTACTGGAATGAAGGTAAGTCCGGGAATCTTTGAGGTTGCCGAACTTATGGGACGCGAGGAGTGCAGGAAGAGGCTGGAATTTTACGGGCTGTTATAACTTGAAACTTGCTACTAGAGGCGTGTGATCGGAAGGACGTTCCCATTTTCGCGGCTCAATGTCTGGTCGGCACCATTCGGCCAAGTCTGCGAGTTTTTGTGAGGCAAGCATGTGGTCGATGCGCCAGCCTATATTTCGGTCAGCTGCATCTTTTACGCGGTAATCGTAGAAAGTGAAGACGTTAGGATTTTTGTCGAAGAGTCTCAGAACATCAATGAGGCTCTTTTTTGTGTCTTTGAACACCTGCCTGATTTCATCGCAGAAGCACACATGTTTACGTTTTTCCTCAGGGTGAGTGACGTCGATTTCTTCCGGCGCAACATTGAGGTCTCCAAGCCACAGAAAGAGTCCATCATTTTTGCGGTCAATGATATTTTTGACGCGGGCGAGAAATTCTTTCTTGACGTTAAAATCTGGGTGATCGATGGATTTTCCTTGTGGAACGTAGGTGTTGAGGACGGTTAAATTCTTGTGTTTGAGAGTGAGGACTCGCTTGTCAAATTTCCCGTCATCAAAGCCGAATGACACATCAATATCATCAATGCCATCTTTCACTAGGACTGCGACACCGTTGTAGCTTTTTTCGCCGTGATAGTAGGATTTGTAGCCAAGCTCCTGAAATGCTAGGGACGGGAAAGATTCGTCCTGAGTCTTCGTCTCCTGCATGAAAAGGAAATCAGGAGAGGAATTTTTTAGCCAGCGTTCGAGAATTGGAAGACGCGTGCGAACGGAATTTACGTTGAATGTAGCGATAATCATAAATTTTCACTCCTTGATATGAGCATTGAGCCGAGAAAAATCACAACCCCAAAATTTCCGCATGACTTCCCAATCTCTCAAGTATAAGCAGGTCTTCGCCTTCATATCTGTAAACTAGAATAAGGTCTGGCTTTATATGGCAGTCCCGCGCACCCTCCCATTTACCATGAAGAGAATGATCATTGTATGAAGCCTCAAGCGGAACGTTATCTGCTATCTTATCTATGACCTCCCACAGCTTCCCTTCAAGCTCAATGCGGAATCTGCCCTTACGTTCACGCCTGATGTCTTGCTTGAATGCGTGCCTCGGCTTAATTTCTCTCATGTTTTACTCCTCGTCATCGTCCTCAAAAAGCACCTCATGAAGCCACGCATGAAACTCATCAAGCGTCATAGGGCCTTCCCCTATATCATGTTTATCTTCATACATTGCACAAATAGTAGACTCTGTAGGATTCCCGAACTCGTCCCAGATTTTCCCTCCGTCATCAGAGTAATTTTCTGGGTCATAGTCATAATTCTCTACAAGTTCGTGGATCTCATCTTCCTTCAATTTGTGGTCGAATGTGTAGCTCTGTTTCTTGTTTTCTAATATTGCCTCCATAATTTTTCACCTCCTTAATTTTTATTATACACGTGTATACAGCCTGTCATTCCACAAAAATAGCGGTCAGTACACCGCCGCACTAACCGCTAACTTCTCATAGCCGCATTAACTTGCTTTCTTAAATTCCTCGTTCCTGAATGACAAAATGAAGTCCGCCGCCTTTTTTGCCTCGCTTGCCGCCGTGAATATCGCATTTGAGTTCGACTCCAGAATTGATACCCACGAATCTATATATGCAGCATGGTTCTCAAAGTGTTTCTGAGTCTGAGGAAGACCCGTTTCCGCTGACAGAAACGTTGACGCTAATTCAGCAACAAGTTCCTCCCTCGCGTAATCCTTCTTATCCTTGTTCCATTCGTCAAACCTGTCAAGCCTCGTTCTGTGGCCTGTCCAGTGTGCTATCTCATGAAGAAGTGTCGAATAATACCCCTCAGTATCTAAAAACGCCTGCTTGTGTGGCATATATATTACATCGCTGCCCGGACAGTAACACGCCTCATTGCCGCCCTCAAATATCCTCGCGCTGGAATTGTAGATTATTTCCTCAATCGTCTGATTGCTGATTAGTGGCTTGTGTGTCGGCTTGACATACGGCTTTATTCCTATGATCTGGGAAGCATGGTAGACTTCAAAGGTTTTTCTTGTAACATTTTGTGCAATCTTCCCGTTCTTCGATATTACCAGTCTTCCGGAACTGTCTTTCTTGTTAGTCAAGAGTAACACGAATATTTTTGTGTTCTTCTCTCCATTTCTGACACTCCAGCCTCTGGACTCGGCCTGTTTCCTTGTCGCCCATCTTGGGTCTTCATTGCCATCAAGTTTTTCGCCAACCAACGAAAGTATTATTGCATTCATACCCATGTACGGCTTGCCTGTTACGGCGTTATGCGGTGTCCAGCCGTCGGACCAGCTTTTTTGCCACGGGGCTGTACCCATTTTCACGGCTTCGATGATGCGGTTTGTTATGTCTTCACGGTACTCACGGTATTCATTGACGTTAATCATAGAGAAAGACTCCTTTCGTGATAAAAAGACAACGTACCTCTTATGCGTCAGGTTTCCGGATTGGCAGCACAAAAATACTACAGCCGGATTTATTAACCTTGAACTTTTTCAAATCCTGCCAAAAACTTATTGATGAACTAACTGGTGAAAAAAGACTGCGATTTCAAACAAGAATTTTATTATACCACAAAAACAAAAAATGGCCAGAGATTTAACGCTCCCTGACCACTAGTTATGCTCCTCTATCCTTTAGCTGCTCTGTCCCTCAGAACCCGCCGGAGAATCTTCCCCGTCCCGGACAGCGGAAACTCCGTAACGAACTCAACGCTTCTGGGAACTTTGAAGTGCGCGAGTCTTTCCTTTGCGAAACGTATTATGTCCCTGTCAGTGGTCTCAGCTCCCTCCTCAAGCATTACATACGCCTTCGGAATCTGCCCGTTAATGTCATGAGGCATTCCTACGACGACAGCCTGATGAACAGCCGGGTGTTCCGCGAGAACTTTCTCGACTTCCTGCGGGTAAACGTTGAAACCTCCCACAATGATTATGTCCGTCACCCTGTCGAGAATGTAAACGAACTCCTCACCGTCGTGTGTCTCAAGCCTCACATAGTCGCCAGTGTTCAAATAGCCGTCAGAGTCAAAGCGTTCAGCAGTAATCTCTGGAGCATGAAGGTAGCCCGGCGTTACTGACGGCCCTCTAACCCAGAGTACTCCCTCTTTCTCGTCCGTGTCCTGACCTTCGCGGGTCTTGAGCTTGTACTCAAATCCCGGCAATACAGGCCCGATGCTTCCTGTCTTCTGGGTCTCGCAGTCATGGTTGACCGTTATGACCGGCGATGTCTCTGTCAGTCCGTAGCCCTCCATTATGTCGCGTCCCAAGAGCCTCATTGCCATCCCGTGAAGGTTGGGATTGAGCTTGTCGCCTCCTGTGCAGATTATGCGGATTCTTGCGAGAACTTCAGCTGGCAATTTCCCTTTCTCGACGTTCATCAGAAGGAATGACACTATCGCGGGCACCACGAACATAACATCAACCTTCGCCTCAGTTATAGCCTTTATCGTCGCTGCAGGAGGAAGGAATGATGGTGCAATCGCAAGTTTCGCGCCAATCGTGAGAGGAAGGATTATTGTTACCGTGTAGCCGAACGAATGGAAGTTAGGCAAAACCGTCAAGAGCGTGTCATTAGCGTTGAGGCTCGGTATCATTTTGCAGACTGCCTCACAGTTTGAGCGAAGATTATTGTGCGTCAGGGGGATAGCTTTGGGGAGGCCGGTTGTTCCTGATGTTGCGAGAATTAGCGCGTAGTCGTCAGTTTCGGGGGATTGCGTCTTTCCAGTGAACGATGGCAGGCTCACGCTGTCAAGGCCGCACGTTATGCACGGCCATGTTGCGGAAAGCTCCGGGATTTCATGCTCTGTGATCACTGCGAAGGGCTGAATCAGATTCAGCGTCCCTGTGAGGGATTCGAGTCCAGCCTTCTCGTTCAAAGGGCAGAATATTCCGCCGAGCTTCCAGACCGCCAACGACAATGCAGGGATTAGCGGTGAATTTCTCAGCATTACGACGAGCTTCTGTCCGCGTGAAAATCCAGCATTCCTCAATACGGCCTCGCAGTTGTTCACGAGCGATAACATGTCCGAGCGCGTGTACCATTTTCCGTCCCACCAGTATAATTTTGCTGACGGGTCTTCTTTCAGTTTCGGGATTATGATGTTTTCGAGACGTTCCATCGGTTAGTTCTTCTCTCTTTCTTTCTGACGCAGCACGCGCCGTAAAATTTTCCCTGTTGACGAAATAGGCAGCGAGTCAACAAACTCAATGCTTCTCGGGACTTTGTAATGCGACAGTCTTTCCTTGCAGAACTTCACGAGTTCGCTCTCCGTAACCTCTGCCCCCTGCGTCTTAACGATGTATGCTTTCGGGACTTCACCGCTTATGTCGTTGGGCATTCCGACAACAACGGCCATGTTCACGGCGGGGTGTTCGGATAAAATCGCCTCAACCTCCTGCGGGTAAACGTTGAAGCCTCCAACAATGATTATATCCGTAACGCGGTCGAGAATCTTGATGTAACCTTCCTCGTCAATCTTCACGTAGTCGCCCGTGTTGAACCAGCCGTCAACAAAACGCTCCTTGTTGATTTCAGGTGCATGATAGTACCCCGATGTTACGGACGGACCTTTGCACCACAATACGCCCTCGCCCGGAATTTCGAGAAGTTCCCCAGCCTCGCTCCTAAGCTGAAGTTCAAAGCGCGGCAATGCTGGCCCTACTGTGCCGAGTTTTCTCACACTAGGATTCGGGTTGACCGCAAGGACGGGTGAACACTCAGTGATTCCGTAGCCCTCAATAACTGGAACGCCGAAAGCAGCCGTAACTCTGTCGTCCATTTTGGGATTGTACCTGTCTCCGCCTGCAATCAACAGCTTTATGCCCGATAGCTTCTTCCCTTGACGTTCCAGCAATGACGCGGCGAATCCCAGCATCGTAGGAACAAGAAGAAGAACCGTCGGGTGTGTTTCCTCGATTGCTTTGATGACGTTTGACGGAGGCATGAAACCCGTAACGATGACCTGAGTCGCTTTCAGTACGAACGGAAGAATACAGCATATCGTGAACCCGAAAGCGTGGAAATTCGGGAGAACGTTGAGGAGTGAGTCTTCGGGCTGAAGGTCTGGTACGTGTTCGAGGCATGCGTTGATGTTGTCGAGAATGTTGGAGTGAGTGAGTGGTACGGCTTTGGGGTCGCCTGTTGTTCCCGACGTCGAGAATATCACAGCAAGCGTCTTGTCGAAATCGTCTGCGGGCTGTGTCTTCCCCGTGAATTTCTCGCTGCCTGAAATTTTCTCGTTCCCAAACCTCGTGCATACCCAGTCCGATTCTTTGAGAGCTGACTCTAATTTCTCGTTCACGCTCTCTGACAGTATCACCGCAAAAGGCTTCAAGAGGCCGAGAGTCTTCAAGAGTGAAATCTCCCCCGTCTTCTCGTTCAACGGGCAGAATACCCCTCCGAGCCTCCATGTTGCGAGGATTATTGCCAGCGTCATCGGCGAATTAGGCATCAACACCGCGAGCCTCTGCCCCTCCGTGAAACCGGAAGCCCTCAGAATCTCCGTGCATTCGTCAGCAAGCCTCGCAAAATCCTTCCGGCTGATCCATTCGTGATTGAACCAGCAGCATTTAGCGTCAGGCTGAGAGGCTAAATACTCGTCCATTATCTTATTCAGCATGATATTTCCCCTTTCTTGTTGTGATTATGGCTGCCATCATTCCGGCAAGAATCATAATTCCAGAATTACAGCCGCCTCCTGCCTTTCCTGTACCCTGAACATCTCTGCTCTCAATATCAGGCGAAACAGGCGGTATATATGCTTCCTCAACGAATACCGTGAAAGTAATTGCCTCCGTCTTTCCCTCATATGGAAGCGGGTTCGTGTACAGAGTGATCTCCGATGTTCCCTCAGTGCTGCCTGCCTTGAGCCTCACGTTATTCTCCGGCGTAACGTCAACTGAAACGATCTCCGGGCGCGATGAATTAGCTGTGAGAACATAGCCGAGTCCATCGACATCATCAAGCTCATAGCGGTCAACGACGATGTGGATCTCAGGCTTTATCGTTGCAGTCCCGCCGGGTACGAGCATTCTTGATGAGACACCCGAAATTTCAGCGCGCAGCTCCGAGAAGTCTTCCTCTCCAACGTGTACCCTTACGGTATTCGAGGGTATTGTTACCGCTTTGCCCATAGAGTCCCAACCATGAACTTCCGCCCATATATCGGCACTCCCAATCCTGAAGGCTGTAACTCCTGAAGCTCCTGCCGTGATTGCGCTGGGGTTCGAGGACTTCCACACTATGCCGTCAGAAGGAAAGTCTGCGGAGTTCAGTGAGGCATTTACGGGTGAGATGTCCAGGCTGAAATTCATAGTGCCGCCGATCTTCATGTAAGGTATGCCTTTGAGTCTTGCTGTGCTTAATGCGACGGCTGGAATCTCGTATGCCCCTGCATCGTATGCCCCGAACTGCGGCCTTGCTGTCCCCGTAATGTCGAAGCTCTCTGAATATTCTGCGTCCTTTACGAAGTTGCAGGCTGGCGAGGACTGTGTGATTTTGAACACCTGAGTCCCGTTGACTGTCTCATATTTTGCGACTCCATTTTCTGAGACAAGGACATTGCTGACGCTCTGCCCGGCCAAATCTGAAGTATGAAGCGCGGAATTTGTTGAGCCTGTTATGTTGAAGCGTGTACGGATTATTCCAGTTTCTTCAGCGTAGATGTCTGAATTTCCTGTGTTTCCTGTTACTATTGATGAGAATATGTGAGCCTCTCCATTTGCGACCGCTATGCCTCCGCCGTAATTCGCAGAGTTTTTGGTGATTGTGCAGTACCGGAAAACTGTCTGTTTTGTTGTGTCTCCTCTGGTCAAACTGACTGCGCCGCCATAATCTTTTGCAACGTTGTCGTAGAAATTGCAGTTTCGGAACTCAGCGTATGCTGTTTCGCTTCCGATTTCAACAGCACCTCCGCTCCCGTCCAAAGCATTGCCGCCGGTGAAAGACAGTTCGTTAAAGACAGCTTTCCCGTCTGTTATGCGGAAGAGCCTGGCCGTTCCATTGCCTTTAATCACTGCACCGTTCCCGTTTATGGTTACGGATCTTGTGATCGTAAGCTCGTTCTGAAGGCTGATTGTTTTCACGCTTGGGCTGACTGTTATAACGCTGTCATTTCCATTCTCAACTGCTTCTCTCAGAGAGCCTTGCCCATTTGGATTTCCGTTGACGACATCGAGAGCTTGAGCCGGAAAAATTAAGGTGAGCAGAAAAATTCCCGTCAACAAAAACCTTCCTGCCCTTGTGATTTTGAACATGCTAGTCATAAATCCTCCTGTTGAAAATTTTGTGCCTCTTCTGAAATTACACAACATGCTTTATTTTACCAATAGAAGCAGGAAAATCCCTAGCTTTGACTGTTGAGATATAATAATCAAAGGAAGTAAATATTGAGTTGCGGGAAGGATGTTAATATTTCTTCACTTGTAGTAAAATATGTAGCAACGCGAATATTTTTCACAAAATAACTCTATATGTAAAATTCCAGAGGGAGGGTTTATCTTTAATGAAGAGAAACTGGAAAACGATGGACGGTAACGAGGCAGTCGCTCACGTAGCGTATGCTTTCTCCGAGATGGCCACAATTTACCCGATTACGCCATCATCACCCATGCCCGAGCACATTGACGAATGGGCAGCTCACGGTCGCAAGAACATTTTCGGCCACACCGTCAAAGTAACCGAAATGCAGTCAGAAGCAGGAGCAGCAGGAGCCTGTCACGGCGCGTTGTCAGCGGGCGCACTCGCAAGCACCTACACGGCATCACAGGGACTTCTCCTCATGATTCCGAACATGTACAAGATCGCCGGCGAGCTTCTTCCCGGAGTCTTCCATGTAACAGCAAGGGCAATCGCAATGCACGCGCTCTCAATCTTCGGAGACCATTCAGACGTTATGTCAACAAGAATGTGCGGCTTCACGATGATTGCTGGCGGCTCAGTTCAGGAAGCTCACGACATGGCCGCAGTAGCTCACCTCTCAGCCATTAAGTCATCAGTGCCCGTACTCAACATCGGGGGCGCCGAGACCGCCGGCTCCGATGATGAGTACCTTGGACTCCAACAGTTT
>CALGGR010000094.1 GCA_937915755.1 uncultured Fretibacterium sp. | reverse complement strand
ATCCTTGACCGCACAGGAATACGGCTTTTGCGAGACCCTTACACAAATAAGCCTTATGTGAATTTCTACATCACGAAGCGCGTCGGCAACATGATACTGAACACCGAAGCTGTGAAGTTCATCAAGTGTGAAGCATAACTTGACTTAGCCCCTCTAAATGTCCTGCTGTTATCGAATGTAGGTAACGCGGGGCATTTTTTATGAAGGAGTGAGCGTGAATGCTTAATGTGCTGGGGAAAAAGATACATATTACAAGAGGCGATACTGCCTACATAGATGTATCACTTGAAGATATTTCTGGGAATGACTATGAGCCTGTGCAAGGAGATAAATTATATTTTCGGCTGAAGGAAAGTGTCTACAAGAAAGAGCTTCTAGTTGAAAAGGAAATCAACATAGATACGCTGGTACTTGAGATAACGCCAGAAGATACAGAGATGCTTGGATTTGGTTCATACTGCTATGAGGTAGAGTTAGTTACAGCTTTAGGACAGCATTTCACAGTGATCGAGAACGCTGCCTTTATAGTAGGAGCTGAGGTAAGGTGAGTATCACAGATACAAAAACAGGTGGTTGTACGCTTCGAGGAACGATACACGTAGGCCATTTTTCCAGTTCGGACTACCTACCATATGAGGGAGACTATGAAATAGACCCCTTAATCACGCCTCAGGTTCTATCAACACGCAACAAAGTAATGACAGATGATCTAACGATTTTAAGCATATCTTATCAGGAAGTCTCGAACGCCTCCGGCGGGAAGACTGTAACTATAGGGAGAGATATTTAACATGGGAGTTTCAAAGGTTGTTTATGGAAATCAGGCTTTAATTGATCTTACGGCGGACACAGTAACAGCGGACGACCTAGCGTCAGGCGTAACCGCGCACGGTGCAGACGGAGAACTTATCACAGGCACAAACACATATGACTCTGACACAACCGACGCTACAGCTACAGCAGCGGAAATCCTGGCGAGTAAGACAGCGTATGTGAATGCTCATCAGTTGACAGGCACTATGCCTAATCGCGGAGCGGTAAGCGGGACAATCTCGACTGCATCAGGAAGCTATGCTATACAGAATGGCTATCATGATGGCTCCGGAACAGTGTCTATAGACAGCACTGAGCAGGCAAAAATCATTCCGGCAAACATTAAGGCCGGTGTCGAGATACTTGGCGTTGAAGGTACATATGCTGGTGAGGGAGGCCAGGCTCAGAGTAAGAGCGCAACGCCCTACACTACAGCGCAGACCATTCTCCCCGATGAGGGCTACGACTATTTATCGCAGGTCAGTATCGCGGCGATAAGCTATGTCGAAACGCAGAATGCTGCCGGAGGAATCACGGTAACAATCGGGGCGGTGGCTGCTTAAATGCCTGTCAATAAAGTGGTCTATGGCGGGAACACTGTCATAGACCTTACGGGGGACACAGTAACCGCTGAGAGATTACAATCAGGATATACAGCGCACGGAGCGAATGGCGAGATAATCACAGGAACGGGGCTTATTTATAATGAAAGTGCAGATATAACTCCTATTAAGTTTGATTACAATGTGGGTTTTGTAGGTTTGAGTACATCATATGCAGTAAGTCTAATGTACTTTACAGAGGAAAATCCTACTCAGTGCTACTGTGATGTGTACGAAATAGAATCTGGAAAGAATTACTCGTTATCATTAGACAGTGTAGTAGGAACACGTTTTAGATCTGGATTAGCGAGGTCTTATACGGATTTTGCAGAGAAAGTGAATGATAAACCTTCTATAAAGCTATATCAGGTCTTTTATCTAACTGGTTCACCTGTTGCTAATCAAAAAGTATTTTTTTCAAATAACTTAGGGACTGCGGCGTATCCATATTTGATAGTGCAGAAGAGTAATACAGGACAAACAGGCTTAATTACTCACTTACGGGAGCTAACACTGTGAAGACATGCCGGAATAGCTCAAAGGTAGAGCGGCGATAAGCGAGTTGCAGGTTCGAGCCCTGCTTCCGGCGCAAATAACAGAATGGAGCGTGCTTAAAATGGCAACATTAGGCGGTTGGAATCTCGAAGAAGTAAAAGGAGTAGCGTTACCGCAGAAGGTACAGAGTGCATTCACGGCGGTAACGGGAGAACTTGTCGGAGCAGACTATGAACCGATTGCGTTTCTCGGGAGTCAGGTAGTCAATGGGACGAATTACAGGATCATTGCGATCCAGCGGCTGGTAGTTCCGAACGGAGAAAAGAGAATCGTGAAGATGATCCTGCACGAAGCGATTGACGGCACAGCGTCATTGGTGAGCGTCAGCGGACTTGCACTGTAGAGAAAGGAATGCCCCGTTTCGGAACGGGGCATTTTTTATGTGTTTTTTGAGGTGGAAGATGAAAATCGAAGTAACGAGGCCGTTTACGTACTATATTGACGGCTACAAACGCCGTGATTTTGCGATAGGCGAGCATGATGTACCTTATGACTGCGCGGCGTTTGCGGAACAATCAGGCTTCACGAAACGTGAGGTGAAAAGAAATGTCGGTAACCGCCCCCGTAACACTGGAGGAAGTGAAACAACATTGCCGCATTGATTTTGACGAAGACGATGAATTACTCTGCTCATACATAACAGCGGCTCGTGAATGGGTAGAAGGTTTCCTCAATATGAAGCTAGTTTCCAATAATGAAGGAAATGCCGACCCGATAGAAGTTAAGCAGACATGGAAACAGGCAATTATGCTATTAGTAGGGCATTGGTACGCGAATCGAGAGAATACCTCCACATGGGCGAGTTTGAAAGAAATTCCATTTGGAGTTAAGGATTTGCTGTGGCTAGATCGCAATGTTCCTGTATAGGCGGTGAGAATTATGGCTATACATAAAGGGGCAGGAGAGTTGAACCAGAGGATAACGTTCCAAAGGCAGGTTGTAACCGTAGATGACATAGGCAATCGCCTAAATGTTTGGTCATATTATTTTACGTGCTGGGCTTCTGTATCAACATCAAAACTGAGTACGACAGAAGAGAAGAACGAAGCAGCACAGACTCTTGAGCAGGAGAGACTTGATTTCACTGTTCGCTACTGCTCTCAAACGAACGAAATACGGTCAACAGAATACCGGATAATTTTCAAGGAACGTATCTATAACATAGACAGCGTTGATAATGCAGATTTCAAGAAACAAATGCTGAAATTTAGCGCATATCTGGAGAGACGATGAGTAAAAGCAATGCGATAACGATAAATTCAGTTGACTTTTCAGCGGAATTGAAAAAAGTATTGTCAAAATACGGCGACGATATAACTGAAATCACTAGGCATTTAGTGAAACGAGCCGGAAATGAGGCTAGAGATAAGCTGAAGCAGACGTCCCCGAAAGATACAGGAAGCTACGCAAAGAACTGGATGGCTGGAAATTATACTTGGTCAGCGTTTGGGGCAGATATAGTTGTATATAACGGCTTTCCGACTTACCGACTCGCACATCTGCTCGAAAAAGGACATGCAAATCGAGGCGGAGGACGAACACCCGCAAAAGTCCATATAAAACCAGTTGAGGAAGAAGTCAAGCAAGAACTTGAAAAGAATATAAGGCAGGCAATAGAAAATGTCTAAGATTCTTGATGTCTTGCAAGCCTTCAAGAAAGCTGAAGGGATAGATTTTGCCTATGACCATTTCACTGAAGGCGAAAGTCCGAACCCGCCCTTTGTTGTGTACCTTTATCCAAGCACAAACAACTTCAGCGCGGACGGGATTGTGTATTACCCAGTCAACGCAGTTAATGTAGAGCTTTACACGGATAAGAAAGACCCTGATACAGAAAAGAAATTAGAGCGTCTGCTTACAGAGGCAGGAGTATTTTTTGAGAAATCCGAGATTTGGATAAGCTCAGAACGGCTCTATGAGGTTTTATACAGTTTTGAAGAGGAGAGTTAATAATGTCCGAAAACAAAGTGAAATTCAATCTAAAAAATGTGCATTATGCTATAGCGACTATAGCAGCCGATGGCACAGCAACCTACGGCACACCTGTAGCTTGGCCTGGAGCGGTATCCCTTTCTCTGAATGCACAGGGAGAGCAGAGCATTTTCTGGGCCGACGGAGTGCAGTACTATGTAACGAACTCGAATAGCGGCTATGAGGGAGACTATGAGTCCGCTATGGTCCCTGAGAGTTTCCGTAAGGATGTACTCGGTGAAATACTAGACGGGAACAGTGTCCTTGTTGAAGATGCAGAAGCACAGCCAGTACATTTTGCGCTGCTCTTTGAGTTCGACGGGGACAAGAAGCAGATTCGTCATGTGCTGTACAACTGCACAGCTTCGAGGCCATCGGTAAACTCGCAGACAAAAGAAGACTCAGTTAATGTTCAGACGGAAACACTGACCATAACAGCCACGAGTATAAAAGATACGACACTGGGGAAGAACATCGTAAAAGCCAGGTCAGGAGCGGATACGACAACAGAGGCGTATAACGGCTGGTACATAGCAGTTTATGTACCTGTGGTTGGGAGTTAAGCGATGTTTAAGCAGATAAATCTTATCACTAGTGAGGGCGAGGAGAAGGCTTTTAAGTTCCTTGCAACCGGCACAACAGCGTACAGGTATCGTCAGATTTTCCAGCAGGATTTGATGGTGCAGTTGAGCAAAATGAGTGCGTTTCAGGACAGCGGAACTTCGGATGAAACAGCAGATTCTACGATATTTGAAAAGCTCGCGTTTATCATGAATGCTCAGGCCGAAGGAAAGAATATGAACCAGCTTAACTTTGATTCCTTCCTTGAATGGGCTGACCAGTTTGCAGGGGCGGAGCTCATTACCCATGCTCCTGAAATCGTTGAGCTATATCTAGGCTCAAAGATAACCAAGTCAATCCCAAAAAAAGATTAAGCCCGACGGAGCGTGAGTACAATACGGCTCTATTCATGCTCCGTGCGAAACAGTTGGGCTTTACCATACAAGAGCTAGATGAAGTTGATGAAGGACTCATCATTGATATGTCAATAGAGTCTGCTAATGACCACGAAAGCGAGAGTTATGCCAGAATAGCGGAGCAAGCAGACTTTGATTCTTTCTAAGGGAAGGAGGTGAAAAGATGGCCGGGACTATAAAAGGGATAACGATAGAGATAGGCGGAAATACGACGAAGCTAACCGAAGCCTTGAGGGAAGTCAACAAGGAAATTCAAGGGACGCAGAGGGACTTGAAAGAACTTGATAAGCTGCTGAAGATTGACCCTGGCAATACGGAGCTTTTAGCGCAGAAGCAAAAGGCACTGACAGAAGCGATAGACGCAACGAAAAAGAAGCTGAATGAGGAGAAGACCGCCCTTGAGCAGCTAAAGAACGCCCCTCAAACAGAGCAAACGCAAAAGCAACAGGAAGCGCTGACACGAGAAATAATTAAAACCGAGCAAAGTCTCAAGTCGTTACAGGAAGAATATAAAAACTTTGGATCTGTGGCATCTCAACAGTTAAAGGCAACTGGCGAGAAAATGCAGGAGATGGGCGGCAAAATCTCAGGCATTGGAATCGCTATTGCTCCTGTATCTGCGGCTTTACTAGGAGTCGGGACAGCGGCGGTGAAGATAACTGCCGACTTCGACTCGTCTATGAGCAAGGTCAAGGCTATTTCAGGTGCTACCGGCGAGGAGTTTGATAAGCTCCGTGATAAAGCACGAGAAATGGGAGCTAAGACACAGTTCTCAGCCCAAGAAGCAGCAGATGCGATGACCTATATGGGGATGGCTGGGTGGAAGACTGCTGATATGCTAAACGGCATAGAAGGTATCATGAACCTTGCTGCGGCGTCCGGCGAAAATCTGGCTACTACTTCGGACATTGTGACGGATGCTCTGACGGCCTTCGGGCTAAAGGCGGCGGACAGTGGGCACTTTGCTGATGTCCTTGCGGCCGCAAGCGTGAACGCGAACACAAATGTGTCTCTTCTCGGAGAGTCTTTTAAGTATGTGGCTCCGACAGCAGGGGCGTTCAAATTCTCGGTCGAAGATACAGTTCTCGCGCTCGGCCTTATGGCTAATGCAGGAATTAAGGGTTCACAATCAGGAGAAAGCCTAAAAAATGCGCTTATAAACCTAGAAAAGCCTACGAAGAAACAGTGCGAAGCCATGATGCAGTTGGGCTTTATCACAACCGAAACGTATCAGAAGATAAACCCCGAAAAGATAGAAGCAGCACAGCAGCGCGTAGAGCAGGCCACACTCAGTGTAGAGGCCGCTCAAAACAAATATAATGCAGCTTTAGAAAAGTACAGTGCAAACAATCCGCAACTCATAGCTGCTCAGGATCGGGTTAAAACTGCTACAGTCAACCTAAGCGCCGCACAGGATAAATATAATCTGGCGGTCCAGCAATATGGCACTGACAGTCAACAAGCGATAGCGGCTCATAACAACGTTGAGAAAGCTACTATCACCCTACACACCGCTCAGACAAAATACAATGATGCGGTCAAGACATACAGTGATAACAATCCAGCGGTTATAGCTGCCCATAATGCTTTGGAGAAGGCTAAACTGAATCTCTCAACAGCAGAGGGGAATCTTGAGAAGGCTCAGCAGGGTGTTACCAAGGAGATGGCTGGTCAGAATGTCCTTATGACAAATTCTGATGGAACCATGAAATCCTTGAAAGAAATCATGGATACCCTTCGCTCGACGCTTGGGAATGTGAGCGTCTCTTTGACTGATGCTCAGGGGAATACGCGAGCGTTTGATGATGTGGTCAAGGAGCTGGCAAGCTCTGAAGATACGCTAACTCAAGCACAGCAGCTTCAGTATGCGGCTACACTTTTCGGCAAACAGAACATGTCTGGAATGCTTGCAGTCCTTATGGCCACAGATGAGGACTATCAGAAACTCGCAGGATCTATTTATAACTGCAATGACCAGGCACAGACCATTGCTGAGACTATGCAGGATAACCTGAAAGGCGAGTTGACGAAGCTGTCATCTGCACTCCAGGAACTCGCCATTCAGATCGGGGATGCACTCATGCCCGTTGTGCGTTCCATCGTTGAGAAGATAAGGTCATGGGTAGAGTGGCTCCAGAGCATGGACGAAGGTACCAGAAATACTATCCTTATGGTAGGTGCCTTCGTCGCTGCTCTAGCTCCAGTGCTGCTCATCATAGGTCAGCTTGTCATCTCTGTCGGGGCTATCACCAGTGCCTTGGGGACGTTCTCCGGCTTTATGTCTGCTACTGCTATTCCGGCTTTAGCCTCCCTCGTCCCAGCAGGGACACCGGTTCTGGCTATCATCGCTGCAATTGCGGCAGCCATTGCGGGAATCATTCTCGTCATTCAAAACTGGGGTTCGATCTGCGAATGGTTCGGCAAACTGTGGGATGGGGTTTGGTACGCAGTCAAAGGCACTCTGACTGGTATTTTTATGTTCTTTACTGATACCTTCGGACTCATTGTGTCCCTGATAAGCAACACTTTCTCGGGCATTGCTAGCTTTCTGTCCAGCATTTGGGACGGCATATCTTCAGCATGCTCGGCCGCCTGGAACGGTATGAAGATCGCCATAGAGTTTAGTTTAAAGCTGATAGGCAGTATCATTTCGGCGGCCACGCAGATCATCACGCTTCCGTTTATGCTCATCTGGAAAAACTGCGAAGACATTGTGAAGGGCGCTTGGGATAAAATTTCCAAAGGAATCAATGAGACAATGACTCTGATCAGCGGCCTTATCAGCAAAATGTGGACAGCCATCAAGGATAAAATGTCATCAATCCTCTCGGGAATCGTCAATGACCTGAAGTCGAAGTGGGATAAAATCTCCTCCGGTGTGAGGGAGACCATGACTCTGATAGGCGGCCTCATTGATAAAACGTGGAGGGCTGTCAAGGATACCACCGCTTCTGTCTTCACGGGAATAGCCGACGACCTGAAGTTGAAATGGGATAAAATCTCCACGGGCATTAGTGAGACAATGACTCTGATCAGCGGGGTCATCAGCAAAGCATGGACGGAGATACAGAATTATCTCTCGCCAATCCTTGAGAGCATAACCAGTAGCATAAAGGCAAAATGGGACATCGTGAAAGAGTACACATCCAGCGTTTTTAACAGTATATCCACATTCTTGTCCGGCATTTGGGACGGTATAAAGACTGCGATAATTTCAAGGGCCACCGCCATGTGGGAGGGTCTCAAGGGTATCTTTACCGGCATTTGGGAGACCATAAGCGGTATTATCCAAAGAATACGCGACTGTTTCAGCTTTGAATGGAAGCTGCCAAAAATCAAGCTGCCGCATTTCAAAATCGAGGGCTCGTTCTCTCTGTCTCCGCCCTCTGTACCGCACTTATCTATCGAGTGGTACAAAAAAGCAATGGATGATGCTTATATTCTGAGTCAACCGACAATCTTTGGGATGTCTGGCGGCAAGCTGCTCGGCGGCGGAGAAGCGGGCTCGGAAGCAATCGTGGGGACAGGAAAACTTGGAGAGATTGTCCGCGACGCTGTGGCAGCCGTGGTCGGCAGCGGTTCAACGATCATTCCTGTGTATATCGGCTCGGAAAGGATAGAAGAGATTGTGGTTCGGGCAAATCGATCAGTAAACTATAGGAGTGGAGGGAGATAAATGCGTATTAAGTTTAACGGCGAAGAAATCATTGAACCGCAGTCATGGTCTGAAGACAGTGCCGTCATCGAGACGGTGAATGTCACAGAAGCAGGCACAGATCAGATCGCGGTTACGCGTTATGACAAACTCTCCATCTCCTGCTCCTTCCAATGCTCGCATCGTTGGGCCAAGAAACTCAAGGAATACAGCAAATTAGACGAGATAGATGTTAATTTTTATGACATTCTTATGGGAGACTACACCACTCGGCATATGCGTATCAGAGACTTTAAGGCTGATATTGTGGATGGCTCTTGGAAGACCCCAGGCACAAACGGCCTTTGGATAGTCTCTTTCAGTCTGCTCGAATTTTAGGAGGCCGCATGTATCCAGTAAGCGAAGCATATAAAGCTGCCATGAGGCAAAGAGTCCAAAAATTCAAGGTTAGAGGGACAGTTGGAAATGTTCGTTTTGATGACTCTAATATTCTAGCCGGCTCGCTCTCAATCACGAACCAATGCTCTAGCTCGGACAATATTGAGATTGGACAGGTCTATATCGGGGAGCTAAACTGCACATTCCTAGGACTAAACGTTGACCGGTATGAATGGTACGGCAAAGCGGTCACCATTTCTTTCGGGCAGGGTCTTGCAAACGGAACGTATGAATATATCCCGCTCGGGATATTCTATGTGGCGGAGGCTGAGTATACAGCTTCGGGGGTTGTAGTTAAAGCATATGACAGTCTCTCAAAGCTGGACAAAACCTGCTCCTCTCTCAGCAGCGGAGCTACTCCGTATAACCTTGCGCGGAGTGCCTGCGTCTCTTGCGGGGTTGAGCTTGAGACCACAGAGGGCGAGTTTAAGTCATTCTCCAACGGGACGACTACCTTAGCCGTATACACAGAGAATGATATACAGACGTACAGGGACGCAGTTAGCTGGATCGCTCAAACCTGCGGCTGTTTTGTCACGGCCAGCAGGGCAGGGGGTGTGCTCTTTAAGAGCTATGGCTCTGATGTCGTAGACACCATTGACGATGAGCATAGGTTCACTGGCTGTAGCTTCTCGGACTTCTCCACGAGATACACCGGCATGTCTGTGGTCGATATGGCACAGCAAAAAACAAACTACTACGCTTTAACACCTGATAATGCTCTGACATACAACCTTGGCTCCAACCCATATCTCCAGATTGCCGTCTCACACTCTCTGACAACCATGCGAAGAAACGTGCTGAACGCCCTAGCGCAAATAGACTACGTACCTTTTAAGGCTACGTGTATAGGCAATCCCGCTTATGACTTAGGCGATGTCCTAGTCTTTTCCGGCGGACTGGCTGACGGAAGTAAAAAATACTGTATCACAAAATACACCTGGAACTACGGCAGCAGTTATGATATGGAGGGAGTCGGAAAGAATCCTGCTCTGGCATCCGCGTCTAGCAAGAGCGACAAGAACATCGCAGGTCTCTTGAGCCAGACAGCAGGTGATGACCTTATCGGCTATACTGTGCTCAGGAATGGAGAGGCCATTGAAATCTCTGAGGGCGAGCCACAGTCTGTGCTTTTTGCTAGATACCTGGTATCAAAGCCGTGCCATGTGCGGTTCAACTTCGAGGTGTTGCTGACCGTGACGCCGGCGGAGGAGTCTTCCGCTGAAGAGGGAGAAGAGACACCAGAGGAAGCGGCCCCATCGTCAGTGCCGCCTGGCTTCGTAGAGGTCAAAGCTATATACAAGGCTGATGGAGAAGAGATCACAGACAGATACCCCATAGAGACATGGGCAGCAGGGCGGCATATTCTGACGCTCCAGTATGACCTGAACCATGATGATTCCATATCTCATTCTTTTGAACTTTGGCTTGAGGTCACAGGTGGGAGTGTGACTATTGCCGAGAGGGACGCATACGAAGTTTTATCCTCGACAGGGCTTGCCGCTGACAGCGATTGGCAGGGCATCTTTAGAGCCGACGATGGGAACCTGTATATTGTCATTAACGGCCGAGCTTATAAAATACCGGACTCTATCATGGTTTCAAGATACCCAAACAAAAGATCATATGAAGCTGACGAGCGGCTGGACTACACAGGTCTCGACGTTGTTGCCTTCTATGGTGATGGGACAAATGACCACATCACACACGAGTGTACATATAATCCCAAAGAAACGAAGCCCTATGACGCGAATGAAGACAGATATATAGAAGTGAGATACAGCATTTGGGGCGTTGGCTACGAGACTGGCTTTAACTTGACCTACAACTACATAACTGATCTGGAAGTAACACCGCCGGAGAAAAAGGACTATTACTATGGGGAGCCGCTCGACTATTCGGGCCTCCAGGTTATGGCCACATATAGAGATGGAACACAAGAAGATGTTACTGAGCTTTGTACAATCACCCCCGCTGAGGGGACATCTTTTGACTATTATAGGGAGGAGGGATGGCAGTGAACACAAAACGAGTACGAATAAACTATAAGAATGCCAATGATAACCTTGACGCATTTTTTGAGCTAAATGCAATTCTCCTAGCAAGTATCGCCGTAACAAACCCGCCGAATAAAACAGCCTATCATTCCGGAGAAAACATCGACTATACAGGCCTAGTCGTAACTGCAAACTATGACAACGGCAGTTCGAAAGATGTGACCAGTTTATGCTCAATATTCCCCCAGAGTGGGAAGGCCTTTGATGTGATCTATGATAGCCAGGTCGATATTGTCTATAGAGAGGGGCAGGATGAGCAGAGCTGCAACTTCGCGTTGACCGAGTTTGCTCTCCAGAGGATATACGTAGCTACGGCTCCCTCTAAGACAAGCTATAAGCGTGGCGAAGCAATAAATTATGCCGGAATAGTTGTTAAAGCGGTCTACTCTGATGATAGCGAAGTAGATGTCACCAGTTTGTGTACATATTCCGCCAATGCAGGGACGGCTTTTGAACCTGATATGGACACAAGCATAGAGATCAGCTACTCAGAGGGAGAGACTGAGGTATCTACCAGCATCGCCTTGACCTATGTGAGTATGAGCCTGCAGGTTACTGCTCCTATAAAAACAGCCTATAAGGCGGGAGAAGCTATCGACTATACTGGCTTGGTCGTCAAAGCTGTGTACTCTGATGGATCGGAGAGCGTAGTAACGGACGACTGTGTGCTGACCCCTGCGGCCGGAACTGCATATGAGCCTGGGGCCGAAGTCATTATCACATACACAGAGTTCGGCGAAACGCAGACTGCGACAGTGGCTTTGACAGAAGTATCGCTGACCAGCGTATCTGTATCTTCCACTCCGACAAAGACAAGCTATAAGCCTGGAGAAACTATCGACTATACTGGCCTTGTAGTTACTGCTACATACTCTGACGGAAGCACGGAAGATATTACCAGTTCTTGCTCTATCACTCCTGCAGCAGGAAAAACCTTCGACCCGCAGACCGACACCAGCGTCGGTATCACATATTCTGAGTATGGATCGCAGTCTGAAGTTAGTACTTCCTTGGCTCTCACAGAGTTGTATATGACAGGCATATCTGTGACTGCAACCCCGACAAAGACAAGCTACAAACCTGGAGAATCTATCGACTATACCGGTCTTGTGGTCATTGCCACATACTCTGATGGAAGCACGGAAGATATTACCAGTTCTTGCTCTATCACTCCAGCGGCAGGGAAGGCCTTTGACCCGCAGACCGACACCGGCGTCAGCATTAGCTACGCGGAGAGCGGGATCACAGAGACCACAAGCATTTCCCTGACCGCGATAACCTTGACAGGTATATCTGTGGCTGCCAATCCGACGAAGACAGCCTATAATCCTGGAGAGACTATTGACTATGCAGGGCTTGAGGTCATTGCCACATATTCTGACGGGAGTACAGAAGATGTTACGAGCCTTTGCTCCATCTCGCCTGCTGCCGGAACTGTGATAAACGCAGACACAACGGTAGCCATATCCTACAGCGGGCAGACTTGTACCCTGCTTCTGACCGTGGCCGCCACCGCGTCCCTCGTCGTTGATACCATGCCCTCGAAAATCAGCTATGGGCCTGGTGAGACTGCAGACTACACAGGCGCGGTGATCAAAGCTGTATATCCAGATGGCACTGAGCACACAGTGACAGGCTACTGCGACTTTACCCCCGCAAGCGGCTTAGCACCAGCTCAGATAGTTACTGTAAGCTGTGCTCCGCCTGCTGAACCGTATGTCTTTGACCAGAACAGCGGCTATATTGCCAACGGGTCATGGATTCCTGAGAAGCCGACAAACACGTTTATCGATATTTATGAAGTTCAGGCTGGCCACAGATATCTCCTGACTTTAGGGGCCGACGTCGGTAGTCGCTTTAGGGCTATGTTTACTACGGCTGATGTCTCTAAGGCTACTGCAAGAGTAAACGGAACTACCATCATAAACACCGATAATCCGGCAACTTATGCAAGCGTTGAGTATACTCCAAGCAGCAATGGCTATATCGCAGTCGGTAAGGACAACATCGGCAAGTCCGGCGTAAAGACCTATCTCTATGACGCTAATGCGGCTGATAAGTCAATGACAACCACGTTTAACCTAGATGTTCCCGAAATAGAATCCTTGGCTGTCACTACGAACCCTGCAAAGATGGAGTACAGCCCTGGAGAAGTTATCGACTATACCGGCATTATCGTAACAGGTACATTCTCTGATGGAAGCACCTCCGATATTACAAGCCTTTGCTCCTTCTCACCTGCGGCCGGGACCGCGATCAGGGCGGATACCGCTGTAACCATATCTTATGGCGGGCAGACTTGTACGCTGAATCTGACTGTAGCAGCTACCATGTCTCTCGTCGTGGACACCATGCCCACAAAGACCGTCTACAGTCCGAGCGAGAATGTCAACTACACTGGCGCAGTGATAAAAGCTGTTCACCTGGATGGCACAGAGCACACAGTTACAGACTACTGCGACTTTACTCCTGCGAGCGGCTCAACCGTGACCGAGACAGTAACCGTAAGCTGTGCATATCCGGAGACTCCATATCTCTTTGACCTGAATACGGGCTGGATCGATAATGGGGTCTGGACATATGAGAATCCTACACAAACATATGCTGATGTGTACCAAGTCCAAGCAGGGCACAAGTATCTCCTTGCCTTCGGCGAGAATGTTGGAAGCCGCTTTAGAGCTATGTTTACAACCACCGACATCTCTCAGACAACTAGCACTGTAACCGGAACTACCGTCATAAATGTGAGTAACCCAGCAGCTTATGCGAGTGTTGAGTACACAGCTCCTTCCAATGGTTATATCATTGTCGCAAAGGATAACGTGGGTAAGTCAGGAATAACCTCATATCTGTATGACGCCAATGCGGCTAAGAAGCTAGTAACCACCACTTTTGCTCTTACGATCAGAGAGCTGGAATCCTTGACCCTGACGACTCCCCCGACAAAGATGAGTTATAAGCCAGGAGAAACTATCGACTACGCAGGGCTTGTGGTTACTGCCACATATACTGATGGGACTACAGAAAATGTTACTCGCTCATGCACTATCACTCCGGCGGCGGGGAAAGTGTTTGACCCTGATACGGACACAAGCGTCGTTATCACCTACGCAACCGAAACTCTGGGTCTGAGTCTTACCGCAATCACAGTCTCAGAAATATCTATTACCGCAAATCCGATAAAGACCGCCTATAAATACGGAGAAGCCATTAATTATCTTGGGCTTATCGTGTTTGCTGAATACGCCGATGGGAGTACAGCAGATGTTACCAGCTCTTGCGCTATCACTCCAGCGGCAGGAAAGGCCTTTGATCCGCAGACTGATACTAATGTCAGCATCAGCTACGCAGGAAAAACTGCGAACCTTATGCTAACATCTATCACTTTAACAAGCATATCAATAAATTCCAATCCGGACAGGACTGAATATGCTCCTGGCGAAGTTATCGACTATGCCGGCCTTGCAGTTGTGGCCACATACTCTGATGATAGTACGAAGGATGTTACCAGCTCATGTTCTATCACGCCGAATGCTGGAAAAGCCTTTGATCCCGAGACTGACACGAATATGGTTATCAGGTATACAGAGAATGATACTGCGGTAACCGCGGGGCTTATGCTAACTGAGATAGCTCTAACAGATCTGCAGGTGACAACGCCACCGCTCAGGACTTCGTATAGCTTCGGAGAGAGAATCAGTTATGAGGGCTTGGTAGTAACAGCCAGCTACTCAAATGGGGATACTCGCATCATCACTAATGACTGCCAGATCATCCCTGCTAGCGGTAAGCGCTTTGATCCTGATACGGACACAAGCGTCGAGATAAGATATGGCACCGCGAGCTGCTCATTAGCCTTGACTCCTGTGAGCCTGACAGCTATACAAGTAATCATGGAACCATTCACAACGGAATATTTCGCAGGAGAAAGCATTGACTATACGGGTATCATTGTTACAGCTACATATTCTGATGGGACTACTTACGATGTTACGGACGACTGTTCTTTCTCGCCTGAAACTGGAACTGCATTCAGTTCAGAAACTACAGTAACTGTTACTTACTATGAGCAGACGTGCTCCCTGACATTAACAGAAGCAGATATAAAATTAGTTGTTGATACCATGCCTACGAAGACGGCGTACACAGCGGATGATCCGCTGGATTACACTGGAATCGAAGTAGCCCTGATGACCGCAGATGGTACTGCTCTGCCTGTCACAAATATCTGTACTTTTGACCCTGCTGAAGGAGAAACTGTCACGGATGTGGCAAATGTTAGTTGTCCAGCTCCTATAGAACCTTATGCTTTTGACTTGGACAGTGGATGGGTTTCCTATAACGATTGGTACTTTTCAAGCACCAACAGGAATCGTAATGATATGTATCAGGTAACAGCAGGTCATAAGTATCTCCTGACTTTAGGCGAGAACGTGGGGGACTGGTTCTGTGCCATGTTTACAACTGAGGACGTATCTCAGGTCTCAGAAAAGCTTCACGGTTCCTCTATAATGCGTAATTACAATCCAGCAGCATACGCAAAATTTGAATATACGCCTAATTCTGACGGGTATATCGTAATTACGAAGGACACTAACGGAACATCAGGAATAAAAACATATCTTTTTGACCTTGACACAACATCAATGTCACTATCTACTGCTTTTGCTCTTACCATCATAGAACTCGAAGCATTAGATGTTACGACAAATCCTACTAAGGCAGCTTATAAGTTTGCTGATAAAATCGACTATACTGGTCTTGTGGTTACCGCCACATACTCAGATGGGAGTACGGTAGATGTTACTAGCTCCTGCACTATCACCCCTGCGGCAGGAAAGTATTTCGACTCTGTGACTGATAGCACTGCAATTATCGCATACAAGAATGTATCAACCACGCTTGCCCTTGAGCGTATAACCCCTGAGGCTCTGGTCATTACAAGCTATCCTACGAAGATGAAATATAAATATGGCGAAAAGATCACTTATTCAGGTATCCAAGTATCCATATTGTATTCTGGTGGTAGTACAAGCCGGACGTATCCATCCAGCTTTGTACCACGCAGTAATAAGTCTTTCGATCCCCAGACCGATACGGAAGTTACGCTCACTTGTATAGAAGTCATTAGTTCAAATGAAACTAAGACGTTCACCGCAGGCTTTAGTTTCACCCCGATCTACTTAACTGACATAGAAGTCACGTCATATCCAAGAATAATAGCGTACAAGCAGGGTGAGACTATCTACTACTATGGGCTTGCGGTCACCGCCACATACTCTGATGGAAGCACTGCTGATGTCACAAGCTCTTGCACCATCTCTCCGCCGGAAGGAAAGGCATTTGACCCTGAGACCGATACAAGCGTAAGTATCAGCTATTCGGAGCTTGGGCTTGACGGTGCTCAAACAATTGAAGACATCGCCCTGCCCCTAACCGCCATTGACTTAATCTATATATCGGTTACGCAGAATCCGCATAAGACTGCTTATTCAGTCGGTGAGCCTATCGACTATGCTGGTCTTGTGGTCACGGCGGGATACTCCGACGGTAGTTTGCAGGATGTGACCAACCTGTGCACCATCACCCCAAGAGCAGGAAAGGCCTTTGATCCAGAGACCGACACAACCGTGGACATTGAGTACCAAGGAGCGATGGCAAGTATTTATTTGACAGAGATTTATTTGACCAGCATTGTGGTCACTCACAATCCCTACCAGACAGCCTATAAAAAGAATGAGAGAATCAGCTATGACGGTATGGTTGTGACTGCTAGCTACTCTGATGAGAGCACATGTGTGGTCACCAAGGACTGCAAGATGGTTCCGGCAAACAATAAGAGGTTTGATCCTGATGAAGATACGAATGTCGAGATCACATATGCAGGCATGAGCTGTAGTCTGATGCTGACTCCAGTGCTTTTGACCGGACTGGAAGTCATGCAGAATCCTGCAAAGATGGAATACTTTGCGGGAGAGGCCATTGACTATACCGGCATTGTCGTATCAGGACTGTACTCTGATGGTTCAAAGGAGTATGTGACAGAAGACTGTACATTCTCACCTGTGGCCGGAACTGCCTTTAGCACAGAGACTGAAGTAACCATAACATATCAGGAGCAGACGTGTGGGCTTACCCTGACCGCAGCCAGTGAAGTAAGGCTCATTGTGAGTAAGTTGCCCATAAAAACCGGCTATAAGAGTGGGGACACTTTGGAGCTTGGTGGTATTGAGATACAGGCATCATACGCAGATGGCACATTGCACACAGTGACAAACTACTGCTCCTTTAGTCCAGCAAATGGGTCTACGCTGACCGCTGATACTACAGTAACCGTAAGCTGTGCGGAGCCAATGGAGCCGTATGCTTTTGATATAAACAACGGTTATGTTGATAGTTACGGAACTTGGACAAAATCAGATGGAAGCAGCGCAGTGATGTATATCGAGTAACAGCGGGGCACCGTTATCTGATAGCCATGGGAACGGCTGATTCTTTTGTGTATTATGTGCTGTTCACAACCCAAGATATAACGACTGCTACATCTACTGTGTCCGGTGGGACGACTTTGTATCGTAGGCGCAAGAGCGACTATGACGAGTATGGCCCTCAAAGCTATACGCCAAGTTCCAACGGTTATCTTGTCATCACCAAGAGCAGTTCTGGTGTATCAGGGATAAAAACATATCTGTACGATGCTGACAGTTCTAGTAAGACTTTAACCACGTCATTCACTCCTACCGTAGGGGAATTAAAGTCCATATCTGTAACCCAGCCAGTAAAAGCTAGATACAGAGTCGGAGAACTCTTTGACTGGACAGGTGCTATCGTTACAGCCAAATATAGTGATGGGCATCTTGAAAATGTTACAGACGATGCCTTATTCAGTCCCGTGAATGGAACTATCGCCACATCTGACTCTCCCACACAGCAGGTTTATACGCAGGTTACTGTGGGCTATCATGGCAAGTATGCGTGTTTCCACGTGCTTACTACGGGTGGGTACGCTATCATGTCCTTACGAGTCGATACTCCGCCAAATAAGACATATTATTACCCTGGTGAGATATTAGATTACACAGGCATCACAGTAACAGCAGTCTACTGGGATGGCAGAACGAAAGATGTAACTCACTTGGTGACTTTTGATAGGCCAGCAGGTTATAGCGTAGATTCCTACGCTTCGCGTGGAGATGGTAATAACTATCCTGTCTCTATTTCTTATGAGGAAGTAGATGAGCGGCTATACTCGAATGTGCGCGTAATAGAGTCTAACCTTGTCTTTGATCGTGTCGAGAATAATACCGTGCTCAATTCTCCCCAGCATTATGATTCGACAATGCACTATGACGTAGTAGTAGAAGCCATATCAGTAGCTGGGGAAGTTAACACATTTACAGTCCCAACCGATACCCAAGCGTATGCGGTTGATGATTTCTCATATGCTGAATTTGGTTCCAACATGAGCGAGAAAACTTATCAAGCCCTTATAAACAAGCATTGGGTTTTGTATTATACTGCAGAGGGAGCGTGGGAAGAAGAAGTAGTAGACATACAAAGAACCGTGAGCATTTGGGATGGATTCGAAACGGTAAACGGCCAGTTCGGGTATACTAAAAGTAATCAAATACAGTTATTCAATCCTCCACCCTCTGATGTACCTTTTGAGGCACGTATGTTTAATTACACGAGGTCCCTTGACGGAGTTTATCGCGTAAGTGAAACATTCCGTCCGCTTGTGACATTGTACTATGCTTCTCGTGCCACTTATACTATCAACCTAAGCGTTTTCGGGCTTTATGATCTCACCATTACTCCGCCAACGAAAACCTTATATCGTAAGGGAGAAGAATTTGACATCACCGGTTTCAGAGCAGTCGCTACCTATACTGACGGCTCTACTAAAGATGTAACCTCTCTTGTTACTCTCAGCCCAGACATAAGAGGAAGACAAATGGGCGGCTCATATGGCTATGACGATTATGATAACGATCTCAGTGGCTACACAGTATCCGTAACCTACAAAGAGACCGAATCTCCTGTCGTTGGGCTACGAACCATAACAAAAACATTCACTGCTCTGACAACTTATTTTGAGCGCACTGAGGTTACGCCGCCGACAAAATCTGAGTATCAACTAGGTGATACTTTGGATTACACCGGAATGAAGGTGATGGCTGTGTATAAAAACATGGACAGCATTGATGTAACATCATCAGCCACTATCACCCCTCCAAACGGCACTGCTCTGACAAAAGATGTACTGACAGAAAAATTAGAGTACATAGGGTACAATGCGAATGATAGCTACTACCAAGTGGGCGACGGCAAAAACATCTCGTACACAGACCTATGGGGAACTAAAAGAACGGCGGCTTTGCCGATAACGCTTCCGCCTCATCGCAAGCTCACATTCCCGAAGAAGACGTTATATAAAAAGGGTGAGGCATTAGATTATACGGGGTTAAAGGTAGAGGTAGATGGCGTTGATGTAACATCAACACTGATCTTCAATCCAGAAGAAGGAACACCAGTGCCATCTGGATATATCTACATTACGATAACATATCAGTATGTGGATTTCTTTGGTGACAGTGAGAGTAGCAGTTTTTGCGTATATGTAAGCTAGGAGGTGATAACATATGGAATATATTACCGCGAGCGGCTTAGGGCTTGTCGCACTTATGTCGCTCATTCAGATCAGCCCGATCCACATAAAAGTATAAGGAGTGATAGGTATGGCAAAAGATACCAAGAATTTTAAGGTCTCAGAGTTTACGTGTCATTGCGGGTGTGGGTATAACGTCATTGACCAGAGAGTCATCAACATGGCGCAAGTTATCCGTGAGGCTCTAGGCGTTCCCGTTCATGTAAATTCAGGCTGTCGATGTGAGAAGCATAATACCAACGTCGGCGGAGCAAAGAAGAAATACGACAAGAACGGGAAACTTATCAGTAAGGGGTCTAATCACATGTACGGACTTGCCGCTGATTTATCCTGTTCGCTCAGTGCAGTTAAGATGTTCGAGACTGTCAAGAAACTTCACTCGGAGGGCAAACTTCCCGATTTAGACTACTGCATTCGCTACAAATGGGGTATTCACATCGACTGTGGCGGAAAACGTAAAACACTCTGGGAGGTGAGAGCATGACTGATTACTTCGACCAATTCATAAGCTACATTTTTGGCATTGTCCCTGTCTTTTTCGGCTGGTTCTTCGGCAGCTTTGACGGTTCTCTCAAAGTTCTGATTGTTCTCGTTATTATTGATTACATTACTGGCATTATAGGGGCTGCAAAAAAGGGAGAACTCAAAAGCTCCATCGGCTTCTGGGGAATAATCAACAAAGTCCTCATCTTTACCATTATTGGCATTGCTCATGTAATCGGCAATGAACTATTCGACCATACGGTCATAATCCGCGAGGCTGTCGTTTATTTCTATGCCGCTAATGAGGGTTTCTCTATTATCGAAAATGCCGACAAAATAGGCATTCCCATTCCTAAAATCGTGCGTAATATGTTCGCAATGCTCAAGGACAAAATTTCAGGTGAGAAAATCCCTAATGAAGTTTCACTCAAAAAAACTACTACCCCCAAAGCAAAATCAAAGTAACAAGGAACCCCAGCTTTGGGGGTTTCATACCTAATTTTCTAACGCATCAAGCCAGTCAGCCCACCATTGCATGAGCTTTATTCTTTCAGGCATATACTCAGCGTGGTTGTACGCCCCACGTATGGCATTCTTTTCTACATGCGCAAGTTGTCTTTCGATAACGTCTCTGTTCCAGCCTTCTTCATTCGCCACCGTAGAAAACATGGCTCGGAATCCGTGAGGTACAATTTGCGCATTTGTGAACCCCATAGCCCTTAGAGCTGTACGTACTCCGTTCTCCGACATACATCGGCCATCATTACGAGGCGAGGGGAACAGCCAACGCCCTTCGTCTGTAATTGGTCTTAGCTCGTCGAGGACTGCTTTGACCTGAGAGGACAACGGGACAATGTGGCGACGCTTCATTTTCATCTTGCCAGCAGGAATATCCCAAACATCACCCTTAATCTCCGACCATTCAGCAGAGCGCACTTCTCCAGGCCTTGCGAACGTGTATACTGAGAAGAGCATTGCACAGCGCATCACAGTGTATGGGTAAGCTCTTATTGCCCGCATCAGCATCGCTATATCCGCAGAATCTGTGAATGTTGCGTAATGCTTTCGGCTTTGCGGTTTCAGAGCACGGTGAAGGGCAGCAGTAGGATCACTCTCTGCGTACCCTGCGGCTATGGCAAAGGAATATACTTGACCTATCAGAGTCTTGACACGCCGTGCTGTTTCGTTATGCCCTAGACTCTCGATGTTGCGACAAATTTTCAAGACATCCGCCGACGTTATCTTCATGAGAGGGGTTCTACCTATTTCCGGCAAAATGTACTTGTTCAGCCTTAAACGTATGGTGCGTATGTAACTTTCAGCTCTGTCGCCCATCCTTACCTTCAGCCACTCAGCAACTACATCAGCAAATATCTGTGGAGAGCGTCCGATTGTCGAGAGCGGGGTTTCACCCTTTGCACGAGCTGTCTGAATCTCATCACGTTTTATGCGGGCATCCTTTAGTGATATGTCTGGGTACGGGCCGAGCGAAATCTGACGCTCTTTCTTTTGCTCCCAGTAACGCAGGATCCAGTATTTGTTTCCAGAAGTGTCAACCCTCAGATACAGTCCTTTGTCATCACGCATCATGTAGCGTTTGTCTTTAGGCTTTGCGTCCTTGACCTTTAACTCCGTCAACATTGTAATCACCTCATCTTATAGTTTAACCGTAGAAAGAAACCGTGTGCATTTATTTTCTACGGTTTTTTCTACGGTGATGCGTCGGCTTTGTGCAGTTTATGACGATACATTACGTAGCAATGATAACAAAAAACCCGCCTATTAAGCGAGTTTTTATCGTCAAATATTTTATTCCGTATTATCTTTGAGTGGGCAATACTGGATTTGAACCAGTGACCTCTTCCGTGTGAAGGAAGCGCGCTAACCCCTGTGCCAATTGCCCAAGTTGAGAAGATTTTACATTGAATGCTGAAAAATTACAAGTGGCTTTGAAATTTTCGAATTTTCTGCTAATCTTACGTGAAACTAAAAGGGAGGAAATAATCATGTATGAAATCGTACTAATCCGACACGGCGAATCAGCGTGGAACAAAGAGAACAGGTTTACGGGCTGGACAGACGTACCATTGTCTGACAAGGGCATCGAGGAAGCGCGTTCAGCAGGAAAGCTCTTGAAGTCGGAGGGCTTCGCGTTCGATTACGCATTCACCTCAGTTCTGAAGAGGGCAATCAAGACGCTATGGCTCGTCCTCGAAGAGATGGACAGGATGTGGATACCCGTCCAGCATTCATGGAAGCTCAATGAGAGGCATTACGGCGCGTTGCAGGGTCTCAACAAGGCCGACACAGCGGCGAAATACGGTGATGCACAGGTCAAAATCTGGCGACGAAGCTATGATATTCAACCCCCAGTCCTCACGAAAGATGACGAGCGTTACCCCGGCCATGACCCGCGTTATACAGGCCTCACAGAAGCAGAGTTACCTCTCACGGAGTGCCTTGCTGACACAGTGGCCCGCGTTGTCCCATACTGGAACGACACGATAGTGCCCGCGATAAAGTCAGGCAAGAAAATCATCATCGCCGCTCACGGAAATTCACTCCGCGCACTAGTCAAGTACCTCGACAACATTTCGGAGAAGGACATTCTCGAGCTTAATATCCCGACAGGTGTACCACTGGTTTACGAGCTTGATGAGAACCTGAAGCCGATTTCACACAGGTATCTCGGAGATGCAGAGGCAATCGCTAAGGCTCAGGCGGCAGTAGCATCACAGGGAAGCGCGAAGAAGTAGAGGAGTGTGGCAATCATGCACTTATCAGACAGAATACAGGCACTGAAAATCTCGCCAATAAGAAGGCTGATACCCTATGCAGATGAGGCAAAGGCCAAAGGAAAGAAGGTCTACCACCTCAACATAGGTCAGCCCGACATTAAAACACCCGATGAATATTTCGAGGCAATCAAGAACTTTCACCCACATACAATAGCCTACCAGCCATCACAGGGTATAAAGGAACTCCGCGAGGCTGTATCAGGCTACTACAAGGCTATGGGAGTGCCTTATGAGCCTGACGAAGTATATATAACATGCGGAGGGAGCGAGGCATTACAGTTCGCTGTGATGATACTCTGCGACCCTGGGGATGAGATACTTGTACCTCAGCCATTCTACGCGAATTACAACACGTTCGCCAAACTCGCGCTTGCAAAGCTGACTCCTATTCCTACGACAGCGGAGACGGGATTTCACCTTCCGCCCGAAGACGTTATTGAGAGCCTCATTAACTCGAAGACGCGGGCATTCTGGATTTCGCACCCCTGCAATCCAACGGGAGTTTCATACACCCCTGATGAGATTAACATGCTGTGCCGTCTTGCGAAGAAGCACGATATTTTCATCATTGCCGATGAAGTTTACCGCGAGTTCATATATGAGGCCGGTACGTTCATGAGCTTTGGTGAGGTTAAGGACGCAATCGACAGGGTAATAATGATCGACTCTGTATCAAAGAGATTCAGTGCTTGCGGAGCAAGGATAGGCTGTATAGCGATCAAGAACAAGCCGTTTCTCGCGGAGCTTACAGGAGCCAAAGCGGCGGAACTTAAGATAGCGGGACTTATACTTAATTATCCCGTGATCACATCAGGCGAATACGCGCATGAGGATTCCTTCAGGAAGCTTCTGGGTGAACGCTATGATGAACTCAAGGAAAGCCTCTCTCTTGAAAATAATGTTGACGCTTCCATGCCGCCCGCATTCATATGGACTACCAACGAGGACGGACTCGTGCCCGCAGAGAATGCGCTGCTTCTTGCGCTCGCCATAAGAAAGGCTGGAGTCTCCGCAGAACTTCATATGTACGCCAAAGGCGATCACGGGCTGGGACTTGCGGACATCAGGACCATGACTCCTGACGGAAGCTGTGTGGTTCCATCGGTCACCACATGGATGAACCTCGCCAGGATCTGGATCGAAACGGTGATATTCGGCGGGGAACCGAGTTGACAAAATGAATAAAAGAAATAAATTTTATGATCCATTATATGACTATCCAAAAAGAACAAGTTTACCTGTGAAAAAATTAGATCATGGTTTCAATGTATGGAAAGTATTTAAAAGTGCTGTAGGGAAAGATCTTTCTCATTTTGGAGTTCCCGTATTTTTTAACGAGCCAATATCATCTCTTCAGAAATTTTGCGAGCCATTTCAATACGCTCATCTTTTAAATACGGCAGCAAAGGAGTCCAATCCTTATATACGTTTAGCTAAATCCGCTGCATTTTGTATCGGACAATTTGTAATAAATAATGGAAGACAAGCAAAATTTTTTAATCCTTTATTATATGAAACATACGAATATGTCGATAATGAACAAAATTTTAGATATATGTCAGAACAAGTATCACATCATCCCGCAATAAGTGCCTATTATGCTGAAGGTGATGGATGGAATATATATGCAAATACAAATTCAGTTATTAAATTTATAATTACAGGAAGATTAGAAGTAGATGCTTTAGGTAAAACTTATATTACTTATAGTAATTATAATGACGTAAACGCTTTTACGAAACCGAGAGTAATTACCAGGAATTTAATTATAGGAACGATTGATATTGATGTTGAAGGAAAATTTGAAGTAAC
>CALGGR010000093.1 GCA_937915755.1 uncultured Fretibacterium sp. | reverse complement strand
CGCGTATTCGGTTGTTTTTCTCTAATCTCTGTTCTTCAGTCATATTCAGCACCAAGAGCATTATACTATACGTCTAGAGGTGGGAGTCTTCTTGCAAGTTATGATAAAGCGAACGCAAAATTTACCGTAATCTGCAAGTGTACTCCATACAAAAAACCTCCCCCACTTTCCGCAGGAGAGGCACTTAATTTTCACTCACTCAACTATTCCGCGAACCTCGCACGCATCATCGGCTTAATTCCGCCAGCCTCAAGAATCTTCATGGCCTGATCCCCAAGCTTCTCGCACTGGAAAACTTCACCTGTCTCCTCAACCTTCACAGTCCCGGCCTCAAGGTCAAGTGTCAAAGTCTCCCCAGCCTTCACTTTCTGGTTGATACCCTTGCAGACAATCGGAAGAAGTCCCAAGTTCACGGAGTTCCTGAAGAATATCCTTGCGAAAGAATCCGCAAGTACCGCGACCGCCCCCATGTTGAGCAACGAAATAGGAGCATGTTCCCTCGATGACCCGCATCCGAAATTCCTACCCGCAACAACGAATCCTCCCTGCGGAAAATTCCCCGCTATCTCCTCGCTAACTCCGCAGAGACAGTGTGAGCCGATCTCCTTATGGTCAGTTATCGCCAAGAAACGACCCGGATATATCTGGTCAGTGTCAATGTTGTCGCCGATTACGATACATTTTCCCGTCAAAACTTTCTGCATTATCGTCCACTCTCCTTAGTCCAGAAATTCGCGCGGGTCTGTGATTTTCCCGTTCAACATGCTTGCTGCTACTGTTGCCGGACTTGCTAGATACATCAATGCCTCCGTTGATCCCATTCGTCCGGGGAAGTTCCTGTTTGTGCTTGTTATGCAGACCTCGCCGGGCGCAAGTATGCCCTCATGCGCTCCGAGACATGCCCCGCAGCCGGGTGTCGATATTGTTGCCCCCGCGTTCATAAGGTCAGTGATGTAACCCTTAGTGATGCACTCTAACATTACCTCACGCGACGCAGGAATAACGACGAGCCTCATGTAGTCTGGAATGTGCTTGCCCTTGAGAATCTTCGCGGCAATCGCAATGTCCTCAACCCTTCCGCCAGTGCATGAGCCTATGTAGCCCTGATTGAGTTTCACGTCGCCCTTTGCTACAACGCTCGCCAATGTGTGAACGTTCTCGACGCTGCTGGGACATGCAAGTTCAGGCTCCAACGTCGATACATCGAATACGTATGACTCAGCGTACTTATAGCCCGGATCTGTGTGCTGGACTTCGTAGGGTCTCACGGCTCTTTTGCTGACGAACTCCAATACCGCTTCGTTAGGCTGCATGTAGGCAGTTTTCGCGCCCATTTCGACGGCCATGTTGCAGATCGTCATTCTTCCGGCGACATCGAGAGACTCAACGTAGCTCCCCGTGAAGTCGATAGCCTTGTAGACAGCACCATCAGCCCTCACTCTCCCCAATACCGCGAGAATTACGTCCTTCGGGAAAACTCCTTTGGGTGCTTCACCCTCTAATCTTACTTCGATGACCTCAGGCACTCTGAACCATAATTCGCCAGTCATGAGAATCGTAGCCATGTCCGTAGCACCGCAGCCCGTCCCCATTGCGCCGAAAGCCCCCTGCGTTGTGGTGTGGCTGTCGGTCTCAACAACGATCATTCCCGGGTAAATCAATCCTGCCTCTGCGAGAACCTGATGGCAGACTCCCGTGTTCGTGTCGAAGTGGTACTTGAGGTTGTTCTTGATGGCAAATTCACGCATGGCCTTGTGGTTTTCGGCACTCTTGATGTCGGGGCACGGCGCGTAATGGTCGAAAACGAACGCGCAACGCTCATTGTCCCATACTTTCTTGCCGCCCATCTCGTAGAATGAGTAGACTGTCTGCAAATAGAGGTCGTTGATTTCGGCGAAGTCTATTTTTGCGTTGACTATCTCGCCCGTCTCGATTGATGACTTTCCGCTGTTCTTCATGAGAATTTTCTCGATTGCGTGCAACTCTTTCTCCCCCTCGTAAAATATTTCTGCATATCGTATACAATATTCAAGTTTTGAAGTAAGAAAAAAATATCACAGCTCGCTGAAATTTGCAAGTATAATTACAAATATCGTATGCAATATTACAGAGAGCAGGGCAAAATTCATGCAGCAAATAAAGAAGGCACTTCCCATTCGTGTGGAGGTAACATCAATCTTGAAGAAGGCGATATATTCACGCGAGTACAATGCGGGCGATGAACTCAGTCTCACGGACATGGCCGAGAAATTAGGGATTAGCAGGACACCAGTCAGAGAGGCGTTCCAGAGTTTGGCGGAAGAAGGGCTGATTACCCTCCGAATGAACAGGGGCGCGGTCGTAAACAGCATAGACAGGAAATTCATTCGTGATTGCTTTGAGATGAGGATACTTTTGGAGTCGGAGGCTGCCGGACGTTCAGCGGAAAACGGAATGACTACGGAGGATTTGTTGACACAGCTTTACGCTATGAGTGAGAATGCCGGTGAGACTGACCGCGAAACTTACGAGCGTCTAAACGAGGACATTCACATGAGGCTCTGGGACACCGCCGGAAATGAGAAGCTGAAACGTTACCTCATGGAGCTTTGGAACGGCCCAAGCACAGGGCACAGCATTGCAGAGTCGTCACAGCATTACATATATTCGACCGCTGAACACATCGAAATCCTTGAAGCAGTCCGAGACCGTAAGCCCGAAATCGCGCGTCAGGCCATGACCAAGCACATCACGCGAAGTATGCACAACATTCTCGCTAAGTACCCGGAGTGATCATCATGCCGTCAGCAAAAATTACACGATACATTTGCACCGAATGCGGTTACACAACAACCACGAAGACGGGAAAATGTCCCTCCTGCAATTCGTGGGGAACGTTCACAGAGTTTCAAGAGGCAAAAACAGAGTCCCATTCTCAAAATCTGCCCAGCGTAAAAATCATCAGCGCGCTGGACGTTAAAGCCCCTGCAAGAATCGCAACAGGTATCAGCGAGCTTGACCGCGTTTTGGGAGGCGGGCTTGTTCCGGGCGGAGTAGTACTGATTGGAGGACAGCCGGGAATCGGAAAGTCAACATTGCTCCTTCAGGCTGCGGGAAGTGTCGCGAAGAATTATGGCGCACCCGTACTCTACATTTCGGGCGAGGAGTCTGACGCTCAGGTTGCATTGAGGGCTTCGAGGATCAACGTTGCGACAGAGAATCTCTATCTCTATTCGGGCGCAAATCTCGATGATGCTCTGCGAAATGTTGAGGGCGGAAAATTCTCGTTCATAGTTCTGGATAGCGTTCAGGCAATGACGACAGGGGGCGATTCTGGCTGGCCGGGAACATTAACGCAGGTTCGTGCGGTCGCTCAAAGGGTCGTTGAAACTGCAAGACAGTGCATGATTCCGGCGGTCGTAATCGGACACATCACTAAAGACGGGAAAATCGCAGGGCCTATGATGCTCGAACACATGGTTGACACGGTACTCAGCTTTTCGGGCGAGGGCTACTCATCGTACAGAATGCTCCGGGCTGTGAAGAATCGTTACGGAAGCACCGATGAGCTTGGAGTTTTCGAGATGACGGAGGGGGGATTGTCGCCTGTTTCGGACAAGAGCGGGCTTTACTGGAACAGGGAGGACGGTGCTGTTGCTGGAGTTGCGATGACGATTGCGCTTGAGGGAAGCACGCCGCTTGCCGCAGAGATTCAGACGTTGGCAGCGAGGACAATATTCCAGTATCCCAGACGTACATCGAGAGGAATCGAACTCAACAGGTTCCAGCTGTTGACGGCGGTAATCGACAGGCGATGCAGTATAGCGACGAACAATCACGATTTGTACATCAATGTTGCGGGAGGATTGAGCCTTCAGGATCCCAGCGCGGATTTGCCGGCATGTGCAGCTATAGCCTCAGCGTTGCGGAATGTTCCGTTGGCGGCTGGGACTTGCTGGCTTGGTGAGGTTGGACTTGCGGGGGAGATTAGGCCGGTTACGAGGATTGACCTGAGGCTGAAGGAGGCTGCGAGGCTGGGATTTCACACGGCGGTTGTGAGTTCACGCGAGAAGGTGAAATTTGACGGTATAAAGATCGTGAGGGTTACGCATATTGATGGGGCATTGGGAGGAATGATTACCACTTGAAACCCTCAAGGTTGTTGAGCTTCCATGATGCACGGGAGACGTAGACTATGTGATGAGAGTATTCATCTTTCCATGTACCCGGCCATGATTCTGGGCAAGGGTTGGTGACTTCCTGATTTTCGCCTCCTGATGCAAGGACATAGAGGGTGAATGTAGGATTTTTATATCCGTTACTCTCGTCCTTGTCTAGCTCCATGTATATATCGAGTATGCCCTTTTCTTGGTTATAGGTATTATCCCAAACGTCTCCATTGAGTTCTCGGAACGCAAACTGCGGTCCTTCTCCATCATTTCTATCACGCACAAACATCTGCATAAATTTCACGTACATCAGCTCACTGGCAGCAGGTATTACAATCTCTTTGCTTGAATAGATGGTGAAGTTAAGTTTTTTTGTTTTTTCAGCAGTAGTAACGTATTTAGAAAGGTACATTGGGATTCCCACAGCCTCAGCAACAGCGTAATTCTTTATATCACCGATAGTGCCGTTTAGACCGAGACTTGATACACTATCCATATCAAGTAATTCTATGGTCTTTTGTCCTGAACCGCTGAATGTTTGAGCTTCAGCTGTCATAAGGATAATATTCTCGTCTAAATTTCTTTGAGCATAAAGCAGAGTAAGTACATCGCCATTTTTCTGTTCATCAGATTTTTTCGGTGGTTCGTACATATGAGTAAATATTGAAGCATCAAGAACATTATCATGCTCCCTAAGTGAAATAGGCAACTGGTAAGCTTTTGCACCTTGTTCGCTAAGCGCATATACATTGTTGTTGAAACCTTCTCGTATACTATCGGAAGTCTCACAACCCCACAACCCCAACCCCGCATGTCGGATCTTATCATCTACAAACGATATAACCCTCTCAGCATGATTCCTCGCCGTCAAAACCTGATTTACATTGGCGTAAAACGATGTAAGCTGGTAAAACGACCCGCACAGAACGAGAATAAATCCCGCCTGAAGCATTATCGTCAACAGTTGTTCCGCCAGTATGAAAGCCCTCGAACGTTTCATAAAATACACACCTTTTACTCTTGCCTAAAATTTTCACTAAGTATATCATTATCAGCATTCTAAGAAAATTATCTCAGGGGGTAAAATCATTATGGAGAAATTAAGCGTCTACAAGTGTGCAAAGTGTGGAAATATCGTTGAAGTCATGCACGTCGGCGGGGGCACTCTCTCATGCTGCGGAGAACCCATGAAGCTCCTCAAGGAAAACACCACCGATGCAGCAACAGAGAAGCACGTCCCTGTCTTCGCGGACGGAAAAGTCAAAGTCGGAAGCGTCGCTCACCCAATGCAGGACGACCACTATATCGAGTGGGTCGAGGTCATCAACGGCGAGAGAGTATGCCGCCAGTTCCTCAAGCCCGGCAAAGCTCCTGAAGCTCCGTTTGAGTGCGTGAAGTCCGGCACAGTAATGCGCGAGTATTGCAACAAGCATGGTCTCTGGAAGGCAGAAGCGTAATGAAACTCTCAGATTCAATGACCGCCGCCATCAATGACCAGATTAAGGCCGAATTTGACTCGGCATATATCTATCTGGCAATGTCGGCATATTTTGAGGACTCCGGCCTCGCTGGAATGGCTCACTGGATGAAGAAGCAGTACAAAGAGGAAGTTGAACACGCCGAGAAGTTCATCGACTATCTTTACGAGCGCGGCGCAAGGGTAATAATCCCCGAAATCGCACGCCCCAAAGAGTCCTACAACGATGCTCTTGACGTTTTCAGGACAGCCTACAATCACGAGCAGTACGTAACTTCACGCATCTATAAGCTTGTTGACATGGCCGTAGCCGAGAAGGATTACGCAACTCAGTCAATGCTGAAATGGTTTGTTGACGAGCAGATGGAGGAAGAGGATAACACAGGCGGGATCGTCGCAAAACTTGAGTTCTTGGGTGGCGACAAGCACAGTGTATATTTGGTTGACCGCGAATTATCGGCAAGGTAACACTAGATTTTAACGGGGAGGTCTTTCGGGGCTTCCCTGTTTTTTTGAGGACATGAATACGAGACTGAAAGCATTTCTTGACGGACTTTATTATACGTATCAGCGTCGCGAGGTTATCAACCCTGACCCACTTTACTTCCTGTATAAGTATGATGACATTCGTGATTGGGAGATTGCGGGGCTTCTTGCGTCATCGCTGGCATATGGAAGGGTCGCACAAATAATGAAGAGTGTTGACCGAGTATTGTCGTGCCTTACAAATGAGCCTCATAAATTTTTGCTGAGTAATGGGAATTTCGAGATTGTACCTTCTGACTTCAAGCACAGGTTTACGACGGGCCATGACATTAACGTATTGCTGAAGAATGTATCTGAAATCCTGCGTGAATACGGAACGATTGAGGAGTTTTTGCGGGAATGCCTAAGAATTTCTGAGGGCGATATATTTTCGGGGCTTGATGAGTTTTCGGGGAGGCTGTCGCGCGGCAAGGAGAACGGAAGTTTCTCGCTTGTTACTGCTCCAAAGGACGGCAGCGCGTGCAAGAGGTTATTCCTGTACCTGAAGTGGCTTGTCCGGAAAGATGACGTTGACCCAGGCGGCTGGAATGTAATCCGGCCATGCGATTTGATTGTTCCGACTGACACTCACATGCACAGTATAGCGTCGAAGCTGGGATTTACGCGGAGGAAGAACGCGGATTTGAAGTGCGCGGTTGAGATTACGGAGGGTTTTAGAGAGATTTGCCCGGAAGATCCCGCGAAGTATGATTTTGTTCTTACTCGTTTCGGGATAAGGGCCGGGCTGAATATTGACGATGTCCTATAGCATAGCGTCCTTCATTGATCTCACGTAGGAGCCTATATGTCCGGGAGCATCATGGCCGTATTGCGCGAGTAATTTCACAATTGCCGAACCAACAATAACACCGTCAGCAATTTCCGACATCTTCCGTGCCTGCTCAGGAGTTGAAATTCCGAAACCTATTGCGCAGGGAATATCAGTGTTCCTTCTCACGGCCTTGATGATTGAGGCAAGGTCAGTCGTAATCTCGCTCCTCGTCCCAGTAACTCCCAGACTTGAGACAACGTAAAGGAATCCCTCAGCCTCACGCGCTATCATTGCTATTCTGTCCTCAGAGGTCGGCGCAATCATCGATACAAGGTCAACACCATATTTCCGGCAGTACGGTAAAAATTCGTCCTTCTCCTCAAATGGAAGGTCAGGAAGAATCAGCCCGTCAATCCCTATGTCATGGCATGTCGAAATGAATCTTTCCGCGCCGTAAGAGAACACTACATTTGCGTACGTCATGAATACCATAGGAACATCAATATCGCGTCTCAATTCCCGAACTATGCCGAAAACTTTGTCCGTCGTGATTCCGCCCTTTAACGCCCTGTAATTTGCGTCCTGTATAACCGGCCCTTCAGCCGTAGGGTCTGAGAACGGTATACCGAGTTCAACCAAGTCCGCGCCGTTCCTCACAGCCTCGTGGACTGCCCTTATCGTCGTATCAGCGTCAGGGTCTCCGCATGTTATGAAAGGTATAAACGCCTTGCCGTCCGCAAACGCATTCTTTATGTTACTCATTTATATTCTCACCCCTGTACCTCGCTATTGACGCGCAATCCTTGTCGCCCCTGCCAGAAATCGTAACGACGATAACACTCTCGCGGCTCATGTTCGGCGCAACCTTCATCGCGTATGAGAGTGCGTGTGCAGATTCAATCGCCGGAATTATTCCCTCAGTCCTCGAAAGGTACTCGAACGCGCAAACAGCCTCCTCGTCGTTAACGGGGACGTATTCAGCCCGCCCGATGTCGTGAAGATATGCGTGTTCAGGGCCAATGCCGGGGTAGTCGAGGCCGGCTGAGATTGAGTATACTGGTGCAATCTGTCCGAAGTCGTCCTGACAGAAATACGACTTCATTCCGTGAAATATTCCGAGCCTTCCCGTTGAGATTGTTGCGGCAGTCTCGAAAGTTTCAATCCCCCGCCCCGCAGCCTCGCAGCCTATGAGCCTTACGCCATCGTCGTTGATGAAGTGGTAGAAGCTCCCTATAGCGTTTGAGCCTCCGCCGACGCAAGCGACAACGCAGTCCGGCAACTTTCCTTCGCGCTCCATGACCTGCGACTTTATTTCGCGTGATATTACGGCCTGAAAGTCCCGCACTATTGTAGGGAAAGGGTGAGGCCCCATGACCGACCCCAAGCAGTAATGAGTGTCATCAATCCTCGATGTCCACTCCCTGAAAGCCTGAGATACAGCGTCTTTGAGCGTTCCCGTTCCTGTTGACACTGGGACTACATCAGCACCAAGAAGACGCATACGGTAGACGTTGAGAGCCTGCCGATGGGTGTCCTCCTCGCCCATGAATACGACGCATGACATTCCCATTAACGCCGCCGCAGTTGCAGTTGCCACACCATGCTGACCCGCCCCAGTTTCAGCAATCAGGCGTGTCTTTCCCATTCGTTTCGCCAATAGTGCCTGACCAAGTACATTGTTGATTTTGTGTGCGCCCGTGTGGTTCAAGTCCTCGCGCTTGAGATAGATTTTCGCTCCGCCCAAGTCCTCAGTCATTCGACGTGCAAAATATAATCTTGACGGCCTCCCAGCGTAATCATTGAGCAAAGCCGAGAGTTCGGCCGTGAAATCCGGGTCATCTTTGTAGCGGTTATATGCTCGTTCAAGCTCTATCACCGCGTTCATAAGCGTTTCGGGTATGTACTGGCCGCCGTGAATCCCGAAACGTCCTGCCTTTTCCGTCATTGCCTATTCCTCCCTTAATGCCGCGATAAATTCCGACATCTTCATTCTGTCCTTAACCCAGCCTGTCTCAATCCCTGAGCTTACATCTACAGCATACGGCCTCAGACGCGAGACAGCCTCCCTTACGTTTCCGGCATCAAGACCGCCCGCAAGGAAGTAAGGACGAGTTATCCCCGCGAGCAATGACCAGTCGAAAACTTTTCCTGTCCCCATTCCTGAGTCGAGCATCACGAAATCAGCCGTGCAATTTTCCGCCCTCATGACGTCCTCAGCTTCCCGAACCTTGAACGCCTTTATGATGGGCTTGTCCGTGAAGGTACGGAGACGCGAGATATATTCCTCGTCCTCATGGCCGTGAAGCTGTATTATTCCGATGATGCCGCGTCCGCAAATGTCAGCGATGGTTTCAGGATTCTCGTCGACAAAAACGCCAACAGCCTCGATTCTTGGGGAAAGCTCACGCCTCAGAGCCTCCGCGTTTTCTGGAGTAACGTAACGTTTGCTCTTGTTCCAGAATACGAAGCCCGCGTAATCCGGCATCAGTTCATTTACAGCCTCAATGTCCACAGTTCTTGAAAGCCCGCAGAATTTCACCCTCACGCTCATAGAAGCCTCTTCAATTCCGCAAGCATAGCCCGTTTGTCGGCTGAACGCATCAAAGTCTCGCCCACAAGTACGGCATCAGCCCCCGAATCCCTCGCTGCCTTAACGTCGTTGGCTGTCTTTATCCCGCTTTCTGATACGAAGATTACATCAGCGGGAATGATTTTTCGTAGCCTCGCGCTATTCGACATGTCGACGGAAAAATCCTTGAGGTTTCGGTTGTTCACGCCGATTATTCTCGCACCTTCGGTTAGTGCCATTTCAATTTCCGCCTCATCATGTGCCTCAACAAGTGCCGAAATTCCAAGCCCGTCACAAATTTTGATATAGTCCCGGAGTTTTTCAGCGTCAAGAATCGCACATATCAGCAACACGGCTGACGCACCCAGCAATTTCGCCTCGTATATCATTCTTTCGTGGACAACAAAATCCTTCCGCAGTGTGGGAATCTTCACAGCCTCCGAAATTTCACGAAGATAGTCATCGCTTCCGAGAAAGTATTTCGGCTCAGTGAGGACTGACACAGCATCAGCCCCGGCACTCTCATATTCACGCGCGATCTCAAGATATGGGAAATAGGGAGCAATCAGCCCCTTCGACGGTGAAGCCTTCTTGCACTCACATATGAATGAAAGCCCCTCATGCCTCAATGCCGACTCAAACGCGAAATCACCCTTTGGGAGCGACAATGCTTCATTCTTCACGGCCTCATCGGGAACATTCTGCCTCGAGATTCTCACTCTCTCACGCGAATATTCCGCAATCTCGTCGAGAATACTCATGCTTTGTTGCTGACCTCGACGAACGTTTTCAAGGTATCGAGTGCTTTCCCTGAGTCTATGATTTCACCAGCGAGAGAAATTCCGTCCTTCATGCTTTCGGCTTTACCCGCAATGTAGAGCGATGCCCCCGCGTTCATGAGTACGGCGTTTCGTTTGTGACCTTTCTTGCAACCGAGAATTTCGCGAACAATCTCCGCGTTCTCTGAGGGAGTGCCGCCCTTGAGGTCAGACTTCGCGCACCTCTCGAACCCAAAATCTTCCGGAGCAATCACATATGATTTGTACCAGCCATCACGAATTTCGCATATCGATGTCGGTGAACTCAGCGATATTTCGTCGAGTTTGTCCTGACCGTAGACTACCATTCCCCTCTTAATGCCCAAGCTCGCTAGAACCTGCGCCAACGGATTCACGAGGTACTCATCATAAACGCCGAGAAGCTGGAATTTCGGTGATGCTGGATTCGTGAGAGGGCCGAGAATGTTGAAGACTGTACGGAAGCCAAGCTCTTTGCGGATTGCGCCGACATACTTCATTGATGAGTGATATTTCTGCGCGAAAAGGAAGCATATTCCCGCCGTCTTGAGAAGCTCGACACACTTTTCGGGGGTCTGGTCGATATTAACGCCGAGTGCTTCAAGACAATCCGCAGTCCCGCACAACGAGGAAGCGGCTCTGTTGCCGTGCTTTGCGACCTTCACGCCTCCTGCCGCCGCAACGATCGCTGATGTCGTCGATATGTTGAAACTTTGAGCGTTATCCCCGCCCGTCCCGACAATCTCGAAAACGTCCATTCCCGTATCGACCTTGAGGGCATGGGATCTCATTGCTTCGGCGCAACCTGCAATCTCGTCCGCAGTCTCAGCTCTTGCGCTCTTTGTTGAAAGCGCGGAGAGGAACGCGGCGTTCTGCGTCGGGGTGGTCTGACCGGTCATTATCTCGTTCATAACGGTGTATGCCTCATCGTATGTGAGGTCTTCTTTGTTGACTAACTTTATTATTGCTGATTTTATCATTTTACTATCACTGCCTGCCTAAAAATTTTGACAGTGATAATATCACGAAGGCTTCAGCTTTTGAGCCGTCATTTATGATTTCAACCCTGCTTTTCTTGCCTGCACCTTATGTTTGCGCCCTCACATTATATTATTGCTCTTGAAAAGGAGGGGTATTCATGCTTTGTATCATAGACATTGAGACGAACAAGGGCAGGAATTTCACGGCTGATGATTTCGCGGGAGTTGTTATTCTCCTTATGACGGGCATAACAGCGGAAACGCTCGGAGATGCTGTGAACCTAGCACGTATCGCAGAGAAGTCAGGAATCGTAACCATCGGAATCCCATCGCATAACATACCGCCGGAAAGCGAGGACTTTCAGGAGTTCAGGAAGTATGCTGACGCTGTAATATTCTCACGCTACAAAACAGAAAGAGTATCACGCAGAATAGTTGAGAGAATTTCAGACCTAGTCAACAAATCAGGCTTCGTGAATCTCGATATTGGAGACGTGAAATGTATCTTCGAGAAGGCAGGCACGGTTTATTTTGGGGAGGGAAGCGCAAAGGTCTGCACGGAAGCGGCGGAAAAGGCAGCTGAAATGTTAGGGGACATAAAGGGTGCAAGATATATTCTTATGAGCCTGACGACTCCCTCAGAAATAAGGCTCGGTGAATTGGTCGAGGCCTCACAGATAATTGAGGGTAAATTCTCAGAAGATGCCGCCGTGTTTTGGGGGCATGTTATAGACGAGGATAGTAAAGGCACAGCAAGTGTAGCAATTTTTGCGGCCATGTTTGACTAAAGGAGGATTCAACGTATGAGCGTTCTAAATATCATTGACGTAACGGAGAACAAAGGAAGGATTTTCACACCCAGCGACCTTGAAGGGACTTGCCTTCTCGTTATCACAGGAATAACAGAATCAACCATGAATGACGCATTAGACCTCGCAGTCACCGCAAAGAAAATGGACATCGTAACAGCAGGAGTCCCAGTTCACAGCAGCTTGAACATGGCGGTGTTTCTGAACATCGCCGACGCGGTAATAGTTTCACGTTCTGAAACAAAAGATGTTACCGCACAAATCGTTGAAGCAATTTCGCCCATTATCATCGGTACAGAGCCTGGAGAACTCGACACTTTCGCCATTTATGACATCAGAGAATTATTGATGAGTGCGTGGAATAATGTCTATTCCAAATCAGGTTCGACTGTCTATTTCGGGGCAGGTTCGGCAAATAACCTCTCAGAAGCAGCGAAAATAGCCTTGAACAATGTCGGATACGTTGCCAAAGACTCTTGGGACGTAAAGAGTATTCTCGTAGATTTCAGGACAGGCAGAGATATTTCGCAAGATGAAATTTCTGAAGCAGAAGAAGTCATTGAGGAGACATTAGGTTACGATACTTTTTCCTCAATCACCCATGATAATACCGCAGACGAGACTGACAATGAGGAACGCATGGCAGCAATTTTTGTGGTCATGGAATACGAAGGTTACGAGAACTACGTTGACTTCATCGAACATGAAAGCCCGGATAATATCGCGGCAGTAATCGAGTTGGGCCTTAATAAAAGTGCCCCTCTCAAGCTCGGAACGATGGAGAAATTCTTTGAGGCTGCAATTCGTCTTGGACGCGCTGAAATCGTAAAGCCCCTAATGCAGCATGGACTTGACCCCAAAGCTCTGGAACGTGAAGGATCGTTCCCAACTGATATTCTGAATGACGCTTTACGACGCAAAGACAGCGCAGAGGAAGTGATACAGCTTCTCCTTGATGCCGGAATTACTCTGCCTGAAGATTTTGTGTGCACTTTTTTTCTGTGGGTAACACCCGCGCTTCTGAAATCGCTCATCAATCACGGCTGGAATGTTAATTCGAGGAACCGCGACGGAGAGACACCCTTAATGAATATTGTGATGGGGAAAAATTATGATTGCGTGAAAATTCTCATTGAGGCAGGAGCAGATGTGAACGCACGGGCTAATAACTCAATGACCCCGCTGATGCACGTTGCATTCGGCAATATGAGCAAGTGTGATGATATGCTGGGAATTATCAGGCTTCTCCTTGAACACGGGGCAGACATCAAAGCAGTGGATAATAAGGGGCGCAGTTTCCTGGAAATTATGTTAAAAGCGATTAGCTACATGCGTTTCAACAAAACAAGATTCATGAAGGAAGTCCTGCCGATGATGCTCAATGCCGGAGCGGATACGAGTCTTCTTCCGCTTCACAGGCGAGGACTCCGCGAGCGAGAAATCGAACGGCATAACGATGAGAAATACGAAGCCTTCCGGTCGAACTGGCGGGATATTCTCAGGGGAAGACAAGCGCGTAGTTACCGCAGGTTTGCCGGACAATTATTCCGTGAGGCGGTCAATAACTATGACGCTGAAACGGTGAAGGAACTCCTTGAGATTTTGCCGCCCGAATTTTTCGATGCAGATGAAGATATGTTCGTGCTGAGGGTAAACGATTTCCCTGAAGCTGACACAGACCCATCGGATATAAAGCGCAAACTTGACGCGGGCAGTGAAATTCTCGAAGCTCTGAGCAAAGCCGGGGTTAATGTTCCGTTATTGTCCTCGAAAGGAAAGGAGCTAACATACATTCCCGAAGAGCCGTTCATGTCTCGGACAACGCTGGAATTTCACGATGGTGACTTCAAAGAGCTTTGCATGTCGTATTCACCCGAAGCATTGAGGAGGGCCATATCGTCAGGCATTTCGCCGAACACAGGCAGGGGCGCGGGGCTTAATCCTCTGAGAGTAATAGCTGAGGAGTACGACCAATATTACGATGCCGCAGGAATGTTTGACGTGTTATTGAGCGAAGGTTGCAATGCCGGCTGTCTCAGTAGTACGTGGGTCGGCGAATGTCTCAGGGAAAGAGGCAGGCTTCTGATGCTGAGAGATATACGAAAGGTGAAGATGATGATTCAGATTTTCGTTCACGGCAAAGAGGACGAGGCGGCAGGCTTGAGACTGAAGAAGCCCAGAACGAAGGAACGAGGCAGATATGACGGCTGGCTTGAAAGTTTTGCGGATTTATCGTGCCTGAATATGCTTTCTCATATGTGGAATCTCATTGAGGAGCATAGAGACCCTTTCGAGTTCCAACAGAATATGTTGCTTGCGTGTGCCTGCTGGGGGAGCGTGAAGGACATTGAGGACGCGCTGAATCACAAAGCAGATGTGAACGCCCGAACATGGCTCGGATATACACCGCTCATGTACGCGTCAGTCTTCAACAGTGCCGAAGCCGTGAAGTTCCTCATCGAAAACGGAGCAGACATTAACGCCCGTAACCGAATGAATCAAAATGTCCTAACGGTTGCACTAGCATCTGATTACTCTGGACGAGACCCTAAGGCTATACGTGTTCTTGCGAAGGCAGGGGCGGGCGTTAACGCGGTTTATGATGACGGATCTACTTCGTTGATGCTGGCGGCTGAACATTGCAAGGACAGCGAATTTGTAGCGGCACTCATTGACGCTGGGGCAGACGTGAACGCGAGGAGGAAGGACGGAAAGAATGCCCTGCTCATTGCGGGCGAGGCCAGGAAATTCGAGAATGTGAGGGTTCTTCTTGCGGGTGGCGCGAGGCTTAATTATGCGGAAGTCGATGAACGTCCCAGAAATAAGGCGTGCAACAAGTGCGGGCATATCGTGAACAAGGATACGCATTATTGCCCTTCATGCGGGTATGTTTTCCCGGTAAGCTCGCTATACTCATGCAGTAAGGAGGCTGATACGTTATGAGCGAGGCAAGTCCGCGAACGGAAAAGCTGCTGAATGATGTTGCCGGACTGTTGCGAACACGTGAAATCGTTTGCATGGTTACGGGTGAGAAGTTCAACATCTTCCGTGTCCTGAACATTGAGAGCAGGGAATTTTTCATCTGCAAGGTTCTGATGGAATTGCTTTCACCTTCAGGCTCACATTGTCAGGGAAGCCTTTTCCTGAGACCATTCGTCAAAAACGTTCTGGGGCTGAATATTCCTGACGCTGAACTTGAGAGGGCTAAAGTGTCCCGTGAATACAAGACTTCTCAGGGCAGGCGCATAGACATCGTGATAGAGACGGCGAACTACTTTATCGCAATCGAGGCCAAGGTCAACGCAGGAGATTTGCCCGGCCAGTGCAGTGATTACTACGAAGCGGCCAAACAGCACTGCTTTGATGAGAGTAACGCGAAGATAGTATACCTTACGCCAGACGGAAGGGAGCCATCGCCGGAAAGTTCTTGCGGCAAGGAAATATGTGTGTCGTTCAGGAAGGATATTCATGAATGGCTGTCGTCATGCCTTGGCTTCAAGGAGATTGAGCACGCTGTTCCAGTCCGTGAAATCATGCGCCAGTTCCTGATGACGGTAGAAAGTTTCACAGGCATTGCGGAGGAGGAGAATATGGAAGTCAAAGAGTTGATTCGGAAGTCGCCGGAGAATCTCAGAGCGGCATTCGAGCTTAAGAGCGGATTGGTCTATGAAGCTGTCGAGGATATGAGGAAAAGGTTTCTTGCGGCTGTCAACGATAAGCTGGGACTGCACGGAACATTCAAAGACGAGCAGGGCAATGACCTTCCACGCGATCATGCTGTTCACTATGAGTATGACAAAATGCCGGGTGTTGTCGTGTGTCTCGGCAGTGGCGAAAAAGACACATGCGTATCCTATTACTTTACAGGTGGCGGCAAAACAGGCCTCGATGAGTTCGTGGGGAAACTTGAAGAGTCCCGCGGGAAAAAGTTCAAATCAGGCTCACATTTCGGGAACTTCTTGTACTGGGAGTATTGTTGCACAGGCGGCAAAGAATCCCCGAACTTATACGGCACGAATCCCAATGATGCGACATTCGGGCTTTGCGACCCGGAAAAGTTCGACTCATTCGTTGATGACTGCGCCGAAAAGATAAAAGCGTTCCTCAAATTTTCGCCGAAGTAGAAGATGCCAAAAGATATGACATCGGTGCGTCATGACAGGCTTTCGAGGGTAATGGCATTCCTTCAGTCGAGAGTGAAAGCGATACATGACGAGATATTTTCGGCGGGCGAATACAGAAGCAGGAGAACATTCCAGAATGATCTGTGCTACCTTCGCGGGAGATACGGGGCTGATATACGCTACGATGCACACGAGAGGCTGTACGTCATGGAGAGTTCGGGGATATTCCAGCTCAACTTGAAGATTACGGAGGGCGAGATTACGGCATTAAGCGCGGGCCTGAGCATGGCATCACATTTTCTTCCGCACATTAAAGGAGCAGCGTCATCGCTTTGGGAGAAACTTTCGGAATATGTGCCTGATGAAATATTGTCGCTCGGCTCTGAGATAATGCGCTCAACGATGAATGCGCTTCCAGTTGCCGAGACTGACGCGGAAGTTTTCGGGACTCTCATTGAGGCTAAACGTTCAAAGAAAGCCGTAAATATCCTCTACTCAGCACCGGGGAAAATGCCTAAGCACTGGGTATTGTCGCCGTATGATTTATATTTTCGCGGTAATGCGTGGTACATCGCCTCGTTCAACCACAAGTATGAGAATCTCGGAATACACAGGGTGAACAGGATAATAAGCGCGTCGATTTCCGATGAGGAATACGTTATGCCGGAGGAGGCGGGATTTACGGAGGAATATGTGTTGTCGGCGTGGCATGTGATTCCGGGCAATGAGAGAATCCCTGTCAAGGTGCGTATCACAGAGCCTCTTGCGGAATCATTCCGTGAAGTTAAATGGCACCCTACGCAGAAGGTAAGTGAGTGCGATGAAGGAGGGATAATCTTAACGGCAGAAGTCCCGGATTTGTACGAAGTCGCAAGGTGGGTGATGTCAGGTGCTCCTCATATCATAGTTATTGAGCCGGACGAGCTGAAGGACATTGTGATAGAATTTGCGGAAGAAGTATTGAGCAACATGAAAGGAGAAATAGAATGAGTTATTGGCTTCACAGAATCTCATACAAGTGGGAAATTTCCAAGCCTCTTTTCGACAGAGGATATTTGACTATAGGTTGGGGCTATATGCTTTGGGCTTCTGATGACGTTGTAAGAAAAGTAACAGGCAACGCAGACCGTAATGCCGTTCACGAAGCTATAAATGCCTGTCATAAAGAATACAGGGAAAAAGGAGAAAAAGGCTGGGACGCAATGAGCAGGTATAAAACGCGTTCACTGGAAATATTTGCGCAGTTCCGTCCGGACGATACTGTTGTCGTACCGCTTTACGGGGGAGTATTCAGCGTTGTTCGGGTCAAGAGCAGTCCGAAGCCTGTTACGGCACTTCCTGAGTCTGCACTTAAAGATCTGCCTGTCGAGATAAAGAACAACGAAGACGAAAAAGGGCTGTACTACACTGACGAGCGCAGGGGCGATGAATCAGATGTGGGATTTTATGTCGAGGTTGAAAAGATTAGGCCTGATATTCCTGATATTCCGAGAAGCTACGCAATTTCCGATTTGCAGTCCCGCATGAAGATACGACAGACCAATGCAGAGATATATGATGAGAATTTACAGAAGGAAATCAGAGAAGTTGTAGAGCGTTATGCCCCCATAGATATTCATGATGTAATAGCTGAGGGGACAGCAAAAATCATTCTTGAAGCAATCAGGAAATACCCCGCGGCTGTAGATGTCGAAAAGCTGGTGAAATGGTACATGAGAAAAGCAGGAGCCTCGAAAGTCTATAAGCCTTGCAAACCTAAGGGTAATGGCGAGGACAATGACGCAGATGCTGATGTAATCGCCGAGTTTGATCCGCTTGGAGTCAACATATACATTCAGGTGAAGAAACATGAAGACAAGACCGGAAGCAAGGCTGTGAACCAGATCACGCAATATAAAGAACTCAGCGGAGAAAATTTTGCTGATGACCGAACACATATCCTCTGGGTTCTGTCTACAGCTGATAGCTTCGATGATGAAGCTAAACGGCTCGCGCAGGAAAACTCTGTGCGTCTCATCAACGGAGAAGAATTTGCCCGTATGCTTGTTGATGCGGGAATATCCGACATAAACACAGCTTTCAAAAAGTAATACAATCAGCCGGAAGTGCCTGACACGCTTCCGGTATTTTTATGCCTTCTCACCCTTCTTTTTCCGCAATACAGTTATAATATCCCCTAAACAATCACAGAGGAGAAATCTCACATGACAGACTTGGAACTCGCATTATCCCGAACATGGGCGGAAATCAACCTTGACGATTTAGCGTGTAACGTTAAAATCCTCCGTTCCTGCCTCAAAAAGTCAGCAAAATTTCTCGGCGTAGTCAAAGCAAACGCTTACGGGCACGGAATGATTCATTGCGCGCGGAAACTTCAGGATTGCGGTGCTGACTGGCTCGCTGTCGCAACAGTCCCCGAAGGCGTCGAACTCCGCAACAACGGAATTACCCTCCCAATATTGTGCTTGGGTCAGGCAAACCCAATTTTCGCGCCCCTCATGGCCGATTACAGAATCACTCAGGCAGTCGGCGACCTTCAAAACGCAAAAGCACTCTCGGATTACGCGCATTCAGACGGAAAAGAGATCCGCGTTCACATCAAAGTTGACACAGGAATGAGCAGGACAGGCTTCTATTGGCCAAACGATGAAGACGGCAAAGTGCGAACTGCCCGCGAGATTGTGGAGGCTTGCAGTCTTCCGGGACTCTATGCTGAGGGAATGTTCACTCACTTTGCAGCTGCTGACGGTGATTCAGACTTCACGCGCTTGCAGTTGAAGCGTCTCTTGGAGGCCAAGGAGTACCTTCGGAAATTAGGGCGCGAATTTGAGATACTTCATTCGTCAGCAAGTATAGGCATTCTCGATTACCCGGAGGCTCACCTCGACATGGGAAGATTCGGGCTTGTACTTTACGGTTACGCTTCGACAGAAACAGGCAATGAGGACAGCACTTTGGGGCTTCGTCCTGTTATGACCGTCAAGAGCAGAATCACAGCAGTCCGAAATTTGCCCGCAGGAACAACAATTAGCTACGGCAGAACGTACACACTCAAGCGCGACTCAGTCGTTGCTGTTCTTCCGATGGGATATGCTGACGGAATGCCCCGAATACTCTCCAACAATTACGGCGTTAAGATTCACGGTGCTGCGTGCCCTGTTCTCGGACGTGTCTGCATGGATATGATGATGGCTGACGTTACGGCTGTTCCTGATGTCAAGGCCGGAGATGTCGCGGTTGTCTTTGACGGTGAACTAATGCCGATAGCCGCAAAGAACGCAGGGACGATAATTCATGAAATGGTATGCAGTCCGTCAGAAAGAGTGCCGAGAGTCTACATTGATAGCGGGAAAATGACGGTGTGATCATGCTTCCGTTCAGACTTTCTCCAGTCTACAAAAATTACATTTGGGGCGGGAAAAATCTCATCACTTCATGGGGCAAGACTCCCGATTCTGAGACTCTCGCTGAAAGCTGGGAGCTTGCTTCTCACCCTGACGGCGACAATATAATTCTTGACGGTGAACTAAAGGGGCTTACATTGTCGGAGGCCGTGAGGAGATTCCCTGAGATTGTCTCTCCGAAATTCAAGCCTGATGAGACGTTCCCGCTCATGGTGAAATTGATTGACGCTTCGAGGCCGCTGTCGATTCAGGTTCACCCATTCACAGAGTATGCGCAGAGAGTTGAACACAGCAAGGGGAAGATTGAGGCGTGGTACATTCTCGGCCATGAAGAGGGAGCGTATATATATCTCGGTTTCAGCAGGCACGTAACGAGGCGCGAATTTGAGGAGGCAATAAGGTCTGAGACTTTGACGGACATTCTTCGGAAAATCTACGTTAATGACGGTGATACGTTCTTCATTCCGGCTGGGACGATTCATGCTATAGGGGCAGGGATAACGCTCGCAGAGATTCAGGAGAACTCGAACATAACGTACAGGGTCTACGATTACGGGAGGCTAGGCGCTGACGGGAAGCCCCGCGAACTCCATATATCTAAGGCTATCGATGTGGCTAATACGTTTCCGCTTAACATAACTCCTCCCGGAAAATCCGGCAACGTCATCGTGTCCTGCAACAAGTTCCATGCCGAGAAGTTACGCGCTCCTTTCACGGGTAACACTGAGGGACGGGGCTTCAGGTTCATGATGTGCATTGAGGGTGAATGCGTGTTCAGGTGCGGGGATTTCAGTTGCGAATTGAAGAAGGGCGGGAATGTTTTTGTGCCTTCTGACTGCGAGAGTGATTATGATTTTGAGGGTAAGGGGGAAATTCTTGTTACAAGTGAATAGCGGCAATTATTGAAAACGCTATAATATTATTACAAAATACGAAGGGAGCATAAATTTCATGTCAATCATTGATGCAATCTCAAAGCGCAGGAGCATTTACCGCCTCAACAAGAACATTCCGGTAAGCGATATAGAAGTAGAGGCACTCGTCAAAAAAGTAACCGAGCTTGTACCCGATGCTTTCAACATGAAGAGCGCTAGAGTCGTCCTTGCACTCGGCGAGAAACACAATCAGCTATGGGACGCGATATATTCAGCGTTCGGCGGGAAGGTCTCACGCGAGAAGATTGACAGCTTCAGGTCAGCATACGGTACTGTTCTGTACTACTACGACAGCGGAACCGTCAAGGCGATGCAGGAGAAGTTTGCCCCATATGCCGCGAATTTCCCAGTGTGGGCGAATCAGGCAAATGGTATGCTTCAGTTCACGGTGTGGAGTGCGCTGCGTGAACTTAACATCGGCGCGAACATTCAGCACTACAACCCAGTAATTGACGAGGCTGTGAAGAAACTCTTTGACGTTCCTGAAGGGTGGGTGCTTGTGGCACAGATGCCGTTCGGAGGAATTGAGGCCGAGCCTGACCCTAAAGAAGCTGAGGACATTACACAGCGCGTGAAAGTCGAACGTTAATAGCAACGGTAAGTCAACAAAAATCCCCCCGGCCATGTGGTCAGGGGGAATTATTATTTCTACTTCAATACGCCAAGTGCCGCATGAGCCGCCGCGATTCTTGCTACGGGGACTCTGAACGGTGAGCATGATACGTAGCTCAGTCCTACGCTGTGGCAGAACGCGATACTCTCAGGGTTACCGCCGTGTTCGCCGCAAATTCCGACCGACATTCCGGGATTTACGCTGCGACCCTTTTCGACTGCCATCTTGACGAGCTGGCCGGGGCCTTCCCTGTCGAGAACAGCAAACGGATTTTCCTTGAAGACTCCCTTGTCGACATACTGGAACAGGAATTTGTTTTCAGCATCGTCGCGTGAGTATCCGAGTGTCGTCTGAGTGAGGTCGTTTGTTCCGCATGAGAAGAACTGCGCGTACTCTGCAAGCTGGTCAGCAACAAGTGCAGCTCTAGGAAGCTCAATCATTGTTCCCACAAGGTAGCTGAAGTTTACGCCTGTTGACTTCTTCACTTCCTCCGCGATTCTGTCAGCCATTTCACGGAAGAACTTCATCTCAGCTTTTGTTCCGACGATGGGAATCATGACTTCGGGCTTCACGGTTACACCCTGCTTCGTGAGCTCAACGACGGCCTCAAAGATTGCGTTCATCTGCATCTCATAAATCTCGGGGTAAATCATTCCGAGACGGCAGCCTCTGAATCCGAGCATCGGGTTGTTCTCATGGAGCTGGTGGATCTTTTCGAGTACGTTGTTGAGTTTCTTAGCTTCCTCAGGAGTGGCGGTCTTGAGGGCTTCAAGTACGTTGGGTTCTTTCGGAAGGAACTCATGGAGCGGCGGGTCAAGAAGTCTGATGATTGCAGGAAGTCCGTCCATTGCCTTGAAGATTCCGATAAAGTCCTCTTTCTGCATGACCTTCAATTTTGCGAGTGCTTCTTTGCGTGCCTCTTTGCCTGCCTCGCCTGCTTCACCAAGCGCAACGATAAGGCTCTGCATAACGGGAAGCCTGTCAACGCCCATGAACATGTGTTCGGTTCTGCAAAGTCCTACGCCCTTTGCTCCGAAATCACGCGCTCTCTTTGTGTCTTCGGGGGTATCAGCGTTCGTCCAGACCTGAAGCCTTGCGTTCTCGTCAGCCCACGTGAGAATCTTCTGGAAGTCCTCTGTGAACGTAGCATCAACCATCTTCGCTTCGCCGGCGAGGAAGTTGCCCGTTGTACCGTCAACAGTAACCCAGTCGCCTTTCTTGAAGACTCTGCTTCCGACGGTGATAGTCTCTTTGTCGAGGTCGATTACGGCTTCTTCACAGCCGCAGACTGCCGGCCTGCCCATTCCGCGAGCGACGACTGCAGCGTGTGATGTCATTCCTCCTCGTGATGTTACGACACCCTGAGACGCGAAAAGTCCGTGAATGTCATCGGGGCTTGTCTCTGGACGTGCGAGGATTGTGGGCTTGCCCTGACGTGCCCATTCTTCGGCCTCGTCAGCAGAGAACACGAGCATTCCTGCACCTGCGCCTGGCGATGCTGGAAGTCCCTTCGTGATTACGTCGAGTTTTGCGGACTTGTCGATCTGACGGTGTAACAGCATCTCAACCTGATCCGGGCTTACACGGGTAACGGCTGTCTTCGTGTCGATGAGTCCTTCATTCACCATGTCGACGGCTACTTTGACGGCGGCGGAGGCTGTGCGTTTTCCTGCTCTTGTCTGGAGAATGAAGAGTTTTCCGCGCTCAATCGTGAACTCTACGTCCTGCATGTCGCGGTAGTTCTTCTCAAGGTTGCTGGTGATCTCGCAGAGCTGCTTGTAGATTTCGGGCATCTCCTGCTCAAGCTGTGCTATCGGCATGGGAGTCCTGATTCCTGCCACGACATCCTCGCCCTGAGCGTTGATTAGGAACTCGCCGTAAAGTTTGTTCTCGCCTGTTGACGGGTTACGGGTGAAGCATACGCCTGTTCCGCAGTCATTGCCGAGGTTGCCGAATGCCATTGTGATGACGTTGACGGCTGTACCGAGTGAGTCGTCAATCTTGTTGATCTTGCGGTAAGTGATAGCGCGGGGGATATTCCAGCTCTTGAAGACTGCCTCAATTGCGCGGCGAAGCTGAATCCAAGGGTCTGACGGGAAATCGTTTCCTGTTGCCTTCTTGTAGATTTCCTTGTACTCAACGATGAGCTTTTCGAGGTTTTCTGCGGAAATCTTGTAGTCCTGCTTCGCGTCAGTGATGCCTTCTGCGGCGCGTGCCCGGGCTAATGCCGCCTCGAACAAGTCAAAGTTGACCTCATCGACAACGCTCCCGAACATCTGGATGAACCTTCTGTAGCTGTCGAAAGCGAATCTCTTGCTCCCTGAAGACTCGGCGAGTCCCTTGACGGTTTCCTCATTGAGTCCGAGATTGAGGATCGTCTCCATCATTCCGGGCATTGAGATTGGTGCGCCGGAACGTACAGAAACGAGAAGCGGGTTCTTTGCATCGTTGAAACCTTTGCCTGTCTCTTTCTCAAGCTGTGCAACTGATGCTTTGACGTTGTCCCAGATTTCGTCCATTATCGCTGGGTTCTGCATGTACTTGCGGCAGACTTCGGTTGTGATGACGAAGCCGGGAGGGATGGGGAGGCCGAGCTGTGCCATTGCGCAGAGATTCGCGCCTTTGCCTCCGAGAAGCAGGCGGTTAGAGCCGTCTCCTTCCTTGAGGCTGTAAACAAACTTTTCTGAGGGCATAATGTATCACTCTCCAATTAAAATTTAATGCGTGAGTGAATTATAAAGAATTTTGGGGAAAATTACATTGCGCTATTTTGCGAGTTTATATCTACGCGCCTTCCCTCACTTGCCGAAAGATACGCCGCGTATATCACCTGCACTGTCTCATACGCAATATCGAAGCCAGACTCCGCTTCCTTGTCATACGCCACAGCCCCGAGAAAGTCCTTAAGCTCGCCCGAATATCCGCGTATAACTTCATCGCTCACGAAAGCCTTGTTCCAGCCAAGTTTCGACGGAAGCATCTCAGCAATGTCGACATTTTCGAGTCCATCTTCGTCAAGGAAGTACGTATTGAGTATGTCAGTAGGAGTGATGTTGCAGGTCAGGGCTGTGTCATTCGCGTAGACCTCGATGTAATTCTTAGTGCCTCCCAGAACCGTATCGCTCGCAATCGTGAGGCATTTCGTACCGTCCGTGAAAGTTACTGTAACAGCAGCGTAATCCTCAACATCTTCAGGGTGCGCAGAAATATGCCGGTGTTCGTACTCGTTGAGTGTGGCAGTCGTTGTCCCTGTGTCCGCCGTAACGCTTGAAATTCCAATTTCCTCGCCTCGCGCTTTAGCCTCCTGATGCTTGAGCCATAACATTCCGCTTAGAGGGTGAGTGCCTGTGCGAATGAGGCAGCCTCCTCCTGTCCTGTTCCATTTTCCCGCGACAGGTGAGCTTGAACCTTTGAGGCTTTCTTCCCCCTTCATGAAGAGAATCTTTGAGCGTTTCGCACGGATTATCTCGGCGGCTTTCTGTACTGGAGTGGCATACACGAAATTTTCAGCATACATGAATCTTCCGCCTGTCTCGCGCAAAACATCACGAAGCTCATTCATCGATGACATTACAGACTCATACATGATGTTTCGCGGTGTAACATGGCCTATGTTCTCCTCGCCTTTCTTGCCGAAATATCCAGTGAGAGGCTTCTCGCAGATTATACTCTTCCCGGCTTTGAGAGCTTTTACCGCCATAGGAACGTGAAGGAAGGGAGGGGTAACGATGTCGATGACGTTAATTTCCGGGTCAGTGAGCATTGAGTCGTAGTCCGATGTAATTGACTCGTAGCCGAAATCTCTGCGTACTCCTTCTGCAAGCTCCATGTTGAGATCGCACACTGTCTTGAGCTTGAAGGGGATGCCTGTTACTGCTTTGTAGCCGTTTCCGTGAAGACGCGCGGCATAACCTGCTCCTGCTGTGCCGATAACTACAGGTTTCATGAAAAGTTTTCCTCCTCGAAATGAATTTCATAAATTATAAGGCTTGCATAAAAATTCTTCTCGTGGTAATATTCTCTACGTTGAAATTTTGGCCTCATCGACTAGTGGTCCAGGTCGTAGCCCTCTCAAGGCTAAAACACGAGTTCGAACCTCGTTGAGGCTATTACAGAAAAGTAAGGAGCTTCCGTAAGATAGCACGGAGGCTTTTTTTATGGCCATGATGATTTATAATAGGCACTAAAGCGGTATCGAAGGACGGACAGAATAATAATGGCAGAAAAGACAGCGGAAGAGAAATTAAGGCAGGCACTTGAAGGAAGCATAACAGAAGGGGAAGGCAAAGGGCAGGAAACTCCCAGAGAAAGCAGGAAGCCCAGACCTCGCACAAGAACGAGAACATCATCGCGTAACGAGAGGCCGGAAAATTTAGGCCAGCGAGTAGATTCGTTCATGGAGGATTTTGAGCGCAGGATCGAGCAGAGCCTTAACGCTGTAAATTCTCCCACTGAGCATAAGGAAAAACCTCGCCGTCAGCCCAAGCCTTCGAGGAAAATTAAGCCTGAAGCTCACAGGAAGCCTGATATGTTGCCAGAAATTCCGCAGATAGAGACCGCGCCAACAATCACGGAAACTTTGCCTGATACGTCTATGCCTGAAGCATCATCGCCTGAGCCAATATCAGAAGTAATTGGGGCAGCACCGGAAGTCATGGAGGCAGTAGCTGATACTTTCGACATCCCAGAAGCCTCACAGTCAGAGCCGATACAAGAAGTTGCTAAGACTATATCCGAGGCATTGGAAACTCCCGAAAACACTGAGGCCGTACCAGAAACTCTCGATGTCTCAGAAGTACCACAACCCGAAGCAGTCCACGAAATCATAGAGCCTATACCCGATGCCCTTGATGCAGCTGAACCTGTACAAGAAATCATAGAGACTGTACCTGAGACATTGGAAACTCCCGAAAACATTGAGGCCGTACCAGAAACTCTCGATGTCTCAGAAGTACCACAACCTGAGGCAGTCCATGAAGCCATAGAGCCTATACCTGATGCCCTTGATGTAGCTGAACCTGTACAAGAAATCATAGAGACTGTACCTGAGGCATTGGAAACTCCTGAAACCACTGAGGCCGTACCAGAAACTCTCGATGTCTCAGAAGTACCACAACCCGAAGCAGTCCACGAAATCATAGAGCCTATACCCGATGCCCTTGATGCAGCTGAACCTGTACAAGAAATCATAGAGACTGTACCTGAGACATTGGAAACTCCCGAAAACATTGAGGCCGTACCAGAAACTCTCGATGTCTCAGAAGTACCACAACCTGAGGCAGTCCATGAAGCCATAGAGCCTATACCTGATGCCCTTGATGTAGCTGAACCTGTACAAGAAATCATAGAGACTGTACCTGAGGCATTGGAAACTCCTGAAACCACTGAGGCCGTACCAGAAACTCTCGATGTCTCAGAAGTAACACAACCCGAAGCAGTCCACGAAATCATAGAGGCTGAACCTGACACGTTGGATGTTCCGGAAGCCTCACAGCCTGAACCGTTGCCGGAAATCCCGGAGTCTTTTGCAGAAACGTTAGATACTCCCAATATCGACATGCCGGAAATACCTTACGTTCCTCCAGAGCCGGAGCTCCCCGAATTTGAGCCGACGGATGATACACCGCAGGAAGAACCCGAATCAATCCCTGAAGCTGAACCAGAAGCACAGGAAATCATACCTGACGTTGAGCCTGCCCCTGACGCTCCTATAGAGCCGGAATTTCCCGATATTCCAGTGATCGAGGCGGACTTCTATCAGCCGAAGGAAGATTCTCAGGATTCACAGAAAGACAACGGCAATCTTCCCGATATTCCAGTCATAACTCCTGATGATGACGATACAGACGGTTTCGACGACTTCACTGAAGACTTCATCAGCGAGGCTGCAGAAGATGAGAGCACGGACGAGAATCCTTTGCCTGAAATAGCCGATGTTGAAGAACCAGAGCAGGAAGCTTCAACAGAATTTCAGGAGGCCGAACTCTTTGAAGCTCCCGAAATTGAGGACGAATTTGCTGACATTACAGACGAAAATTCAGAGGAGATTACGGACGCTTTCAGTGATGAGCCAATAGATGAAGACCCGGCAATCCCTGAGAATGACGAGGATTTAGAGGACGCTCCGCCCTATGACATGGAGAATGATGAGGCGGGAATTTTCACAGACGATGAGGCTGGTGATACGAAGGAGGAATTTTCGCCCGCCGCTGATGTAGTCCTGAATGTTGACGACGAGATACCGCAGATTTCAGCACACGATGAGCCGGAAATTAGCGACGAGGAAGCAGAACCCGTACCCGTCACCGTAACGATGCCCGAATCCACAAAGACCGCTGAGGACAAACTCATGGCCGATATTGCCGAAGCCATGACTGGAAGCCCGCTGAGTTTAGGTTCACAGGAGCAGGCCGGACTGTACAACCTTCCCGAAGATTTTTTTGCCGCTGACGGAAATTCAAGCGATTCCCAGCAGTCTGCAGAAGACAAACTCAAGGCTAACATCGCTCAGGCACTCTCGGAATCTCCCATAAGCGCAGCTCAGAATCAGGCAAGGCAGGATTTGGAGCAGGATATTAACCCGTTCGATGAGCTTTCTATGCCCGACACGTTATTTCATCGCAATGAAGAAGAGTCGGAGCTGGTTGAAGAGCCGTTCGCTGAAGATGTGCCAACTACGGAGGAAATTACGCCGGAAGAAGGCCTGAATGTTGTTGATATTCCGGCTGTCCTTGACGTAATCCCGGAACTTGAGCCAGAGCCAGAACACGAAGCCTCGCCTCAAGTTGAGGATAATGAATTTGAAAATGACCCGTTCACGATTCCTGATTTCGGTGATGATGACGAGCAGGAAAAGCAGCCTGAACCTGAGACAGAGACTGAAGCCTTGCCTCAAGTTGAGGATAATGAAGCCGAGAATGACCCGTTCACGATTCCCGATTTCGGTGATGATGAGACGGAGCAGGAAGAACAGCACGAATTTGAGCCTGAGTCAGATTCAGAGCCTGAGCCAATTCCAGAACCAGAGCCTGAACCTGAACCAGAGCCGGAAGTTCCCGACACTTTCACAGACGATGCGCCGTTCCCTGTTGAAGAGGATAAGCCGGAAAGCGAACCTCTCACGGAGCAGGACAGACTCGCTCAGGAAGTAGCCGCAATGACTCAGGAAATTGAACCAGAAGACAACATTTCGGACACCACGCCGGAATTTGAACTTGATAATATACAAGAGGAGGCCGGACAGGAAGACGACATGCCCGAACAGAGTTTATTGAATGACGATACACCGGAAAATCTCAACAATGATAACAATGATGACTGGGACATATCTTCGCTCGGCGAGTTGGGCGCGGCAGCAACAATCCCGGGAGATGAGCCCGATGATTTCCACGTAAACACCGAGACCGTTACAGAAATGATAACTGAGCCGGAAGATTTCACAGCACCGGCAGGAATAGTCAGCAATCCCGAAGACGAACACAAGGAGAAAACTATGAGCATTCGAGAAAAATTAGCCTCACGTAAAAACGCAGCCGGAGAAAAAAGCACAGCATCAGGAACGAAAAAATCATCAGGAGGAGGCGGCGGGGTACTTCTTCCGCTCCTTCTGACAGCGATCGCAGTTATTGGCGGTCTCATGCTGTGGCAGATTATGGCTCTTTCCGACAAGCTGACTTCAATGGCCATGAACAGTCCGAACTTTGAGTCGTCTTCAGGCTACGAGGCTAGTAATCCGTCATATGATTACGCGATCGATTTCATTCTTGACCCTAATCTCACCGACAGAATGTCCCAGAGGGGCCGTGATGGCTGGCAGGTCGTAGGCTCAAGGAGGACTCAGGACAGCACCACAGGGCAGTACGGCTACGAGTTCATATTCATGCGCAGGACTCCGGGAAGGTAGAGAGAGATGGCAGTGTTTGCAAAATTACGCGAGAGCCTCAAGAGTGTCCGCGAAAAATGGAGCTCGGGAATCTCAAAGCTCTTTACGTCAGGAAAATTCACACCCGATTTCTGGGACGACTTGGAGGAACAGCTAATCTCCGGAGACACAGGACTTGACTTCACTGAAGAAATGATAGATTACCTCAAGGATGAGGCAAAACGAAAGGGTATATCATCTCCTGAAGCACTCAAGGAATTATTCACAGCGAAAATTGTTGACGAGCTTTCTTCGGTTGACGGAATGGGACAGACCTTCAGCCTAAATCACAAGCCCTTAGTCCTCCTCATGGCCGGAGTGAACGGAAGCGGTAAGACAACATCATCGGGAAAGCTTGCCTCGCTCTACGCAAAACAGGGGAAGAAAGTAGTCCTCGCTGCTGCTGATACTTTCAGGGCAGCTGCTGTCGAACAGCTCAAAATTTGGGGCGAACGTTCAGGAGTCAGGGTAATCGCTCAAGGTCAGGGGAGTGATTCGGCGGCGGTTGCGTTTGATGCGTGGAAGTCGGCGGACTCTTCGGGGGCTGACGTTCTCATTGTTGACACGGCGGGGAGACTTCATGATAAACACAATCTCATGGAGGAACTCAGGAAGATTCACAGGATATTGCTGCGTGAGGCTGGAAGTGAGAGGCTCGAAACCGTTTTAGTCCTCGATGCCGTACTTGGCCAAAATTCCGTAGCACAGGCTGAGACCTTCAACTCCATCATTCCCGTAACGTCGATAATACTCACTAAGTACGACAACACAGCGAAAGGCGGAGTAGTAATCTCAATCGCAAGAAAACTTCATGTTCCTGTGAGATATATAGGCTTGGGCGAGGGTGCTGATGATTTGGCGACGTTCAGCCCGCAGGATTTTGCAGACGCTTTGATGGAAGTCAATCCGTGAACGGCAACGATTACAGCCTTAAATCCCTAACGCCGGAGTCAACGCTTCTATATTTACTGCGTACACTCTTCGGTTCAGCCGCTGAGTATGCCGTCTACATTCCGGACTCAGGCGACGTAATAGTCCTCACGAAAGGGCAGCTAGTTTTCCTTGTTGAAAGAGGCTGTGCTGATGCCATGATTAAGACGCTCCCTCAGTTAGCCGCAAGAAACATAGTTCGCCCGATCAACCCGGAGGAAATCGAGTACCCCGATGAAGTCAGCGCACTCTACGTTGAGACTACGGGGGCATTCATCGGGACGCTTGAGACTGCATTGTACCCCGATGAGCCGCAATATCCTCAATGGTGGGACGCTCCTGTCCCGTTTGCGATAACATCACGCGGGGTTCTTAGGCTCAACGATACGGCAATCAGCATGTTCGGAACGGGTCTCGAAAAGCTCAACGCCTCAGAATTGCCGGAACGCGATGAATTTATCGTCAGGCTTGAAGCTCCAAACGGCGCAAGATTCATGGCCTTCCGAAAATTGAAGCCCGGAATCTTCACGGTTGACGACTGCACGGAGGACTTGACGGACGCACAGGACATTACATGGTGGGCGGCTGTAGGTCAGACTTGGGCGCGCGAAATTGAGGCAAAGGGCGGGAAATGGCAGAGGCTTTCATCACCGCCTGAAGGACGCAAGAAGGGTTTTCGCCCATGTGAATGGCAGGGACAGTTACAGGGCTACCTCGATATTCAGATGCCAAGACGTAAACCTTCCCCAAAACCTACAGAACCTCAGCCAAAACCTGAGCCAATCCCGCAGCAGCAGGAGGAACCAATACAGCCCGAACCGCTGACGATGAGGCGCGCTGATGATGTTATAGGCAGCATAGGGCCGCAAGCGATGGCACTCTTAGCGGCAGGTCAATCACGTGAACACGAGGGATATTATTGATGAGAGAACCTAAAGTGAAGAGGATTACGGGGATTTTGTACCCTGATGATGAGCTGCTTTCATGGAGCATTGAGAGGCTTACGGAGATTTGGGGAGAACCGGAAATTTTGAGTGAGCCTGTACCATTCGACAAGACGAGTTATTACGACGAAATTTCGCCGGATTTGAAGCGTGTGTTCCTTTGCTTTCCGGGACTCATTGAGGCGGGTGGTCTTGCTGACTGGAAGCATCAGGCCATAGAGATTGAGGCAATTAGCAGGCAGCCCATAAGAGCGGTGAACATAGATCCGGGATATGTCGACGGAGCGAGGCTTGTTCTTGCGTCAACAAAGGATCACGCTCACAGAATCTATCTCAGGGACGGAATTTTTGCTGAGGTTACGATGCGTTACAGGTTCAAGAAGTGGCAGGCGTTCGATTACACTTTCCCGGATTTTGCGAGCGGGGTATACGATGAATTTTTCTTGAAGGTTAGGAGATTGTGGCTTCAGGAGGTCAAAGAATGAAGAAAGTTTTTGCTCTGTTAATATTTATGGTATGCGGTCCTGTTTTTGCAGCTGAACTTCCCGGAACGTTGGGCGATTGGCATTCAGTCAGCAAATACATACAGCCCCTAATCACGGAATACAACGGCGAATCTCACGGCAATGTAACATATATGACGTACAGGCGAGAATCACCGTCAGCAACTCTCGATGTAATACTCACGGAAGGAACTGGAACAGGAAATCTCTACGTCCCCGAAAAAGTCAACACCGAAAAGGGAATGATGCCGAGCGATTCGGGATTCGAGGTTCTCAAGGTATCAGGACATGATGCAATATTTGAGAGCCGCGCATTTATGCCCCTTGCGCTCACGGTGCGGGCTGGTGATAATATCATACTCACGCTCGAAAGCCCCTCAGCAGGAAGGGACGAGCTATTGAGAACAGCAGAGGTGATATTGTCATCATGGAGAATTACAGAATAGGATTAGTACCCGGCCCCGTAAGCGTCCCCGAAGAAATCCGCAACGCATGGAAGAATGATTACGCAAGCTCGGATTTGGAGGATGAATTTTTCAGGCTTTACCGCGATAATCAGGCACTTACGCAGAAATTACTCCACACGAATAACGACATAGTCATAACTTCCGGCGAGGCAATGTCGATATTATGGGCTGCCCTGAAATGTACACTCAAACCCGGCGACAAGATTCTTGCTGTGTCATCGGGGCTGTTCGGCGAAGGCTTTGCTGACATGGCGAGGGCGTTCGGCGCGGAGGCTGAGATCTGCGCGTTCCCTTATGACGGAATTCCTGATGCTGAGAAAGTCCGCGAACATGCGAAACGTTACAGGCCAAAGGTCATCACCGCAGTACACTGTGAGACACCTTCAGGGACATTGACACCGTGCCTTGAGGATATAGGCAGGATTGCCCGCGAGGTTGGAGCGATTTTTGTAGTTGACTTTGTTTCGAGCGCAGGGGGATGTGAGCTTGACGTTGACGCTTGCGGAATTGACATCGGACTTCTAGGCTCACAGAAAGTTTTATCGCTTACACCATGCTTGTCGGTGTCATCGATTTCCTCGAGGGCGTTGGAAGTTATTGCTGACGTGAATTATCCCGGCTATGAGTCGTATATTGGCTGGAAAAACGTCCCCGCTGAACACTACATGCCATACACTCACGACTGGCAGGCAATGAAAGCCCTCAACATCTCGCTCAACATGATTATGCGCGAGGGAATGGATGCTGCCTTCAAACGTCATGACATGGCCGCCCGATTATGCCGCGATATGGGACAGGAAATGGGACTGAGGCTCTACCCAAAGAGTGAGGATATATGCTCGCCGACTGTTACAGCATTTTACGTCCCCGAAAAATTCACATGGCTTGAACTTGACGGAAAGCTGCGTGAAAAGGGACTGGCTGTGGGAGGGAATTATGGCAGCCTTGCAGGTAAGGTCTTCAGGATCGGGCACATGGGAAGCCAGGCGGATTGTGATTTAGTGCGCGAAGGGATGAATGTGATACGTGAAGTTTTGCAGTGAAATTTATAGGTAATTATGGGTATTCTATCGCTTCGATTCTATGGGCTCTGTCATTATTTGCTTAAAGTCAGATTCAGCCTGTATAATTCCCCGCAAAAAAGGAGTTTTAGTCAGCCCATGTTCAACCCATTCATGCTAGTACCGTGCCTGATATGCCTCTATACCGTCCTAAGTATGGTAATACCCCTTCGCGTTCCTGCGCTTGCGAAAATACTCCTCGCAATCCTGACAGTCTCAGGGATCGCAAAATTGTTCCTCCTCAGAATGACACCCTCAGGCTTCGACATCTACGAGCTTCCCCGAAGCATCGCCCTCCTGCTCTCGGCAATGTTCAGCTTCATGATCGCCGCAGCAATAATCTGTGTCGTCAAAGATGTTGCGTTCGTCCTATGGAAGATATTTTCACGCGCAAAATTCCCCGCACATTACGCCTCTCTGAGCGTCCTCGTTATAGCGGCAATGACTACGATTTACGGTGTATATGCCGGAACAAGAGTCCCTGATGTCGCCCGCTATGACGTGAAAATCTCAGGGCTTGGGCGTGAACTTGACGGCATGAAAGTTGCTATGCTTGTTGATATTCACGTTGGCTCAGTGAACAGGAGGCCTTTCGTTCAGGAAGTTGTTGACAAAACAAACGCGCTTAATCCAGATTTGATACTCATACCCGGCGACTTCGTTGACGGCCATGTCAGAAAGAGAAGCGGAGACCTTGAGCCTCTTACACAGCTTCGCGCAAAATATGGTGTCTACGCTGTAACGGGAAATCATGAGTATTATTACGACCTTCAAGGCTGGATTGATACGCTCGCAGGCTTCGGGATAAAGTGGCTTGAGAATGAGCATATTGTGATAGCTTCTGGAGATTCTCGCCTAGTAATCGTCGGAGTTCCTGACCCAACTGGCGGAAATCACAATACATCACTCGCACTCAAAGATGCCCCCGAAAACGTCCCGGTCATATTGATGGATCATCAGCCGCGCTTTGCCCGCGAGAACGCAAAACATAACATCGCGCTTCAAATCTCAGGACACACTCACGGTGGACAAATGCCCGTAGTCTACGAGCTTACGAGAAAATTCAACAATGGATTTGTCCGGGGCTGGTACGATATTGAGGGGATGAGGCTCTATGTGAGTCCCGGAACATCTCAGTGGGACGGCTTCCCAATGAGAGTTTTTGATCCGTCGGAAATCACGCTCTTCACTCTCAGGGCTGAGTAACAAAAGTCCCTCCCTCGTGCGAATGCAGGGGGAGGAAAAAATTCACTTCCTGAAGAATTTTGCTATCTTCGCAACAAGTTCTTCCTGTTCGTTCTGAGTTAGTCCCGGAAAAACCGGAAGCGCAAGAACTTCCTTCGACAGCCTCTCGCTGACCGGGAAATCTCCGGCCTTGTACCCCAAGTACGCAAAGCACGGCTGAAGATGCAGCGGCAAAGGATAATATACCCTCACTGCGAATCCCTCAGCGTTGAGGTAATTCATAAGCTCATCGCGCTTCTCACGTACACGGACGACATACTGGTGGTAGATATGATAGTTCCCCTCAAGCTCAGAAGGTGCGGTTACGAACTCCTGAACGTCATGTGTCTTGAACAAGAGCTTGTAATATTCGGCAATCTTGCGGCGTTCCTCATTCCATTCCTCAAGGTACTTGAGCTTTATGTCGAGTATCGCTGCCTGAATCGCGTCAAGTCTCGAATTTATCCCCACCTCGTCATGGTAGTACGTTGTCCCTGAACCATGAACGCGCAACTTCCTGAGTCTTTCGGCACGATCCTTGTCGCACGTTACGACCATTCCGCCGTCGCCGCAGCCTCCGAGATTCTTTGTCGGGAAGAACGAGTAGCAACCAACGTCTCCCACAGTCCCTGCGCGAAGAATCCCACCGTTAGCAAAACGTGTCGAACCGAACGCCTGTGCCGTGTCCTCAATGGTTAGTATACCGCGCTCGTGAAGCTCCGAGATTACGCCCTCAATCGGTGCCATCTGTCCGAAAATGTGAACGGGCAGGAACGCTTTTGTACGCGGCGTGATTTTGCTCATGGCCTGAGTGATGTCGATGTTGTAGGTTGAAGGGTCAACGTCCGCAAACACCGGCACAGCTCCGAGCCTCGCTATCGTTCCAGAAGTTGCGAAGAACGTGAAGGGGGTAGTGATTACCTCGTCGCCCGGCTTTATGTCAATGGACATCAGCGCGAGAAGAAGGGCATCAGTTCCAGAAGCACAGCCAACACATGAACCTTCAGGGACACCGAGATATGAGTCGCAATGTTCCTCAAACGTCTTCACTTCATGGCCGAGAATAAAACTCTGTGCCGCGAAAATTCTTTCCATTGCTGCGAAGACTTCAGGCTTTATATCGCTGAATGAACGCGAAAGATCTAAGATTGGTACTGTCAATAATATCATCTCCTGTTAGAATTATCCCACAAGGAGGCGTTATCATGGCAAACACAGCTATAATTATCGCGGGCGGCGTAGGTTCGAGAATGCAATACGAAATTCCCAAGCAGTTCATCAACGTAAACGACAAACCTGTAATCATCTACACCCTCGCTGCGTTCCAAAAACACCCGGACATTGACGCCATAGAAGTAGTATGCCTCGAAGGCTGGCACGACATACTCAGGGCATACGCAAAGCAGTTCGGCATCACTAAATTGAAATGGGTCATTAACGGCGGAAACTCGGCTCAGGAATCAATACGCAACGGTGTCTTCAACCTTGAGGGAAAATGCGAACCTGATGATATTGTGATAATCCATGACGGAATCAGGCCGCTTGTTGATGACGGGGTATTGTCGGACGTTATCGTGAAGTGCAGGCAGTACGGCAACGCTGTAACATCGCTCCCATATAACGAGCAGATTTTCATCATTGACGACGAGATTTCGACGACACGCTACATTCCGCGCGAGACTCTCAGGCGCGTTTCAACTCCTCAAGCCTACAAGTTCTCACTACTCGACGAGAAATATCATGAGGCTTACGACAAAGGAATCTGCATTCACGGCTCGTCATACGCGAACACGATGATGGCGGATTTGGGCGTGAGGCTATACTTTGCTGCCGGCTCAGACAAGAACATAAAGCTCACCACAAAGGACGACCTCGAACTCTTCAAATCATTCATCAGGAAGGAAGGAGACTCCCTCTATGGTCTGCAATAATCCTCTATATATTGATGATGTCGAGTATGTTGCCGCTCTGCCCCTCGAATGGCAAAGGTTGACGGGAAAAAGTTTCCTGATTTCTGGGGCTTCAGGAATGATAGGGAGCTTTCTTGTTGACGTTCTAATGACGAGGAGGCAGAGCATAAAGATTCACGCGCTAGGGAGAAATATTGAGTCAGCAAATGCAAGATTCCATGATTACGCTGGAGATGATGGCTTTAGATTCACGGCCTTCGACATCAATGAGCCTCTTGAGGACTTCGTGGGAAATTATGATTTCGTTCTGCACCTTGCAAGCAACACACACCCGAGGGCATATTCAGCAGACCCCGTCGGCACAATCACCACCAACATAATCGGCCTCAACAACATGCTGAAGTTCTCGCTTGAACATGGCACTGAAAGATTCGTATTCGCGTCATCAGTCGAAGTCTACGGCGAAAACAGGGGCGACACTGAATATTTCAGCGAGGATTACTGCGGTAACATCGACATCTCGAAAGCACGTTCAGGATACTGCGAGGCAAAACGATGCGGGGAAACCCTCTGCCAGTCATACATTCAGCAATACGGCCTTGATGTTGTTATCCCAAGATTTTCACGAACATACGGCCCCACAATGAAGATGGACGACACCAAAGCAATCTCACAGTTCATCAGTAAGGGCATCGAACATGAGGACATCGTGCTGAAGAGCGAGGGGACTCAGCTATTCTCATACAGCTACGTTGCTGACGCTGTTTCGGGTTTGCTGACGGTTCTTCTTTCGGGTGAAACTGGAACGGCCTGCAACATCGCCGACTCAAAGTCCGACATAACTCTGCGTGAACTTGCCGGGATAGTTGCAGAATATTCGGGGCAGAGAGTAATCTTTGAGCTTCCTGACGAAGCTGAGCGAAAGGGTTACAGCCCAGCCTCAAAAGCAATAATGGACTCATCGCGCATAAAGTCTTTGGGCTGGTCTCCGCGTTACGACATAAAGGCCGGGATTACGAGGACTCTGGATATTATTTGCCCTTGAACTTCTGGGAGTGCATGTCCTCTGCAAAATCGGTCTCATGGTCTGGCGGAAGAAGAACATTACGGGGAGCTTTTATCCATTCAAGAACACTGCCGCGATAATTCTTGATACGAGATGACGAGAAATTGAACCGTTTCACAAGCTGGTCCGCAAATCTTTCAGACAATACTCCCGCGCTGCAATAAACTATTATAGTTTTGTCCTTCGTAATACCTTCCTTTGCGAGGAGGGCCGCTACAATGTCGGTGCGTCCTGCGAGCTGCGCCGTCGGGAAATTCACTGCACCTGGAATATGTCCGCCGGGAACTCCAGGGCGGGGAGATTTCCCCAAGTACGTTGCTTCTGCACGCGCATCAACAAGAACATAGCCAGTCTCCCCCAAATGTTCCATCACATACGACGAATCAACATCCTCAACATTAGGCTCAAACCGCGAATATATCAGCATAACTACGAATATGACCGCGAATATTAACGGTGCAACGATTTCAAGCGGCAAATATTTTCTTTCCATGTCAATAACGATCCCCTTTGAAAAAGTTTTACCCCCCGCCGCAAAAGCAGGGGGTTTTTGTGAGCGTGAGGTATGAATTTCTCAAACGTTGAAGCGAATCTCTATCATATCGCCGTCCTTAACGATGTACTCCTTGCCCTCAAGACGAAGCACACCCTTTTCACGGCATTGCGCAATACTCGCATTATTCGCAATGAAATCATCGTATGCGACAACCTGCGCCCTGATGAACCCCCGTGCCAGGTCCGAATGTATTGTTCCCGCAGCATCAACCGCATTGCTCCCAGCCTTGAGCGTCCACGCCCTTACCTCATCGCTTCCTGACGTGAAGAACGAGATCAACCCAAGAAGTTTATACGCCTCATGAATCAGCCTCTCTCGTCCAGGCTCATCAATCGACAAGTCCTGCATGAACTCCGCCCTGTCTTCAGGCTCAAGCTGCTCAAGCTCCATCTCCGTCGCACCGTAAACTCGAACCGACTTCATTCCTCTGGCTTCAAGCTCGGCCATGAGAGGGGAAATTTCAGGGACATCGCCCGTCTGAGAGTCGTCCAAGTTCAGGACAACAAGCTCAGGCTTAAGCGTAAGGAACGCATAACCCGACAACATTCGCTTCTGTTCGTCATTGAGAGGATATTCACGCAAAGGCTTCTCCTCCATCATGTGAACCTCAAGCCCGCGGATTAGTTCAAGCTCTGAGGTTTCAGCGGGGGTAAGCTTCTTCTTTGCCTGCTTCTCCTCAAGTCGTGCCAACCTGTTCGTTATCACCCCTAAGTCGCGGTAAATCAATTCTGCCTCGACAATCTTGAAATCCCTCAATGGGTCAATGCTGTTCTCTGGGTGTGGAACTGAGTCATTCCCAAAAACCCGGACAACATGAAGCAATGCCTCGCTCTCCGAAACGAATGAGAGGAACGAATTTCCCAGCCCTGCGCCTTTTCCTGCGTCCCTCGACAATCCCGCAAGGTCAACAAACTCAACGTCAGCAGGCTTCTCACTCTTTGGCTTGAAGATTTCAACCAGCTTGTCGAATCTCTCATCAGGTACATTCACCAACGCTCTGTTAGGCTCAGTCTTTCCCGAAGCGTAAGGCTTGACCTCAGCTCCGGCGCGAGTGATTACGTTGAAGACAGTTGATTTCCCTGACAGTGGAAGTCCTATTATTCCGCACTTTAGCATCTCAATTCTCCCTTATCGTTACTGGCATGTTCTTGTAGGCATACTGCTTGAGTTCCGCGATGTCCTCGTTGCTCAGCCGTATGCAGCCTTCCGTCGCCATAGTTCCGCGCGAATCCGGGTCATGAGTCCCGTGAATCCCGATACCCTTCCAGCCCTTAGCGTCGAGCCTCAGGAACCACGGGCCGTAAGCACCTTTGATTTTCCCTTTTCCGTCCCTGAAATCATGAGACCATCCCGAAGCGTTCTCGATTGACACGACCTTGAAGTTCCCCGTTGGAGTCCTGTGGTCGCCGATTCTTTGCTTGTCGCCGGGATTTTTGCCGATTGCTATGGGGTACTCTTTGACGACCTCGCCGTCCCTGTAGAGAGTGAGAGTGTATGTCGACTTGTTCACGTCAACGCTGTACTTCCCTGCCGTAATCTGAGGCATGGCCGGAGCTTTTTCCAGTGACGTGAGGTTTTTGTTGAGTGCTGACGGAGCTATGATTCTGTCGGTCTCAGGATTCATTTCCGAGGGCAGGAGGATTTCCCCGCGCTTCGATGATGCCTTGAGGGGTATCACAAGTTCCTCGCGCTTCACCGGAGGAGGTGTTAATTCTTCCGGCTCTGGAAGTGCTGCAACTGTCGAAGTGTCGGCAACGGCTACAGAGTGTTCAGGGTTATTGAGGCTCGAATATATCCCGGCCCCAACTATCACCGCAAGAACCCAGAACGTCGTCCGCAATACGGGGTGAAAGCGCCTTTTAATCGCCCATTTCCCGCTGCCTTTGTCAATCCATACTGTCCTAAGCGTGAATAAATCCTTCACGAAATCTTTTACGTATTGTGTGTTCATTAGTCAAAATATCTCCTGAATGCGTAAGTGTTGAATAAAATATTACAGCACTCTGGGGAAAGGGGTCAACCGTTATTTTCCGCACGCTCGCAAAGTTTCATGGCAACATCTGTAAGTTTTGCCCTGTCTCCGAAAAGCAAAAGCGTGTCATCGCGCTCAAGGACAGTGCCGCCCTTTGGAATGAGATACTTGTCGCCCCTGTTGATGAGGAGGATCGTTACGCCGTCAGGGAATCGCAGCTCCTTCACCTCACGCCCTATCACTGCGGCATCATCAGGAAGGTCAACCTCGCGTGTTTCATCAGTTCCCGAAGCAGGAGTAATATCGAAATTAAGCGTCCATGTCTTTGCCTCGCGAACAGGAGCGTCAATCTTCAAGAACTGCGCGAACCATGCGAGAGTTTTCCCTTGAAGCATTACGGAAGAAATTACGACGAAGAATATAACGTTGAACATGTATTTTGCCTGCGGGTGCCCTTCAGTGAGAGGATATGTCGCAAGTATAATCGGCACTGCACCGCGAAGCCCCGTCCATGACACAAAGAGTTTTTCTCGCCAGTTGAAGCGGCTTGCTGCCATTCCAGTGAAAACTGCTATCGGCCTTGCAACGAACATCAGGCAGCACGAAATGAACATTCCTATACCAATTACGGAAAGGTCAGCAACTTCGCTCGGAGTAACAAGAAGACCGAGAACCAGGAACATTATTATCTGCATAAGCCACGCAAAGCCGTCATGGAATCTCTGGAGGCTGTACTTATAGAGGAAATCTCCTCCACCCATCACTATGCCGCAGACGTAGACAGCAAGGTAGCCGTTTCCGTAGACCGTCTCAGTGATTCCGAAAGTTGCCATTACTATTGAGATTCCCCAGACTGGATAGAGTGCTTCGTTCGCAACCTGAAGACGCTGAATTGCCCAGCATGAGAAACGCCCCATGATGTAACCCATTGCTCCCCCTGCGGTCATCTGGACGACGAACTTCAACGCAAGCTCCGCGACAGGAACATCGGGAGTCTTGAGCCATGTTATAGCTGTCAATGTGAGGAACACGGCCATGGGGTCATTGCTTCCTGACTCGAACTCAAGGAGTGGCCTGAGAGAACCATGAAGCCCGACTTTCTGTGTCCTCAATATCGAGAAGACTGCGGCGGCGTCCGTTGATGAAACTATTGCACCAAGAAGGAACGCGTCCTTGTACGTGAACTGCGGCAAAATTGCTATGGGTAAGGCCATCGCTACAGCGGTGAGAAGAACGCCGAGAGTTGATAATACCATTCCCTGAGTGAAGATGGGCTTTACGTCGCTCCATTTCGTCTGGAAGCCTCCAGAGAAAAGTATGAAGGCCAACGCGAACGTACCCACACTATTAGCGGCATTAGCGTCGGAGAAGTTCAGACCTCCAGGACCGTCAACGCCCGCGAGCATTCCGATGGCCAAGAAGAGAATCAAGGCCGGGACTTTGATTTTCTCAGACAGAGAACCTGCCACAAGGCTCAGGAAGAAGAGGAGTCCTGCTACTAGAAACGGGTTTACAGTTTGTAACATAGAGTAATGTATCAATCCTTTCATGATTTTACTGTGAGTATATCAGAAAAAGAGCCTCCCGCAATTCCAGGGAAGCTCCTTTCGTGAAAGTCTGCGCGTATAGCTTTTGGCGTTATCTCTTGCGTGTGAGCATAAGGCCCAATCCCAGAAGCATCACAGGAAGTACGAAGCCCTCGTTGCAGCCTCCGCTTGAACTCCCCACACCTTGAACATCATCGCTCGTATTTTTGCTTGTTGTGATCACGGCCTGATACGTGTTGCCTGTCTCGAAGTACGCAGCGACATTGACGTGCTTGTTTGCGGGGACTGTGGTTGTCTCCGTGCCTTCGTCGGTGAAGAACGTTACGGCCTCTTCCGCGTCTGACGCTGAGACATAATCGCCCGTGCTTGCGTCGGTTATCGTCGCGTTCCAGTAGAGATTGTCATTCTCCGTGAACTTGTCCAGAGAAACGCCGAAAACGTAAATCTTCGACTCGCTGACCTCAATGACAGGATCACAGGACGGGAGCAGAAAATCACTGCCGCCGAACACAAGATCGCAAAGCTGACCGCAAGGGCTGACCGACTGGAGGATACCAACAAGGCACTGAGTGCAATGGTCGGCAATCTGCCCTTTGTCAAGAAGATGATCGAGAGCAATGAAAAGAAGATCGCTGCGATCCGTGAGGAAAAAATCCCGAAGGTGCAGGGCAAGATCGAGGCTCATAGAACCAAGATCACACAGCTCACAGCAAAGCGTGACAAGGTGCAGCACAAGCTGAATCGTGTGCTGTCGCTGAACAATGTGATCAAGAGCTTTAGCATCGGGGCAAGCAAGGAACGCCGACAGGCGTTTACCGAGGCTCTCGGCAGTTTTCAGAAAAGCAGTATCGACTGCATGACCGACAAGCTGAACGATATGAAGGGCAAGCGGCAGGCTCTCTATGAGCAGTACAACGATCCCGAAACCACCTCCGTGGATAAGCTGAAATTGCAGGAGAAAATTGATGCAATGACAGATAGAATCGAGGCTCTCTCCGATAAGATCGACCGGGCATCC
>CALGGR010000092.1 GCA_937915755.1 uncultured Fretibacterium sp. | reverse complement strand
GTACGGAGCCTTGATGTATCCTATATCGTAATCGCCGAGAGCGGAGTACAAATCACCGGAGCCGTTCTCAGTGTCGATGAGAGCAATTTTGCCGCCCAATCCGAAAGCGACGAGCAGAGCGCCGAAAGTTTTTCCCGAGCCAGCGGGCCCCATGATGCCTAAGCGTAATTTAGCTTTTTTTCGTTGAGCTTTGTTAAAGAACATAATTAGATAGCCTCCTTATTGTAATTAGCCGAATGTTCGAGTTCATCAAGATGGCACGAAATGAAAGCGGATAAGTCAGCGAGCATGTTAAAAAGTTTTCTAACGTTTGGAGTGTCATCATCCGGCTCAAGGTAATACGGAGCGAAGGCATAATGTATGTCGTCTTCAACGTCAGCGAAGAACTTATCAGCGCGTTTTGAATAAGCGTTCCAAATATCAATTTTGTCGTCAATATTCAAGGATTATTCCCCTCCTTTCAAATTGGAGCATTCGTGATAGTCGCGAAGTAAAACGGCCCGAGTACGACGAGAGAGCTTAATTTGTTTATCGCGAGCGGCCTTATGCCTAAGAGCGAAAAAGTTTTTGAAGCGCATAAAGAGTTGATGCATGAAGTTAATCTCCTTTCCTAATTTTGTAGCACCAGATGAGAAAGCGGATATGGTGAACGCAACGAATAATGAGCTTAAGCATGATTAACCTCCGAAAGTTTTATGAAGCATTAAAATTGCTGTGATAAGAAAGCTGAATACGTCCGTCCGAAACGAGAATATGCAGTATATGAGGGAAGACCGCGATTTCGGATGTATTAGCATTACCGTCGCCGATACGCTTAAAGAAATTAACGATAGATTTTTGGATATCGGCCTGTTCTTTAGTGGAGAAGCCCAAGAATAAACACTTCCTTTCATGGAGTTAAAGAGTGCCTCCCCTGCGATAAAATGTTTGCGGAGGAGGTGAACAACTTGGAGCGCATACCAGTACAGTCCAGCAACTTGAAAAGCGTAGGCTATGACGAGAGAAGCCAGACGCTAGAAGTCGAATTTTTGAATGGAGGAATATACCAGTACACGCGGGTACCGAAATACGTGTATGAAGAATTAATGCGAGTAGACAAGAAGGGCACGTATTTTTCGCGAAACGTTAGGAACAATCTTTATTATGGTTGCGTAAAAGTGTATCCAGAATACAAAATGCTTCGGATATAAGCGGGAACAATTCTGAATTGTCGATATTGAAAGCCCCATCTAGGTTATCACTATCATTAGCGAGTAAGCCGTGCAAGAAAGCGAGTTGAAGTTCCACCTGATTAAGAGCGTTCTGCACGGTTTTAATTTGTTCATCCGAAATAGTAATAGGCAAGAGAACATCCACCTCCTTTCACTGAGCGACGAGAATGCCGCCGCGAACGATAACTTTTCTGCCCTCGTAGTCGAAGTAACATTGATAGTTATCCTGATGAAGAGTTAATTCGCCGTCCCACTGTTTAAGGATATTTCCGTCGTAACCGTAAAGAGTGATAGAGCTGACATTTTTATTTGGAGCAGGTATCAACAGGGCGAGAACTACACCTAAAAATAAAATTATGAAAACTAGCAAAAAATTTTCAAGAAAGTCATCAAGAACACCGCCATGATGTTTTAGCAAGATTAAATCTCCCCTTCCGTATCATGGAGCAAGTCGTCAAGAACGCGTATGATATTTGAGTTCCACTTAAGCGAACGCACCGGCGTACCATCAGAATGCTTTTTGTTTGTATCAAGAAGAACGGCGAAAGGTTTACCGAGTTCAGAAGGTTCCCACATAGAATTAGCCAGTCTAACTTGATAACCAGCATTTTCGAGAAGTTTGTTTATAACTCTTGCGCCAGCTTTAGGCTTAGGGAAATTGAAATGCACAGCGAGTTCGGTAGGAGTTAATAATTGTTTCTGAACTGGAGCGATGAGATAAACGCCGCCTGCATCAAGGGCACTTTTCCCCATGTAAGACTTATAGACTTTATCAAGAGCAAGAGTGAGTTGGTTTTCTTTAATGCCTGCTGTCTCAAAAATGAATTTAGCACCATCAAGAGCATCATGTAACGACGGACTGAGAATATTGCCTTTGGAGTAATTTCCAGTTTTACGAATTGCCGGCAAAACATCATGTCGAACCCACCTGCTGAAATTTTTAGCTTCCGGCTTGTTGCTCCGAAGAATGAGGGCATAAAGCCCGCTTTCAGAGATAATATTAGCTTCACCTTGACGACCTATATAAAACATAGCCCGCTCATCATTGTCCAAATTTTGAATTGCTTGCGTTGTATTCTGAATGCCCAGAACGTCGCAAACATCCTTAGCAACGAACCATGGTTCGCCGTCAATGATAGTGGTACGAATTTGGTGCTCTTCGTTGTAGTTGAATAGGATAATATCAGACATAACAAGAACCTCCTTGAAATATACAATCCTAGAAAGGAAGGCTAACTAGTTTTTAGTGTTTTTGTCCCAACTGCCCATCTGAATTATTATTCAAGTATCCGCGTTCCGTGAGTAACTTATTTGAGAAATGGCGAAGAAGATTAACGTTATTTGGGTAATCGTCGAGCTGAACGATGCAAGCAAAAGCAATGATATTGAGTAGAGTAGTAATATCATCGAGCTTGCGTAAAATATCATTATCCATAAAAAGAACCTCCTTAAAGTGTAAATAGCGTGTTAAATGAAGAAAGCGATAAAAGCTGTCAAGAAGCCGTAAAGCAGGTTGAATAGTATAGATGCGAAACCGACCTTAGCGGCATTAACCCAATCGTAACGTTCGTCAATGAGCCTAGAAGCCCAAGCATAGAAAGCGACATTAACGAGAGTAACGATAGCAAACGCACATTTGTAAAACAGGATAAACACCTCCTTAAGAAAAAGTGGTCTCATCAGTGGGGACACAATCCCGCAGACGGAGCACAGGAGCACTCCGTTTCGACCTAAGTTAAACAGCTTCGAGAGAATTGATAGCATTCTGAGCGAAATCGGCTGCATTGCTGATAATATCTTTGAACTCGCACAATTCTTGAACGCCTTTTTTCTGTCCCCATAGAGAGCAATCTGGGTCGTCAGGGTCATCAAAGGGTAAATCAGCGAAGAGGGCGTCATGAATATCCTCAGTAATGGAGTTTAATTTCTCGATAGCAGAGTAAAGGGCATCAATTCTATCCTGAGTGAACATTACAGGGAGCACCTCCTTTCGTTAATAAAACATCTAGTGTCCAAGAAGAAGACGTTGTGCAGGCGAGCGGACAACCTGCGTTTTTTGAGAATGGAGCGCAAAACAGAGAACATGAAAAAGCCCCTCCTATCTATAATGCTCAGCTACGTCATTATCATCAGTGAAATAAACGCCATACCCTAAAGTTTTACCCTCATCAGCACAGAAGCGGTTATCGTGAATAGTCTGCTTATAGCCGTGAAAGGCCTTTTTATGAGCATCTTGTCCTTCCATCATGGCGAGCAACGGATATTCACGAGTAATAAGCTCATCAGTGAGGAACTTCAAGCCTTCCGGAGTAATGAGAGTGATGGTATTGAAGCCGCCGTAAACCTGAAGGTTGAACAGTCCCGCGTCCATTGCTTTCTGTGTAGGCTTGTTCCACTGCCTTCCTTTGCGTGAACACAACAGGTTTCTATCCCTGCAATACTTATACAAGCGGTTCTGTCCCATAGGAATGCCATGCTGAGACAAGAAGTGAGCACCTTCCTGAAAGGATATTGCGCCAGTTTGAGCCAAGACAGTATTACCCAAAATATAAATGGGATACTGCTGATTAAGTTTCTGCTCCATAGCCGCAATCTTGCGTTCAAAGGTATTGCATCTTTCTGCCATTGCTTTTATTGCCTGTTCGGTTATATAGCTACCCGTGCGTCTGATTTCGTCAGCAATCTCCCACAGCTTGTCAATAACGTGATTAGCGAACGGCTGATTGCTGTACCTGCAAATTTCCAGAAGGCCTTTGAAGTTGTAGACGATAATATTCCTAGTAACGGTGCGGTTTCCTTCAACACCGTTCAAATTGAACGATGTTGAAAATTTGTCTAAACGTTCTTTATTGCGTCTGTGGATAAAACGTATAGCGTCGTTAGGATTAGCATACCCCAACAGCAGGCCAATTTGCTCCCTAGTAGCCCAGAAGTCGCCGGTATGTTCCTGCCCCTGTTCAACGTAGCAGTCAAGATAAATGCCGTCAAGGTTTTTGGTAGTAAGCAGTTGCAATGCGTTTGTCATGATTGCTCCTCCACGCAGTCAATGCGGTCTAGCAGTTCACGAA
>CALGGR010000091.1 GCA_937915755.1 uncultured Fretibacterium sp. | reverse complement strand
ACGAACGGAAGCCCTCCGGAGTATACCCAGACAAGCCCTCGGACTTAAATAATACTTCCGGGGCACTTCCTCCAGCAAAATCTGCGACAAGGTAGATTCTTGCTCTGCGCTGGGGGACACCCCAGTATTGAGAATCGAAAACTCTGTAAGCCACGCTCCATCCGTCTCCCAGCAGTACGTCCGCTTTTGCCCATCGGTGATTTTCAGGCGGAGGCACCTCGACCCCTTCTTCTTTAACACTGATAACTGCTTCGAGGACAGCTTTGAAGTCGTTTCCTCCGTTGGAGGAAAACACGCCTCCGACGTTTTCCCAGACACAGTATCTTGGATATTGTCCATTCGTTGCCTCCCTCATTTCCTTAATGATGCGGATTGCCTGAAAGAACAGGCTTGACCTTTCGCCGTCATGAATTCCGGCACGCCTGCCGGCGACAGATAAATCCTGACCTAACAGGGGCTGCCGAATGTGATGATATCGACAGCCCCAAGGTCACCCCCTCTCAGTTTTGATACATCGCCGTAATGTTTCACTTGCGGCAGTCTTCTGTGTGTGACCAGAATCGGGAACGGTTCAATTTCTGAACTTGCAACAGGCTTAATTCCGGCAAGTACCGCTCCCAGACAAAAGCCTCCTGAGCCATCAAACAGGGAACATAATGTCAGTTGTTTCTTATCCATCATCGTCCTCCTTCGCATTCCTGCACAGCGCAAGGAAGTCCTCACGAATCTGCTCCCTGTAGTGCAGTGCCACCACAGATAATTCATGTGTATATACTGGTCTTCCGATAAAACCGGAAAGATAATCATACAGATATTTCAGGTCATCGCCTTTCAGCATCGAAACATCTGTATAGGCGGTCACGACCGCACACTCATGCTTCGTCACTTTTTGCCGCCTTCCTGTTCAATCAGCGGAAGAATGCCGTTTTCTTTGAGCAGTTCATAAATAAAAAGCCTGCCCTTCTGAGTCCAGCAGGTGCGTGACCTTGAATGATTTTTGCCTGCACTGTCTGCAAAAGGAAGCGTTCTGGACTTCGCATAGCCCTTCTTTGCATACTTCTGATACAGATGCCAGATTTTTCCCTGCTTATACTGAATGCCGTGTTCATGCAGCCATTTGTTCAGCCATATAGCAGATTTGCCATAGTCCTTTGCAATTGTATTGACTGTGACAAGCTCCTTACAGTTCAGCACAATGTCATAATAGGTGACTTTTGGCTGCATTTCTGCAATCTGCTGTGCCTGTGATGTATTGATTTCTGTCAGGCGGCTGTTTTCCTGCGTGAGAAATTCCAGCTTCTGGTTTGCAAACTGCAAGGCACGAGCCATCACCGCTTCCGGACTGTTCCATCTGCACTCAATGGCAAGAAAATATTCACGGCACTTTTTGCCGATTTCTGTGCGCTGAATCATGCACAGTTCTTTTGCCATATCGATGGTGACAGCATGGTCGGCTTTATTCTGACCACCGTGATGATTTTCGCTTCTCAAATTTGGGAAGCAAGTTTGATAATCTTGTCCCTCTACAAATCCATAATCACACATACGCTTAAACCAATCAGAATACTTGGTGTTAATTTTCAAAGCCTTGTGCAGTTCACGACCGCTGACAGTCGGCTTTTCATTTTCGTAGTTCACAGCTATCGTAATTTCATTCATTTCCAGTTCCTCCGTTCTCTGCCTGTCCGAGCATCTGCTCACAGGCCTTTGTATAAAATTCTTTGCTGACTTCAAAGCCGTAGCTGCTGCGCCCCAGCTCTCTCGCAGCTCTCAGCGTACTGCCGCTTCCGGCACACGGGTCAATCACCACATCGCCTTCATCAGTGAAAATTTCAATCAGCCGTTTCAGAAGATTCACAGGTTTCTGGCACGGATGAATTTTCGGGATATCCCTGCCGTCACGCACCCAGTCGAAATGGTCGAGTATCATGTGACGTTTTCCGTCTGCACCGGTATTGCGGAATTTCGGCAGCTTGTTCCTGTACAGCACCAGTGCATATTCCGTTGCGCCGACTATTTTCATATTGGCTTTCAGCACTTGTGGGCTGTTATTTTTAGTGAAGCATAAAAACTGATATTTTTTGAAGCCATATTTTCCAGCCTGATGCAGCACTTCCGGAATCTGCTGAAACGCACAGAACACAATCATGCAGGGAGCATCCTTTTCACCTTTGGACGGCTCTTTTTTGAGCAATCGATTACAGAATGCGAAATATTCAGCAATATTGAAAGTGAAATCAGTGTGGAATGCCGCTTTTCCTGCCTTGCTGCTTTCTCCGTTTTTATTGTCGCCGTCCACATACCATTCCGGACGGCTGGCATAAAAGTCGCCACCAATGTTGTAAGGAATATCGGCAATCACAAGCTGTGCCTTGGGAATGCTGTAACCTTTGAAGTTCTGAAAATTATCATGAAATAAAACACATTTCACATCAGCCATTGGTTTCCTCCTGTATGATTTCTCTGAATCTTTCCACAGCGTTGTCATAATAGCGGAAACTGTCTACCTCTTTACTGGAATGTGCCGCCTTGTCATGATACCACGCACCGAATTCATCAGTTTTCATTCCGTAAAGATTAGCCAGCCGTCCTATCTTCTGTGCCGAGATACCAAGTTTTTCACCGATTTCTTTTGCTGAATATGTCGCACACTCTGTCTTTGGCAGAGGCAAAACAGGAACACCACAGGCGGCTTCCGCCGTTTTGCATACGAGAATATTTCTGTATGTTGGGGAAAGTGTCTCCACATCAAGGAGCTTACACAGCACTTCTGCTACTTTTGCCCTTGCTTCAAGCTCACGGATATTTAATTCCTGCTGTGTAGAATTATCCTGCTGAAAGTTATTGTCTGCAACATACCTTCCAGTTCTGCGGATACTTGGCAGTACTTCCGAAGTGACCCATTTTCTGAACGGCTTTGCCTGTGGTTTGTCACTTCTGAGGACGACACTATAAAATCCGCTTTCGCTGATGATGGTCATATTCTGCGTTCCACCAAGGGTGTGAATCTGACTCATACCCTTTTCATCGTCATCAAGCATTTTGCGGACAGTATCGTTAGAGTTTTGAATGTCAAGAACATCGCAAACGTCTTTAGCCACGAACCAAATCTCACCGTCTTTTTCGACAGTGCGAACCTCGTTATTGTTGTAAGAGAAAACCTGTAAAGAATTATCCATGATAGATAAAACCTCCTTTTGAAAATTCGCCGGAGCTGTGGAAGCCTCCAGCATTGAAAGCCTTAATAGTCGCCGCAAGCATGAGCGTATTCATCATCAGCCCAGTAATCATTGTGAGCGGCCTTGTTAATAACTCCTGCTAACTCTTCACTTTTGGAGCAAAGTGTTTGCAAGTCTTCGAACTCCAAACTAAACGGGCAATTCCCACTACCGCCGAAACATTCATCGTCGCCGTTAACGCAGTCTTCGCAAATGTTTATAGCGAACTCATTGAATAAGTCCTCAAACAAGAAAAATCCCTCCTTTCTAAGCCGAGCGCGAAATATTTTGTTGCCGCCAAAGTTCAATAGCCTGTTGAGTGTCATCACGAGAAATTTTTTCTGACTGTTTGAATTTTGCGATACGCTCATAATCCATAGTCCAGAGCAAATTATTTTCTTTGAGGACATTGGGGCATAAGCCGTAAAGCCAAGCCACGAAGCAGACTTGAGAATTAGAACGTTCCGTGTCATAAACGGAGAACTCTGCATCAAGTTCCTGATAATGTTCATCAACGAAGTCATAAAGTTTTTCGAGAATATCTCTTATGGCTTTGACATTATGAGTATCTTTATCTTGAGGCTTACCATAAGGAGCGAAGCTGTAAATCAAATCGTCGTCAATATCGTTAAACAACTCGCGAATACGTTGTTTATAATTTTCCCAGCAATAGAACCTATCTTCTGGAGTAAGCAAAAGTAACACTTCCTTTCGAGAAATAATGTGTAAAAAGCCGCTCTGTATTAAGCCCCATTGTTCTGTAGAATAAGTTTGCAAGAAATTCATAACGGAAGGGGTGAACAATCATGCTGAATATAAGCAATACAGAGTATGAAGTTGCGAGTAAAATCGTAGTAGCCGTAATACAGAGCGGGAAAATGCCCTCATATGACGCAGACAAGGTGTTTGCGTATTATTCTGAGATATATCATGGTATACGCCAGCTAGTCAAAGAGGACCACGAACGAGCGCAAAGTAGAGTTGATTTGCCTACCGTAGGTTTATGAGCAATTTAACGATTTCAGGGAGTATAGCTAATTCTCCCTGATTACGTTCCCAAGAATGAGCTGATACGCGTTTCACAAAGCTAAACAAGCAATTCTTCAGCTCCGTTTTTTCACTTGGAGACAACGGCTGAAACTTTTCGTTATCCTGCAAGAACTGTTTAACTTTTTGTTTTTCCTGTTCGGATAAGACGCATAAATGTTCCATATTGAAATCTCACCACCTTTCGAGAATAAACCCTCCTCTGATAAAATTTTCCTAGCACCGAAACTTGAGCAGAGGAGGTGAAAAGGGATGGCTATATCACAAGCGCACCCAGAGCGTGAAATATGTCTTGAAGTAGCCGGACGAATAACAGCATCAGCAATAGAGAGCGGGAAACTTTCTAGTGAAGCAGAAGCGGTATCAAGCTATTTATCTGATATGTATTTCCGGATACTCAAGATACAAGACGATATGAACAAAAGGCTTAGTAGGTAAGAACGAAATGTTCAAGAATTAATTTTGAGACGGCTGGGAGTGCTGAAATTTCTTCCGGCAGTCTTTCATTAGAATTATCAGCGACACGAATAACGAAGTCGAACAAAGCGCGTTTCAACTTTTCTTCTTCTGCTTTGGTTAATAGCGTAAGTTCCGCCAAGAACCTCACCTCCTTTCACGAACGACGCTAACTAAATCTCCGGCTCAAAGTCAGCGTCTTTAAGCAAATTGCTAGCCACAAAAGCGACGTTAATAGCCTGTTCAAGATGATGCCGAAAATCTTTCATAGCCCTCATGTTATAAGCGTCAATCTGGAAATTTGAGTTGATGAAATCATCTTGAGCATTTTGTTCGAGGCTGATAGCCTGACGCAGGATGTAATCCCACGTGCGCGAGTAATAAGCGAGCTGATTATCTTTCAATTGGAGTTCACCTTCTTTGTAAAATAAATCTAATGAGTGGCCTCATCAGTACCGGCGTAACCGGCAGACGGAAGCATGAAGCCTCCGTTTCGGCCTTGAATTAAAGTTCGTTAATTTGAAATCCGTCTTCAGCAAGATGTTCGCAAATAGCGTTTCGAGCCTCATCATAAACGCGGTCAAAACGTTGAAGGATATCAAGCAATTTAAGGTTACCTTCTTCCCCGCCTCTGAGAGAAATGAGCTCATGAGCGATTTCGTCGAGCTGAATAGCGATAGGGTAAGTAACGGCTTTAAGATAAATGTCTTCCGAATTTTGCAACATGGTGAGAAGTTACCTCTTTTCTAACTGCAACGAAAGGTTTTGAGCTTTGAACCAATCCATAGCGCGCTGGTTGTAAATAAAGCTAGGGCACTCATGATTAGAATGTCTAGACTTAGTGAAAATCCAACGGCCGAACTCATTGCTTTCACCTTGCGGAGCCTTAATCCCGAATTTCTGAGCAATTCGTCCTACCATATTTCCAGTGGAGCCAATTTCTTGAGCGATATCGCCTGCTGAATACCATTTTTCTGTACTTTCCGGCAACATGCCGAGAAACTCACTGCCGGTAACGAGCTTAAAAATTTCGTGGGAGAAAACGGCTTTAGTTTCTTCGTTCATTTTGAAAGCCGGAGCGTCAAGCATATGTTGAAGAATTTGAGCGCCGCGTAAGTCTAAATCTCTACGTCTGTCGTCAAGCTCTTTAATTTTCATGTCGTATTCTTCTTTGGAGAATTTTGGCCTGTAACTTCCAGTTCTGCGGATTTCGTCTGCAATCTCCCAAAGCAAGTCCATAACGTCGTTAGCTTTAGGCTGATTGCTGAACCTGCAAATTTCGAGCAAGCCTTTGAAGTTGTAAACAGTAACTTCCTGTTTTCCGCCAGAGGGTAAATCAATTTGATTAACCCTTGAAAATTTGTCGAGACGTTCTTTATTACGGTTGTGAATGTTACCCACAGAAACGCCAGGATTTTCATACTCAAGCAATTCGCCGATTTGAGTACGAGTAGCCCAGAAGTCCGAGTTATCTTGTTGATGAGCGTCCTGGTAGCAGTCGAAGCGAACGCCATTAAAGAACTTAGAATTAACTAAAACGAGTTCATTCATGATAAAATAAAACTCCTTTCGAAGAAATCTGATGAAGGTCTCATCAGTAGATGTATAACACCTAGACGCGGGGATTAACCTCGCGTTTCGACCTTAAGTTAAAATTTTCTAATGGAGTAAAGCAGAGCCTTAATATCCTTTATTGAGGCTTTTTTGTTATCGACGATACTTTGAAGCATGCGATACATATCCGGAGCGGCGGCGATTAAGTCAGCGAAAGCGCAAATATCGTCCATATCGAGATGTTCATTCTCCCAGCAACCATCATCAAGGTCGCAGATATTATCAAATTTCTCGCCGTCTTCGTATTCGTGGTCTTCAGAACGTCTTCGAAAGACAGCGGCGACACCGTCACGTTCCCAAACTTCATTTAATAAATTAACCAAGAAACACACCTCCTTTCATAAAGATATTGATTTGGGAGTTGATTAAAAAGTATCAGGATTAACGTAAGGGACGACGTCCCAATGAATAACTCTGAACCTGCCATAAGTAGGTCTAAAGTCTCCTAAACCGATGAGCAACCCTGCATTATCAACAAGTTTTCGCAAGAAATCCGGAGTAACCAAATCCGGAACGAGGCTGATTAAAGAGAAGTCAACTTGCCAACCTTTTTTGAAAGCCGGTCTAGTTCTAGTAATCGCCGAACGCATGATGCAAACCCTTTGCCTGTCGTCGTAATCCCAATTTTTTGTAGGTTCGCCGTTGACGAGAATAGGGGATAAGATTTCATCAGCCATAACAGCGGCTTGAACTAAATCCTTAGCCATTTTCTTTTTGGAGCGCGGGTCTTGAAAGTTTCTTCCAGCTTCAACGACAGAACGCACGATGTAACGTCCAGGAATGCAGATAAAGCCTTCATCATTGCGATAAATGTATGCTTCGAGGTTATCGCGTTTTTTCTCCTCACTACCTTTTTTAGCCTCAGCTTTAGCCTGAACATCTTCATTGCTCCACCGGTGAAACAAAATATCCTGAGTGCCTTGAAGCCTTACTTTTGCGCTGAACGGCTGAGTTAATAAAGCCTGAGCGACTTTGAATGCGACTCCGCATCCTGCAAGATAAGTCAGATATTCAATTTGTTTTGAAGATAAATTTTCATCAAGAGCATTTGGAGCTTTGGGATTTATAATTGCATAAGCATCCGGTAAAACCTCAGGAGCCTCGTGGTGATCGGTAATTATAACATCAATAGTTTTAAAACTGTTTACAAATTTTACCGCCTCAACATCTGATATTCCACAATCAACTGATATTATAACTTTAGGTTTAATTGAGGTCATTATTTTTACGAGAGCTTTCGTATCAAAACCATGTCCCTGAGCTTCACGATCGGGAATAAAATAAGACACATCGGCACCTAAATATTTAAAAGTTCTGTATAATACTGATGTTGAAGTTACTCCGTCGGCATCAAAATCTCCGTATATCAAAATTTTTTCATTATTATCTATGGCAATAGAAAGCCTTTGAATCGTTTTATCCATATCAGTAAATGCACAAGGCTGCGTCAGTTCCATATTCAATGGGTTAAGAAAATTCTCTATTTCTTCTTTATTTTTTATACCTCGGGAAATTAAAAGTTTTTCAATTAATGAACCCTTTGTATCCCCGCTATCCTTCAAAAACCATTCTTTTTTCATACCTAATAAAATCCTTGTTCAACTTAATAATATCATAATAGTAATAAGGCTTTAAGGCAATAGGGCAATAAATATTGCAGATTGTAACTATTATAATATAAGATAATTATTATTCTTATATTGTACCTATGAGTATTATAAACCTTATAACCTGCAAGAGCAAAAGTATATACTTTTTCAATAATTGACAATTATATGTATAAAATATAAAATATA
>CALGGR010000090.1 GCA_937915755.1 uncultured Fretibacterium sp. | reverse complement strand
TGTACCGCTTCGACTTCTAAGTGCCTAACCTTTTCAGCTAGGAACGAGTCGCACCCGAGCCTTGAGCCTTATGAATAGTAGTAGCATAAGCCAGAACCAATTCGTCAAGCTCAGAAGTATCATAGGCGACCAGCTTGCCGTCAAATTGAACCATAACTTCACCAGCATCTACCCAGTTGACGATCCATATATCGCCGTTAAAGACCGACTTCTCATAGTTGTTCTTGACCTGCATGACTCTGTCGCCGAGTCTGAAGTTAATGCCAGCTATCCTTGCCCCGTCGAGGTTAAGTGCTTCTTGCAGGAACTGGTTGAGAGCATTAGCGCCGGTATCTCCGCGTCTCATGGGTGTGAGCACCTGAATGTCGACCGGTTTAATGCCTTGTTCGGGTAAGACTTCCCTGCAAATCTCCACAATCTTCTCGGCGGGGTTTTCGCTCTCAATGAACAGGAAGTCTGAGTCATGGTCAGTCAGATAAGGCATTTCGCCCTTATTGATTCTATGAGCACTTGTGACGATGCTGCTCTTCTGCGCCTGTCTGAATATCTTCTCCAGCCTTATGACTGGAATGATCCCCGAAGCGATAATGTCAGCTAAGGCCTTCCCTGCACCAACGCTTGGGAGCTGGTCGACGTCCCCGACGAAATTACTGTCATGTGGTCAGGGACGGCTTTGAGCAAACTATACATAAGAAGCAGGTCAACCATTGAGCATTCGTCGACGATAAGCACATCTCCTTCGAGCTTATTATCCTCGTCTCTCTGGAAGCCTTCTGGCGGTCTCATTTCAAGAAGCTGGTGGATGGTTTTCGCACCCATGTGGGTAACTTCGGACAGGCGTTTAGCGGCTCTTCCAGTGGGAGCGGCGAGAAGGACTTCGGCGGCAGCGTAAGCACTGATGATACCTTTGGTTATGGTACTCTTCCCCGTTCCAGGACCGCCGGTGATGACGAGAATCTTTTCATTAAGAGCGGCTTCAATGGCTTCAACCTGCGTTTTGTCATAGTAGTCTGAGTTTACTCTATCGTTTAGGTAAAAATATTTGGGAGCGTTCATGATCTCCCGTAGTCTTTTCTCAGCAGTAGAAGCACGAGACAATCCAGCAATGCGGAATAAACCTTTAATCATAGGTTCTCTCCCAACAGAACGTGGTGTAGTTGCAACATGTTCCTATGAGGCGAGAAAATTCGGTGTCAGGTCAGCCATGAATATTAAAGAAGCATACCGCTTGTGTCCGCAAGGAATATTCATGCATCCTAATTATGAAAAATATAAGTTAGTCTCCGACCAGCTTCATAAGATTTGAGCAGACTATACGGACACAATAGAATACATGTCACTTGATGAAGGGTATCTGGACTTGACAGGTGCACTGGCTTTTCTGCCCACTTTGGAAGAGCAAATAGCGTTTGCTCGGAGAATCGCTCACGAGATCAAAACGAGAACGCGGGTTGAAATAGGTCTGACGTGCTCGATTGGAATTGGCTATTCAATGACTTCAGCGAAGTTAGCAAGTGAGGAACGGAAGCCAGATGGTTATTTTGAAATTCTGACGCCAGAAGACTTCGTAAGTTTGATACTTTACAGAGATGTGAGTGTTCTCTATGGAGTCGGAAAGCAAACGGCAATGAAGCTGAAAGCTGAAGGAATTAACACAGTTATGGATGTTCAGAATAATCGCAGCAAGGTTCTGCGCCTGCTAGGAAACAAAACAGGGACTTATGTAACGAAGCCGGAGTTGATGCTGGCTCGCTGTACTGCCAACCTTACTATCAGGTCGAGGGTACGGCTGTGGGATTAGCTTTCTGGTCAGGAATTTACGCAGTTGATGTCATCATGGCCGACCTGGCGGAGTAACATCGTAGGACCTCCCTTGTTCATGTGGGGAGATCGTTTTTCCCAACGCTTTCAGTATCTCAGCTTTCACAATAGCTAGTTGTTCCGAGTCTTTCTCCAAAAGCTTTTTCAGGTACCCCTGTTCAATTACAATCGCCCGACTTTCAGGATATTCAAGCTCGAAGGCCATACAGCACTGCGCAATCAACATTTCAAGCTCATTTGCTCGGCCTGCTGATGCTTCTCTAGGGACGCACCTGTGTTCTTTAACGTATTTCATGACTTCATCTCTAGCCACTAAGTCCTTCAGGTTGGAGTAACGTTCATTATATGGGTACTCGGTTAAGACTCTGAAGATGTCAACTTTGTCAGCGTCTCGAAGAATTTTTGTGTACATCGCTGTCTTCTCTTCCATGTTTTCGGGAATACTTAGCTTGTTGTGCAGCCTTATCGCAGTTTCAGCAATGGCCTTCATTTCCTGTGATTCTTGGGGGACGAATGAGCCGAAAAGATTGTCGTGAAACAGAATATCAGCCCCAAGCTCTGCGTGATCAATGGACAAGGCATCGAAAAACGTTCCGTATCGTGTAACCTGTTCAAAGCGTCCTATGTCATGAAGCAGTCCCAGAAGCCACGCAAAATTAACGTTAGCTTCTGAAATAGTCCCTGCAATCCTTTCTGAAATACTAGCAACCCTGTACGTGTGAGCAATTTTTATGGCAATATTTGTATTGTCTGCATCATAATTTTCTGTATAAGCCCTGAATGCCTCTAAGGCGCGTGATCTATCAATGTGCGCTATCAATTTGAGTTTCACCTTTGTATGACCATTATTTTTTTTAAGACCAGCATTTCTTAGTCAGTGTTGTATATTATAAACGAAGAGCTTTTTGGATAGTCGCATGAGTCATTCTACAAAAGCATGATGTTGTTAAGAACAAGAAGAAGCATTATGTATATTTATCTCTGTCTTGTATTATGTAATTTTCTGTGGTATTTTTAAGCAAAAAAGAATTAAGCAAAAAGGAAGTGCATCATGTTTACAACTAAATCAACATTCAACGAAATACTTCAAGCAGATGTGTTCAGGGAATACAGCAGGTATTTTTTGGGAAACTGCAACGTACCTGACCTTTCATTGTCTCTAGAGAAAATGCACGAGCTATTTGACGACTGGGAACCGCGGACAATAGTTGACGGTTTGAATGCGCTTGAAGCGGCGACTAGGAGCAACAGAGCAAGAATTTTCGATCTACCCAATTCTGCAGTTCTCTTCATGATGTCAGCCGGAGAACCAGACAAGCCCTTCGCACTTATCTGTCCGGGCGGTGGATATGAGGCTCTGTGCCATTTGAAAGAAGGTTTTCCAGTCGCTGCGGCATTTAACAGACTCGGCTATAATGCCTTTATCCTTAACTACCGGATTATAGGACCTGCTTTGTTTCCGAAGCCTTTGGAGGATATTGCGGCGGCAGTGAGATTCATCCTGAGTAATGCGAAGAATCTCGGAGTAAGAGCGGATAATTATGCTGTAGTTGGCTTCTCTGCCGGCGGTCATTTGGTTTCATCTTTTGCTACGGAAGAGCTTGGGGCAAAGAACTTCGGCTTGCCAGCCCCAGCCTGCGTAATGTGTGGCTACCCAATGCTTGAGGTGAGAGATACATCTGAGGTAATGCACAGTATCTGTGTGACAATGTTTGGAGAGGGATTCACAACAGCTCAACAGGACGAGTATTCGCTCATAAGTAGACTGCTTAAAGGCGTTCCACCATTCTACATATTTCATTGCAAGGATGATCCGATCATTGCTTTTGAAGATTCACAGAGAGCGGTTGAGAAAATGCAAAAAGAAAATATCCTATGTGGCTTCAAAGCCGTAGAACATGGCGGACACGGTTTCGGACTTGGTGATTATGGAGAAGCGGCAGGCTGGCTGGAAGAAGCTGTGGGGCTGTGGAAGCAGGCTTGTAGCAAGTAAGATCACTATTGAGGTTCGCTCACAATATTAAAAAGGAGACTGTGAAAATGATGAAAAGAATGCCCGTTATATTTTCAGGACACGGAAGCCCGATGATAGCGCTTCAGGATGATGAACTCACAAGAGGAATGCGTCAAATCGGAGAGAAAGTCTTGCAGCAATACGGTAAGCCTAAAGCGATACTCGCAATCTCAGCACATTGGTATACGAAAGGCACATTTGTGCAAACAGCCGAAGAACCTGAGCAGATATACGATATGTACGGCTTCCCCAAAGAACTGTACGAAGTGAAATATCCTGTTAAGGGCTGCCAAGAACTTTCGGAGCGTGTTACCGAGCTTCTCGGCAGTGGTGTTGCTGTGGATAATAGCTGGGGTGTTGATCACGGAAGTTGGACAGTGCTTGTGCACATGTTTCCGAAAGCAGATATTCCTGTGGTCCAGTTGTCTGCTAATGCAACTATCCCTGCGGAAAAGATAATAGAGCTCGGGAAAAAGCTATCTGTCCTGCGAAACGAGGGTTACTTGATATTTGGGAGCGGAAATATTGTACACAATCTGCGTCTTGTAGAATGGGACAACCCCAACGGAACTGATAAGGCGTTGAAATTCAATCAATACATTATTGATTCACTGACAAAAGGTGCATATGAGAATGTGCTTCATTACGAAACCGGACCTGAAGCGAAATATGCAGTTCCGACACCAGAGCATTATTTGCCAATAATATATTGCCTTGGAGCTGCGGACGGAGACAGAGTTGAGGTCTTTAACAATGTATGCAACCTTGGCTCAATGGCGATGACGGGCTTCATTTTTTCGTGAAGTGCTTTGTCTATTTATTGAGATGCTCTGACGGAAGTCTCTATTGCGGTTGGACGAATGACTTGGAGTGCCGGATTGCCGCACATAACTCCGGCAAAGGTGCGAAATACACGAGAAGCAGATGGCCTGTTGAACTGGTGTACACCGAAGAATGTGAAAGCAAGAGTGCGACGATAAAGCGAGAGTATGAGATCAAACATATATATTATAAATAAATATAGCAGCGTCTTGAAAGAAAAGCAAAACTATAGCAAAAGTTCTACTGAATTAAATAAATACCCCAGATCAAGAGACCAGAGGGTATTTACTAGTCAGGAGAAATACATTAACTAACTTGCTGCATTTGCTCCAGGTATCCTGTTTAGCTCGCAATACAGGCACTTTTCGCCAACATGATGCATATTCCCGCAAACAGGGCACTTCATCATGTTGTCATTCTCACTCTCATACAGATAGATTCCCTTGCACTTAGGGCACACATATACATCTGCGTGTATTCTGTCGTGAGCCAATACGCTCCCCATTGCGTAACCATTAGTTTTAGGCTCAAGGTTTACGTTACAGGCCGGACATGTCTTCACTATGCTTCACCTCCTCAGCTTATCCAAGCAGTGAAGCCTGGAAACATGGTGAACGCAAAGCACATAAGGATAAACAGGATTAGCGGTACCCATAATTTTTTGCTTATTTCACCAACCGAGAGCTTCGAGATTGGAAGCATAGTAAATAACGCAAGCCCTACAGGAGGAGTTACAAGCCCTATGCTCTGGATTCCAACCATGCCTACAAGCAGGTGATACGGTTCAACCCCGAGCTTGAAAGCTACCGGTAGGACTATAGGCACAAGCATATAGCATGCAGTCCCTGAGTCCATGAACATACCCAGTACGAAAAGCGCAGCCATGATCATGAACGTTACCAGCATTGCACCGGCCCCTGATTTCTCAATTAAGCCCGCAATAACTGTGGCAGCATTCAAGGCCTCAAGGCATGAACTCAGAATGTTAGCCGCAAAGAGTACGACCAACAGTGGCACAGCAACTTCAAGGCCCTCTTTTATCGTGTCAATGCATTGTTTCCACGTCAAGGTTTTGTAGATCATCACGCTGACTATTGCGCCATAGACTACCGATACAACTGCGGCCTGTGCTACTGTAAACAATCCGCTGAAGATTCCGCCGAGAATGATTAACGGTGAGAGCAACGCCCATATTCCATCAGAGAAGACTTTTGCGAAGCCCATAGCACGGATTTTATTGTGATGCGACATGATGACTTCAGGATTTCCGTTGCCATTGATGAGACAGTACAGGTACGCATAGACTATCAGCATAAGACCTATCGCTATTCCGAGAACTGCACCGCCGTAATATCCGGTAGTCAGGTCTAAATCTGCAAGGCCTATTACTACGGTCAGCGGTGTACTCGGAGGAATGAGGAAGCCTAACACTCCAGCGCACATGAGAATAGATGTGCAGAATGCATTGTCATAACCCATTTCGATTAGCAGGGGCAAGCACATTCCGCCGACTGCCGCTGTAACTGCTGTGGCACTGCCTGATATTGAGCTGTAGAACATTGCAGTCAATATGCAGACGATAGGCATGAATCCTGTCTTAGCTCCCAAGAAGTAGTTGAAGACGTCATAGATTTTCTCGGTGAGCTTTCCGCTGGACATAACCTGACCCGCAATGATGAACAGCACTATAGGTACTCCTGTTGCGTTCATGGTCTTGGCGACTGACCAGCCAGCAAACTGCACAAACGATACTAAGCCAGGGAAGAGAGGCAGAGCAGAAGAAAGTACCATGCTGAAGAATATCGGCAGTCCCAGTGCGAGCATCAGGAAGAACAGAACGACAAATACAGTAACGAGCATAACTATTCCCCCTTCTTGAAGATGTCGCGGACTAAATACAGCAGAGATACAGGATATACTATCAGCGACAGGACATATAGCACGCCGTTCCATACATCATCAAATGATGCGGAGGAAAACAAATCATCAGCAAGGTACTTCTTGAAGCCAACGATTAACGCAATTTCAAGCAGAACGTATCCGGCAAGCATAAGAATCTGATTCAGCTTCATTAGAGTCTTCTGGAGAGCTTCGGAGTAAAGCAGGACAAAGGAGTCTATTGCCATGAACAGACCTTTGCGTGCACAGAAGATTACTCCGATCAAGCATACTATTCCGTAGAGCCTCACAGCCCAGATGCTACCGTTGATGCCTGGAATGATGTCAACAAGAGTCGCAAGGCATATCAGCAAGAAGATGAAGAATATTACATTCAGCTCAAGGCCGCCGCTTTTGTGATCGCTCATAATTTATCACTCCCCTACATTGAACCTGAAGTTCATATTCAGGTTAGCTTTCGAGAGAACCGCGAGAGTTCTTGCCTGCCATTCACGAATAAACGTCATGGCCTCTTCACCGCTCAAGCCCAAAGGAGTCATCTTTGTCTCTGCGAGCCATTTCTGGAATGGCTCAGAGTTATAGGCTTTCATGAACTCCTCACGCCACTTAGCAATCACGTCTGGAGCAGTACCCTTCTTCATGAAAACTCCGTAGAACGGCCCCCACGGGAGATTTTCAGCAAATGTAGGGTATTCGTCAGTGATCAATGGTACATCCCAGCCGTCGATCTTCTCATTATGAATGAGAGATATGAATCTGAGCTTGCCATCCCTGAACAAATTGCGTCCCATCTGCAATTTACAGAACGTGAAATCTGCCTTGCCATTTATGACCGCGTCCCTTGCTGCCATATCTCCTGAGTACCATTCTTGAATGAATGAAGCACCGGTGATATTCCCGAGCATTGCTGTGAGCGTCCAAGGCATTCCTCCGACGTTGGTAGTTGCCTCGACAATCTCGTGTCCGTTTTTAGCAGCTTCAACTATCTCCGTGAATGTCTGCCACTTTGACCCCGCAGGTACAATTACGCCCACAACTTCCGTAGCGACCAGAAGCACACACTCAAAATCGTCGTAATCAACATCACTGTATCCGAGCAGCTTATAGAGAGTAGGATTCTCTGCATTCATTAGGAGAGTCTGACCGTCCGCTGGCTGACCATACACGTAAAGTGTAGCCATAGCTCCTGCGAGTCCTGTTCTGTTCACCGGATCAATCTGACCATTCATCTGTGCAGTGAGATTTCTCATGAGGGTATCAGTCCCGCCCCCAGCTGCCCAGCCGATGATGCCTTGTGCAGCAAATATAGGATTCGCGCAAAGAATCATCATCAGCGTAACCGTAAGCAGTTTCTTCATCGAATGACCTCCGTTACTCCTGTTGTGCTCTGTGAACCAGCTCAAGCAGTCCCTTTAGCTCGCCGACCTGCATTTGTCCAGGTGCACTTGCCTGTCCCGCTGCTCCGAACGTCATACAAGAACCCGAAAGCTCACACGCGACCCTGCTCATCATCCCCTTTGGCCCCATCGAAATCGTGAGAAATGGACGGTCTGCATATTTGCTTGCAAACTCATAAGAGGCATCGAGCACCGTAAGTACATCACCCTTGGTTTTGGGCATTACTGCGGCTTTGGGAATGTCTGCACCTGCGGACTGCTGGTTACGCAGAGTAGCTACCATCTCTGCCTGTGAAGGTGTAGCTGAGAAATCGTGTCTTGATCCGACGACAAGGCATCCTGCTGAATGAATATCGTCGACAAGTTTCTTTGAAACTGCTGATGCCGGTGCATTCCAGTCAGTATTGCCCCAGAACATCTCAACATCAACGAGGTCAGCATTTCCCGACTTAGCCACAGCAATGTTTGTGTTAGCATAGTCCTCAAAAGACGGCGCAACTTCTCCGCCTTCGGGCTTTGTGCGAATTGTGAAGAGTATCGGTGTGTTGCCCAGAGCCGAACGTAAAGCCTTCAGTGTCTCAAGCATGACGGGAGCGTTAAAGAGTCCCTCATAGAAATCCGCGCGCCATTCTACTAAATCAACAGGAAGTTGATTGATCTCTGCCGCTTTTTCGAGAATTGCTTCTCTTGTTTTTGCCACGATAGGCACGATTGTTTTTGGAACACCGAAGCCAAGCTCGACTCCACGAATCTTGACAGCTTTCATAATGAAAGAGCCCCCTTGAATAAAGATTTGTTGTTAATGATACTAACATAATAATATTTTTATGTATAATATAAAAATATTTACTTTTTAATAGTTTTATACTATCAATCTGTAGACAAAAGAGAATAAAGCTGACAATACATCAGCGGTTATTCTACACTTAAAATGGGACATCAAATATGGAATAGCGTTAAAATACAAATTTGAGATATATTCAGAGCAACAAAAACTATTAAACAGAGATAGCCTATTCTTGCTATTTTGTTTTATCTTTACAATGCAGTTTTGAAGTATTAAATTCATTTACTTGTTTTATACTCAAATATATAGTAATATATTAAATATTCGGTGAATCACATAGTTCTGAGCTGAGTTGACGAACAAGACATCGAATGAAGTAAAACAGTTTTTTGACAACTGAATATATGGGGTTAGACGAAGTAAAGGTTTCGTCTGTAAAATATTCAACCAGTTCCCTTGCGTCAGCCAGAGTCAATGGATACTCATACCTCACGGGTATGCCGAAGCACTCCTCAAGCGTTCCCGGCCACCGCCCCGCCTTTACCTCCGCATGCTCCGTCCAGTCCATGAACACACGCACCAGATGCTCCCTGTACGCCTCACCGGAGCACACATAGTCGTCCTCATTTGTGACTCCGGCTCTCACATCCTCGTCCGGAAGCGTGATATACTCCCTGGAGATCACCCTCCCGTCAGAGCCGAATCTCGTCATCTCAGTTCCCGGAGCGGATTTTACAGCCATCTCCGCCTTTCCGTCGCCGTCAAAGTCGTACACCATGAACTGCGTATAGTGGGCGCCGGCGCGGATGTTGCGGCCCAGGTCGATGCGCCACAGCCGCGTGCCGTCCAGTTTATAGCAATCGATGAAGACGTTGTCGGTGATGCCGCCCTGCGAGTTATCCTTCGAGTTGGAGGGATCCCACTTCACGAAGAGCTCGTACTGGCCGTCGCCGTCGACATCGCCTACCGAGCAG
>CALGGR010000089.1 GCA_937915755.1 uncultured Fretibacterium sp. | reverse complement strand
TTTCCGCAAATACCCTCACTATATAATCTATTCGCTGTTCACTTGCCTGCTGAAGCAGACTTATTCCCGTTGCCGTCTTATTCAGGCTCTTTCCGCTCAATCCCTGATTATAACGGCTTCGCCCTGTCCATTCCTCTAATGCTCCTTCAAGGTACTCAAACAGGTTCATTGTCCACGGGGCTAATGAGTTCTGCGGGAACGGATACACTACTGTTCGCGGGTCTGTCCCTTTTATCTTTACGTATTGGCGGTTCTCCTGCAAGTCTTTTACGTCTATTCCCGTCGCATCTATGAACCATCGCACATTATTCATGTTCACCGTGTTCACCAATAACTGACGCATTAACGCCGTTTTTATCGTCTGCACCTCGCCCACTATCTCCGCTAATGACAGTTCTGCCAATACCTTGAACGGGTCTCTTACCGGCGATAACGTGAATATCGGTACTCGGCCGTACGGGTTTTCTGTTACCCGCAGCAGTTCATCTCCAACCACAGAAATCAATGCGTCTTCCAACAGTCCGTCTCCATTGATGTCCAGCTTCACATAGCATTCATACAGTTCGTATAACGCACGCGCACTATCCTCTTCATTCAACCTCTGGTCTAGCTCGTCGTTCAATTCTGTCTCAAACGCACTATAGATTACTCCTCCGTTGCCGCTGTTCTCTATTGCTCGTTCTACTGCGTCTATATCGTATATACCGTTTTTCGCCTGCCGTCTCAAGTGGTCCGCACTCACTACCTGCTTATGCGCTACAAAATTTGCGTCCTTCAGGCTCTTCGCTTCAGGAGACCAACGCAAGTCTGTTACTCTTACCGGCTCTATTACCGGCTTATTGCTCTTCAGCCGTCCTATTCGATACGACACTTGACACATTCCGAACATATCCGGCGGGCTTACGTATTCTATTTCACACCACGGGTCAGACTGTAACATCATCAGCCTTGACATGTCCGCGTATTCTAGTTTCTCCTTGTCCCAATCCTCCACTCGCTCCCACCAGATTTTTACTGCTCCTAGATTGTATTCAAACGCATCACTGAACCAATCCCAAAGCACTAGAAATCCTTTGTTCTGCGTCATCATCTGAAAGTCCACTAATGACTTCAGCAGTTCCGCCCTCGGCACATCTTCCTCGTTGCGCCCTACTATCACTACTGCGTCATCATTCCCGAAAAATGAGTTCATCACTACCGGTATTGCCCACTGCACCATACTCCAAAAATCAAAGCTCACAAAATCACTTTGATTCGCCGTGTTCTTGAAACGTTTGGCGTAATACGCTCGGTCGGCTTCATATACCTGATGCCGTTTCCTTAGCGTCGGTTCTATCTTTGACGTGAAAAAGCTGTTCGCCCGCTGAATGTCATTCAGTACCGCTTTACGTATACGGCTCATGTCTACCGTATTTTCATTGCTGTCGGGGTTTTGGTCGGACAATCCAAGTCCGTTCATGTCGGAAAGTCCTAATCCGTTAATCATCATTCTTTCGTCCATTTACTTCAGGGATTAAAACCCGTTCTAGCTGGTCAGTTATCAGTCTTTCTATCATGTCTACGCTGTTCCACGTCTTTAGTATCAGCGTCTTCGTGTCTGCGTCATATTCTGCTCTGCCGTCAAAGCCGTCTACTTCATGATTATATTCGGGCTGCCCTGCCGGTAATAACTTCACTTTCTGCTTCCTTAGTTCGGGATTTTTCTTATATAGCTCGTCATCCTTGTACACTTCTTCAAGCTCTAACTCTATCGGGCTGTACGTACCTGTTTCTTTATAGGCTTTCAACATTGCTGTATAAAGCTCTTCTATCACTAGTTTCTTTACATTCTCCCCGCTATCGGATTCCATTCTCCTTCTTCACCTCCTATCCTGTCATAACTGAACGGTTCGGCTGCTAATTGCTCCATGTAAGCTAATGCGTCTATCACATCATCATGCGCCCCATGCGGATAGGCTAGCAGTTCTCCTTCTATCTTATCTAACCATGCTGCGTTGCGCCTGAACCATACTGTCCCTACTGCAAATCTCGGCTGTAAGCTGTCTATTCGGATTTCTTTCTTCTTCTCGGCCTTCAATGGCGTTATCCTGAAGAATATTCCTCGCTTCGGCATCTCCTTTTCCAGAAAGTGCATTAATGCCGCCTGATACGCCACTACCTCTATTCCCACTGTCAGCGGCCTCCACTTCTGCACTGCACTGAATATCGCGTCTATTGTTGTGCTGGGGTCGTATCTCCCGTATTCCACATCCAGCACGAACCAATGCCCTGAACCGTTTACTCCTACTGTTACTATTGCTGAATTGTCCGCGTTCACCTTCTGCGATACGGCCAAGTCTACCGTCGTGTAGATATTCAGGTCCGATAACTTCGGCTGCCTGTCATAGTACTTGAAGTATTCTCGCTTGAACTTCTGACTGTCGGGACTTATACATTCGCACATCTTGTTTTGATACCACAAATCTATTTTACCCAGAAGTGAATATTCCTCGCGTTCTGCCTCTATTGCACTCAGAGGCCATTTCTCTGGCCATGCGCTTTTACCGTCTTTCGTCAGTATTGGGATACGCCGTGCTGTGAACTTCAATCCGTCTGCTCCTCGCAATACATGTTCGATTATGCTGTTTTCTCCTAGATTGTTCCCTATCAGAAATATTCGGCTTGTTTGTCCTAGAAAGTACACATCCGATAAAAACCAGTCCCAATCTGTTACTGTTACTGTCTCGCTCCTTGCGTCCTCCATATCCTGCGGGTCATCTATTATCACTAAATCGGGGCGTTTTGCTCCCCACGATAATCCTCGTACTGCTGCTCCCTTGCCGTATGCCTCAATGCGTACACTCTGTCCTGTATGGTACGAAACTTCCAGCGCAAGCCCGGAGTTCTCCGTTATCCCCTTCATCAGTCCGCATAGTTTGGACGTATTCAGCCATTCTCGCGATACCTCTAACAGCTTCTTGCTCGCTGTCCTCTGGGTTGCGCATATCACTACAAGATAGCTACGGTGTTCCTGCGGGTATGTCAAGGCATGGAGTAAATTTGCACGAATTACTATCTGCGTCTTCGCACTCTCTCTGAATGCCTCTATCGCAAAATGTCCCTTGCCCCTAAGTAGGATATTGCTCCACTCTTCATGAAATTTTGCCGGTTTTACGTCTTCTTTGTTCGGGATAAACTCCTCTCTAAATGCTACAAGCGATTTTAATGCCCGACGTTCTGCTTCAATCTCCGACTTCAGTGTCTCCATGTCCATGTATACGCTCCAACAGCACATCTCTTATCTGTGCTCTCACGTCCAAAATCCCATTCATATCCATATTCACTGACTGCGCGGGCTTTCCGTATCCCCTGTCTAACAGTTCCGTTATTGCCCACATCGCTATTTTCGGGTTCTTATTATCCACATACGAAATCAATCGTTCTACGGCATGGGGACACGCATTGCGGATTTCTTCTATTATCTCTTTCGGGATTTTCGTCCTGCCTGATGGATTGCCTGATACTCCCTTCAAAAATCTGCCGTTTTCATCTCTCTGCACTGCCATTTTCTTCACCACTCAATGATAATTCTTCATTCTCTTCTATTAACTTCATATACGCAAATAATTCTTCTATTTCCTCATGTATTTCTGTAGGGATATTCAACTTTGAGGCCTCTGATAATGCCCATTTCGCTTGAACATTCAGCAAGCAACATATCATATGTACTCGATTGTATATTCGTATTAATAAGCGTTCTATACCCAATCCCAAAAGTTCTTCTCCTTCCCTTAACTCTCTTTCTGCCATTATCTTTCTCCTTCGCTTTCTGTCTCTTTTAGTCTCATGAAAAATTCAATACTCGCATTTATTAAATACGGGGCTACTTTCTTCAAATAAAACTCTAACAGTGTTTCTATAGTCTTTAAGCTCTTATCTATCCCTTTTAGCTCTTGGATTAGTCCTTCCTCTTTACTTATTTCTGACATCCTTTTTAGCCTTCTATTTTCCCTTGCTTCGTTAGTGCTTCTCTCAGTTCTCCAAATAAATGCGGATATTTCGTTGTTATTACTCCCGTCATGTAGAATGTTAGAAGTCCGTCTATATTCTCCAAATTCTTGGCTATATCCTTCAGTACTTCAATCAGTTGCTCTTCAACAGTTATTTTTCCCATTTCTTTTCTCCTCTGTTGTCTTCCTTTTCGGGCTTCGCTAATGCCTCAATCGCTTTCTTTAATTGCTCCATCAGGTGCGGATAGTTCTCCATTATTGCTCCTGTCATATAGTATTCCGCTATTAGCACTAATAAATCTATACCCTTCAGGCTTTGCGCTATATCCTTCAAAATACTATCTCTTTCGGCTTCTGTCATTTACTTACCTCCTGTAGTCCATCAATAACTCTTCGGGGACACTAATACGGCAATTTTCTGAGGCCTCCGCGAGTAGTTCTGCTATCGTTTGATTTAGTGAATAATCTTTATCAGCGGCTATGAAGCGTAGTTTTTTGTAAAGTTCCATAGGCAGACGAATTGAGAACTGAACTGACGCTTTTTTTACCCATTACTACATCTCCTCTTGCTTGTTTACCATATTCTCCTCACAATGGCTAAACACTCAGGACACAACATTATATTTTTCTTATGTGTTATCACCCAGCCGTCGTGCAAATAGTGCTCGTTTTCTTTGTCCTGTCCCGTAACAACTTTAGTTCGTTCAAATCTGCCACATAAATCACAATGTGCTTTCCAATTAGGGGTTAGCATTCATGCTTTCTTTTCTCCTTATTAATGATAAGCACTCAGGACAAAGTATAAAATCTTTATTCTGTCCTCTTCCCCAATCGTCCGGCAATGTGTAGTCTGTATTGTTGTACCGACCTGTAACATTTTTCGCATGTTCCAACTTTCCGCATATATCGCATTGGGCTATCCATATATGTTTCAGCGTCATCTTAGCTACATCCTTTGCTGTCTGTCTTTCTATTGCACAGGATACTCCAATACGTTATATCCTGCATACTTCAACTTATCCCATGAACAAACATAAAACTCCGCCTGACCTATTTTATCTGCTCCAGTTGTCTTCTCTCTTGCCAATCCTCGCCCTATGAACTCAGATAAGTCCGCTGTCCTCACTATACCCAGTCCTGCAAGCTCGCCGTTATCGCCTATATACGACTGTACACTATACAGCGGGTAAAGTCCTCCTCGTGATATAGCCTGCGTCCTTTTCTGGTGTTCCGTCAATACTCCGCTCGCTCGGTCTTTCCTCACTGTGAACGTTCGGTAATTCTTACCATACTGTACTCGGCTTGATACTCCTACTACTAAGCTCGATTGTTCCGAATGAAGCAGGTAATCTATTCCGCAGCTCATATCTAGCAGTTGGCAGACTTCATTGTCTTCACCTTCTACTTTCATCATATGCCAATTCGGTAACAGCTCTTCTATTACTGGCTTAACTTGCGCTTCTACGTAACTGCTGCTTCTCTCCATATCCATCCTTACTGCATTCATTTATCTCTATACCTCTGCTTTGTGCTATCTCTGCATTCTCTCGGCTTATCTCATATCCGTAACCTTTACGCCCCAGTTTCGCCGCCGCCAACAAAAACGTTCCTGTACATGCAAACGGGTCAAATACTGTGTTCCCGTTCTTCGTACTGTGCCGGATAAATCTTTCGGCTAGCTCCATCGGTTTCTGCCATGCGTGATAACGGTCGCCTAGTCTGCCATCGGGCGCGTTTACCTCCTGCACTGCCCACTGTTCATTTGTCAAAGGACAGTCCAATGCGGGAGCTTTAATCCCTCTATAGAATAAACATGCCTGATAGTTCTGCTTATACCGGTCTTTCGGGTTATTACCAAGCGTGTTTTTGTATGTCCAGATTAATACCTGCTTCAATGTCATATGCTCCGGGACTTCCACATTCAGATACGCTCTCAGTTCTTCGGGATACGCACCTATAAACACATAGGCACTTCCTGTCGGCTTCACGTGTTCCAACGCATTCGGCAGCCATGATTGCGCAAAACTCTCTATATCTTCAACGTCTGTACTGTACGGCGGGTCGGTCAGCAGTAAGTCATACGGCTCTTCGGGGATATGCCCTATACCGTCTCCAATGTAAAGCACTGCTGTCTCCCCTTTCTGTGTCTGGCGGGCTATGTTTGCTTTGGCTTGCTCTATCTGCTCGGCCTTCTTCTGCGTCTTTATCATGTTCAGCACCAATGAACGCGATACTATGTCGTCATTCTCCCGGGCTTCGGCTATTGCTTGTTCCACTATCTCAGGATGTGCCGCCATCAGTTCGTATTGTGAGGCTTGTTGTTTCGTTATCTTTACTTGTGATAGGGCTTCTTCTTTCGTTTTTAACCTAGTATCCCTCGATGACGAGGTTAAATCTGTTCGTGCACCCGTTGCTTTCGGCATTGCCGCTGTCAATTCTCCTAGCCTTACTTCTGCTCGCGTCTTCACTTCCGCTAACTGTTGGGCTTCTTGCACTTTCTGCTGTAACACTTCTTGCGCAAGCCCTAACCTCTTGATTGCGCTGATTTCGGCTCGTACACTCTTCAACTTCTCCTGCGCTATCACCGCAAATGACGCTACGTCTTCAAACTTCACAGGTAATTCGTAATCTGCCCTGACTGCTATATCTGTCATTTCTTGCTCCTGTTCTCACTCCTGAAATAACAAAAAGCACGAGGTACAGGAGTGGAAACCCCGTGCATTATTCCGGTTCACGGCATAAGAAAAGGGCAGGCCGGAATAACCTACCCATCACGCTTGCAATCGTGTCTTATGCTTTTAGATAGCTTTCTTTATTCCCTATAGGCTTTGTTTCTGTACTATATCGATATACGCCTCACAGATAATAACGTGCATACTCCATCTGGTGAGACATTGATTTCCATCTTCACTAACCGCTTCATTTCTTCCTGCGTTGTTAGCGTCTGCAATGCTAATATGCAGTAATTCGTTCCGTTCACTATCTGCGAACCTACATACAACACTGGCTGATATTCTGCTCCTACAAGCCCGCCTGTTACTGCTGTAAATGCGCTCTGCACCTTCTGCGGTAAATTACAACCCTTCATCTCATCTATATCCCAGCCTCCTAATACTGCCATTCCTTTTACCTCCTCTTTTCACTTGTCGCCGGAGGCAGGGGTCGAACCTGCAACCTGCTTTTTATGCCGCTCT
>CALGGR010000088.1 GCA_937915755.1 uncultured Fretibacterium sp. | reverse complement strand
AGGAAATCCAAGCGTATCGGTTCTTCGCCTAGCTGAATTTCCTGCTCGTACTCAAGATCTGCGTGCATAAGATCATACTCAACCTTCATGGCCGCGTAGAAGCCGTAATGATACTTTATGCGTCCCTCTTCCTTAGGCATAGACCTGCCCCCCTTTCACAGCCTTGAAATTTATTCATCACGAATAATATTCCAGTTCGGCCATTTCCTCAACTATTGATTTGAAGACAGGAGCAGCAAGTTCACCGCCGTAGTACCTTCCGTTTGAAGGCTCGCCAATCGCTATGAGCATGAGATATTTCGGGTCTTCGTACGGCCAGAAACCGATGAATGACGCGACGTATTTTCCCGGCAAGTATCCGCCTTTTCCCGCGACCTGAGCCGTTCCGGTTTTCCCCGCAACGTTCGTAATCGTCGTAGCAGCTCTCTTTCCCGTACCCTCAAGGATCACGCGCCTCATTGCCTGACGGATCCATTGAGCTGTATCAGGAGTCATTACCTCGCGCATTACTTTAGGCTCCCCCCTGTAGACAAGCTCGCCCAATGAGTTCACGGCCTCCTTAACGATGTAGGGACTCATCAGTTTTCCGCCGTTCACGACAGCAGCCATCGCCGTAACAAGCTGAAGCGGCGTAACCGCAAGACCCTGACCGATTGCGATGTTAGCGGGCGTAATTCCGCGCCAGTTTTCGGGGTAAGGCAAAATTCCGCGCGAGACTCCGGGAAGCTCAACGTCCGTTTCCTTTCCGAAGCCCAAAGCCTGAAGACTCTCATACGTCTTGAGCTTGTCGGCACGAATACCGATCTGTGCCATTCCTACGTTCGATGACTTTATGAGGAGCTGCGCTGTGTTCACGTTGCCCAAAGCGACGCGGGCATCTGACTCTCTTATGAATCCGTCAGCAACTTTCAGCTTTGCGGGGCAGAAGAACATCTCATCTTTCCTGACCCAGCCCCTTTCGAGAGCTACGGCCATGTATACGGGCTTGAAGGTTGAACCAGGCTCGTATGTCCTGCTGACTGCGCCGTTCGACAACGCTTCCATAGTGAGGCTCTTTCGGTTCGAGGGATCATATGTCGGGTAGCTTGCCATAGCGAGGATTTCGCCGGTCATTGGGTTCATGCAGATTGCGACTGCCCATTTTGCCCTTTCATGCTCGGCTGTCCTGAAAAGATGCTTCTCAACGACGTACTGTATACGGCTGTCGAGGGTGAGGGTTACGATGGGAGTAACTGCGCGCCTTTCGGGTTCACGCTCCATCAGCGAGGCTGCCTGACTGTTCTGACGGCGGACTACGATTTTCTGTCCGGGCGGATTGTACAGTGTGTTGTCCCAAGCCTGCTCGATTCCTGCCTGACCTCTGTTCTCGTTGTCGCAGAAGCCAAGAACGTGGGACATTAAATTCTGGTTCGTGTACTTCCTGTAGGGTTCATCGACTTTCAAGACTGCGCGGACTTTCTGCATCAATGTGAGGAACTTCGCGGCCTCACGCTCCTGGACTTTGTGATTTATCCATAAGAAGCGGGTCTTCTTACCCATTGCGGAAGTTATCTTGACCATTGTGTCGGGTGAGACGACCTGAGCGATTTCCTCCAAGTCCTTCGACTTTATCATTGATGGGTCAACAGCAAATGATGGGAGCGTTTCTGAGATTACGAGTGCGTTTCCTTTAACGTCCTGAATTATCCCGCGAGTTGATTTTACCGGGACTCTCCGCCAATACTGGTGCTGCGACTGCTGAACTATTCGCGGATCGGGGTAACAGTGGCGCGCCGCTAATGTACAGCCTATTACCACGAAGAATATCACGAAAAGTACCCAAGGGTTTCCCGCTCTTCCCGGGCGTAATGGTGTCATTCTATCTCCCTAAGAGCCACGCTAAACTCGAACGCCAGCCCTGTAATCCAGAACCTGATGATGATTTTGAGGCCGCAAGATTTCCGCTCTTCATACGGATTGGGAGGGTTTCAGCTTTCAGGACTTTCTGCATTCCGAGATTCTCTTTGCAGTAGGAGTATATCCTTATGGGTGCAATGAGCGCCGAAAGTTCCTGCCTTAACACCACTTCTTCATCTGAATATTTCTGAATGGACTGATTCACGGACTCAAGATAGTAAGCCAGCCTTGCAGCGTGAAATCTGAGTATGCCAAGACCAATTACGAGGCTTATCACGATTCCTAACCCTAACATGAACTTGACTGTTATCCTTATTTTATTCGCACTATCTTTTCGCACTCTCCTTCGCCCCCTGATTCCTTTCTATGAAAATTTTGTGAGTGAATAATATCACATTTTGCGAAAAATACCTAGTCAAGATTAAGAGAAAATGCCCTTAACTTTGCGCTCCTTGCCTTGTAGTTTCGTTCGGTCTCTTCTTGGGACGGCGTGAGAGGGTGGCGCGTCAGGATTTTTCCTTTGCTGTCGTTCTGCCACTGACGAAATGAATGTTTTATGAGCCTGTCTTCGAGAGAGTGGTATGAAACGAAAATGACGAGTGCAGAATTGTTGACCTCAGGAAGCGATTTGAGGAGGGATTCGAGTTCGCCTGCTTCATTGTTGACGTATATTCTTAGGGCTTGAAAGACTCTTCGGGCAGGGTGAGTTCCCATTTTGCGCTGTACTGGCTGAGGTAGGGTATCACGAATCAGCGCGACGAGTTCTGAGGTTGTGGTTATGGGATTGGGTGAGCGTTTTACGGCTGAGGCGATTGGTCCCGCGTAACGTTCCTCGCCGTAAAGCCTGAAGATTTCCGCGAGCGTCTTCATGTCGGAGTCCCTTAGAATATCGGCGGCTGTTGGGGAATCGCTTTCCGGGTTCATTCGCATATCGAGAGGGCCGTCGTTGTTGAAGGAGAAGCCGCGCTCAGGGATCGTGATCTGCATGTTCGAGACTCCCAAGTCAAAAACGAAAACGTCAAAATCTTCAACGCCCTCGATCTCCGAGATTGCACCGAAATTTTTTTGGACTGCCGTGAAGCGTTGGCCGTAATCTTTGAGTCTTTCGCGGGAGAATTTCAAGGCTTCGGGGTCACGGTCGATTCCCAAGACTGAGGAGGAGGGAAAACGTTTCAGGATTTCTTCGGAGTAACCGCCGAGTCCTAAAGTGCCGTCAAGGATTCGGGAGTGTGAATGTTCTTCCATGAGGGTTAATACTTCGCTTAACATAACGGGTTCGTGGTACATGACTGTGCTTCACCTTTTTACGAATATGATAGCACTTGATGAATTTGGAAATGTTGTGGATTTAGTGGTGGATTGCAGGCTGTTTCTGACTTACGTTAAGAGGGATTATGCACAAATTATAGAGAATAAACACAAAAGCAAAGAAGTTGTGCTAAAATACTCTTTGCCTATAGTAGTAAATGCACGGTCAATAACAATTGACTGCTCCTCTGCTTCTATTTTCTGTCTTCATCGGCTGTAATTATAGCATAGGGTTGGGCTTTGAATGTTGGTCGTGCAAATATATTCTGGGAGGTAATAATCATGCGGAAGTACTTATGTTGGTTTTTGATGGCAGTTCTAGCGTTGGCATCGCTTCATTCGGGGTGCGGTGGAAGCAGCGGAGGCTCCTCGGGCGATCCTACAACAACATACGAGTTTAGTACACTCGAGGGAACATCGACAGTCTCAAACGGTTCAGGCACAGCGACAGGACCCGGCGGAAATTTCGAGCTCAGGCTGAACGCTGAAAGAACAGCATCGGCAGGCGGCGTAACATTCAGCAACGTGCAGGCAAGCGAGAACGTTCAGGCAGCTGAGGATAGCGTTACCCTAAGGATAAGCTCCAATGTATACTGGGACGTATACCAGAACGGCACAAACGTAACGACACAGCTCATTGACCACAGCGGTGAATTGACGTTCAGGCGCACCAGCGGCAACACTTGGACGACGGGTGATAGTAGTAATGGCGCTACATTGACCATCACGTCATCTGGAGTTGCAAAAGTCGAAGAGGCAGGCTCTGTGGTGCTGGGGTCGGATACATATCGTTATCAGGTCTCCTACACAATCACGAATCAGAGTACGCCTGAAAACCCAACATCGCCGGATAATCCCGCAACACCTGACACCCCGTCAACAGTGTACGACTTCAGCATACTCTCCGGAACGTGGATACCATCGAACGGTTCAGGCTCAGCGTCAGGAAGTGAGGTGAACGCGACAATGACTCTCAAGGGTGGACAAGTCTCACTTACCAACGCAACAAGCGGCGGGTCAGTTCAAGTGTCGTCCAATATACGCTGGGACGCGGTTCAGAACGGCTTGGTGCTAGTCTCAGATGTCCGGGATAATTTCGGCGGCTCAGGTAATCATACTTTCACTCGTGTGAGCGGGAACACTTGGCGTTACAGCGGTTCTGATTCTGATGGCCCCTACAGCACAACGGTAACCATCACATCACCGACAACAGCAACGGTTGAGCGGGACGGGTATTATTCGGACGATGATTTTTCAGGGGTACACTTCCGCATGACCTACACAATCACGAAGCAGAGTACACCGACAACGCCCGACAATCCCATAACAGAGAATACTCTCAGCGGTACATGGCGCATCACTGGCGGAGCTCTGGGCGAAAGTGTTTTAGGCGAAATCAAGCTCACCGACAACTATATTCAGGGAAGTGCATCTGCTGAACAGTTCACGCTCACACTTTCTGAAGCCGGAGACGGGAGATATGTACTATCAATTAGCGGTGGAGGTGTCAAAGAAAAAGAAGGCTCTCCATATGTGGAAGCACACTTTGAGGGCATTAATGATGAAGTCAGAGTCGTGTGGGGAACAAGTGAGGACTGGGAGGATTGGCCGTACGGAGATGGCAGTACGTACAAGCTAACCAACACTAACACGTACTCGTCCGAATTTCCAATTGTTACTCATGATGTTACCAGTGCAAGCTACCAGCTCATGAGCGACGGAACGGTTCGCTACAAGCAGAGCGGCCCAAGCATACACGGGGACGACAGGGTCGTGGAAGTGGAACTGACTCTTGAGCGCGTAAACTAACTCATATACGCAAAACTCACAGAAGGCCGGGTGAAAGATGCCCGGTCTTTTTCTTTGCTTAAACTCCGACTTCAAGTGCTATTATTACATTCAATATTTCAAGAGGGGGAAAAATTTTCATGCTAGGCGACAACATCAAAAAGTTAGGCTTCGGTTTGATGCGTCTTCCGAGAGTTGCAGGCAAAGAGGACGTTATCGACATTGAGCAGACAAAGCAGATGGTTGACGAGTTTCTTGCGGCGGGGTTCACGTACTTCGATACGGCTTGGGCATATCCCGGAAGCGAGGACGCAATCCGTCAGGCACTCGTTGAGCGTTATCCCAGAGAGAAATTCCAGCTTGCCACCAAAAATGCCGCGTGGATTGCCTGCAAGACCAAAGAGGACGCTCTCGAACAGTACAGGACATCACTCCGTCAGTCAGGCGCAGGGTACTTCGACTTCTACCTTCTCCACAATCTCGGAGACTCAAGGACGAAAGCATTTGAGGAGTTCGACCTCTGGAATTACTTTATGGGCGAGCGCGAAAAGGGTAACATTAAGCACTTGGGCTTCTCGTTCCATTCAACGCCGGAACAGCTTGACGAGATTCTCAACAAGCACCCTGAGGCCGAGTTTGTACAGTTGCAGATAAATTATGCCGACTGGGAAAGCCACGCAATACAGTCGCGGAAATGCTATGAAGTTGCACGCAAACATGGCAAGCCCGTCATCATCATGGAGCCTGTGAAGGGCGGAAATCTCGCAACGCCTCCCGACTCTGTCGCAAAAATCTTCAAGGATGCTGACCCTAACGCTTCGTGCGCGTCATGGGCTTTGAAGTTCGCGGCTGACCTTGAGGGTGTAATCACGGTTCTTTCGGGAATGTCGAACATCGAGCAGATGAGGGACAATCTCAGCTTCATGAAGGGCTTTACACATCTCACGCCCGAAGAGAAGGCCGTCATCAAGAAGGCAAGCGAGGAACTTGCGGGGATACCGATAATTCCCTGCACAACATGCAACTACTGCGCTAAGGTCTGCCCAATGGACATTGGAATCTCCGGCTCATTCGGCGCGCTCAACATGTACACGCTCTACGGGAATTACGATTTGGCGAAGGGTCGTCATGACTGGGACGTTAAGGGTCAGGGCCACAAAGTCGCGTCCGAGTGCATAAAGTGCGGGGCATGTGAGGCGGCATGTCCTCAGCACATTGAGATTCGCAAGGAGCTTGAGAGAGTCGCGGAGACCTTCAAGGGCTAAGACATTTCTCCCCTTGTCATTTTCGGCAGGGGGATTCATTTTACCTTCATGCTTAACTCACTAATCATAGCAATCACATTCATTACGATAATCCCCGTCCCCTTGCGCTTAATTCCCGAATGGAACTCCCGTAACCTCCGTTATTTCTGCCTCATGCTCCCCGTAACCGGCATAATATTCTCGCTGCTGTGGCTGATGCTCTTTCACGTCCTCGCAATGATTCCGACAGTCTCATCGATACTTCGAGGCTTCATGATGATGACTTTCACATTATTGCTAACGGGAGGGCTTCACCTTGACGGCTTGATGGACACGTGCGACGCTATATTCTCGCACCGGGACCGTGAGACACGCCTCAAGATTCTCTCGGACACTCACGCAGGGTCATTCGCGGTAATGGGCTGCGTGGTTCTCATTATGGCGAAGACACTGTTATTCTCCGAGCTGCTCACATTTTCAGTAAGTATCTCATCACTCGCACTAATCCCCGTATACTCACGTCTGGGAATGGGAGTCCTTCTCAATAACCTTCCCTTCGCAAAATCAGGCGGTCTCGCTGTAATGTTAGGCTCATCACGAAACAAGCGCGACAATTTCACATTCCTCGCAACTTTCATAGCACTCTCAATCGTGAGCATTAAGATTATTCCGGCCATGATAATTTTGTGCTTGGCTTCTCACGTGGTAATATGCAAAAAGATTTTCGGGGGGATAACGGGCGATTTGCTTGGCGCGTTCGTTGAAGCCTCCGAAGTGATTATGTTGATGGGAATGGTGATTAGCGGGTGCATTTAATACTAGGCGGGCGTTACATGGGGAAACGCGATTACGCTGTGAGACTTTACGGAAAATTCGGCCATGTCTGCAACCTTTCACATGATGACCCTGAGGGAATCAGCGCGGGACTCATAACCTCCATTCATGACGGGGTGAAGACTCTAATTGCTCGCGGGGTTAATCCTGTTGACTTCATGGCCGACAGGATTGATATTCTCAGGGATTGCGTGATTACGGGCGATGAGATTTGCGGGGGCGTTGTTCCGGCTGATGCTTTCGGCCGAAAATGGCGCGACGAGACCGGGAGGCTGTATCAATTTTTGGCGAACGAGGCGGATATTGTTGACAGAGTTTTTGCGGGACTTCCTTTGAGGTTGAAACCATGTACATATTCTTCGACATTGACAATACACTAGTGAGCCACAGGGGGAAACCTCACATTCCTCCTGCGACACTTGAGGCTGTGAGATTATTGCGTGAAAACGGCCATGTTCCAGCGATTGCTACGGGGCGGGCATCATTTCTGACGATGAATGTTGCGAGGGCTTTCGGGATTGAAGATATTGTTTGCGCCGGAGGCTCAGAGATTTTTGCTGACGGTAAGAAGATTCACACGGCGTACTTCCCGGATTGCGAGCTTGATTCGTTCCGTGAGGTTGCGGGGAGATTTCCTGAGATTACGGCGGCTGTTGACGAGGAATTTCTGTATGCTGACGCTGCGTTTGATCCGTTCAGAAATTACTTCAACGGTCAGGCAGGGTATGACTGCTTCCGGCCGATGAGAGAGCTTAGGCGGGCTACAATGTGCTACATAATGATGCCGCACTCAGAACTAACGGAGGCTCACGGGATATTCTTCGCTCCTCCGAAGGGTGCAAGGCTCGAACTGATGCGGGGCTTCACGGAGGCAAGGGCTGAAGCGTCAACGAAATGGGGCGGAATAGAGATGATGATGCGGAGTATAGGGGCGGATATTTCGGAGGTTATAACTTTCGGGGACGGGCCTAACGATGCTGACATGCTCAGGAATGCGAATGTGGGTGTCGCAGTTGGGAGATGCTCGGAAGATGCGAGGGCTGCGGCGGATTATGTATGCGAGGATATTGATGATGGAGGGATATTGAAGGCGTGTAGACATCTTGGGCTGGTATGAGGCGGGACACCCCGAATTTCTCAGAGTGCCCTGCTTTTCACTGATTATTGCTTTAGCTCCTGGAATTTTGCAGCGTTGTTGCCCTCATAGATATTTATCCATTATTCTTCCCAGAGCCTTTCGAGCCTGTAGAAATCCCGTCCCTTGTGGCTGAAAACGTGAACAACAACGTCCCCGCCGTCAAGCAATCTCCAGTTCAGACTATGCTCGCCCTCAATCCTGCATTTCCTCCCGGACTTCGCTAGAACTTCCTCCGCAGTCTCGGAAAGAGTCTTCATGTGAGTCTCAGAGTTCCCCGTTACGAGAACGAAAGCGTCCGCAAGACCGCCCTTGTCCTTGAGATCCAGTGCGATTATGTCCTCGCCGCTCTTTGCGTCAAGTGCCGATGTGATGTCATTGATGATTCCTGTCATTTAACGCTTCTCCCCCGTTCCTCTTACAGTTTTGACGATTGCAACAGCGTCCTTAACGAGCGCGTTAATTTTTGCCCATTCTCCAGCGGCAACGAGGGATCTTTTGATGAGCCAGCTTCCACAACAGGCAATAATCCTGTTATACATGAGGTAATCTTTCACGTTCGAGGCATTGAGCCCGCCCGTAGGCATGAACTTGAGGTCAGTGAAAGCCTTAGAGACAGCCTTGATCATTTTGAGACCGCCTGCCTGTTCCGCCGGGAAGAATTTCACGACCTTGAGGCCCAATTCGAGAGCCTGTTCCATCTCGCTTGGTGTCTGAGTACCGGGAATAACTGGAATGCTGTTGTCGATGCTGTACTGTACGATTTTGGGATTCAGTCCTGGCGAAGCGATGAATTTTGCTCCGGCGTTCATTGCGATGTCTGCTTGGTCTGTCGTGAGGATTGTCCCGGCACCGATTAGCATATCAGGAAACTCGCGGGACATTATTCGGGTTGCTTCTTCGGCAGCGGGTGTCCTGAAAGCGATTTCGGCGCAGGGGAGACCGTTTTTGCTGAGGACTTCTGCAATCGGAGCTGCATCTTTTGGGTCATCTAACACTACTACAGGGATTATTCCAATCCTGCTGAACTTTTCAAATATCATGCTGTGCTTTAGTTCCTTTCCTTTCGTTTGTCGTTATTTAGAAAAAATTGTAGCACAACTAAAGTCAGCTTGAAATGCAGAGAATATATTATAATTTGCGTGAAAATTTTTAATATAGGAGGTAATTTCCTCATGAGCGATAAGAAGGAAGCTGTGTTGCAGAAACGCTCATTGTTCGAGAAGTTCATTCGGGCAATCGAAGTAATCGGCAACAAATTTCCTCATCCTTTCTGGCTTTTCGTTGTGCTTTCGGTGATACTCTTTGCCTTGTCCTACTGGCTTGCCGGAAAAGAAGTAACCTACATGGTCAGCAAGGCCGGGAAAATCACGGAGCAGACCGTCGCGGTAGCAAATCTCGTTTCGTATGAGTCTATACGGACATTTTTCGCGGGATTCGTGAAGACCTACGTGAATTTCGCGCCTCTGGGATTGATTCTCACGATGATGCTCGGTATCGGCCTCGTTGAACAGACGGGAATGATCTCGGCCCTCATGCGCAAGACGATACTAGGTGCGCCTCGTGCTTTGGTTACGGCTGTTATTGCGCTCGTCGGAATCAACGCTAACCTCGCCTCTGACGCTGGGATAATCTTCACGCCCGTAATCGCTGGAGCAGTCTTCAAGGCACTGGGACGTAATCCATGGGTCGGAATTGCGGCAGGTTACGCGGCAGGCTGCGGAGGCTTCACGGCAAATCTCTTCATTGCTGGAACTGACGCGCTCCTCTCAGGAATAACGACGACAGCAATCGAGGGAGTGCCGTACATTCCAGAGGGAACTCCGACGCATCCGCTGATTAACTGGTACTTCATGATAGCGGCGACGTTCGTGCTTACGTTCCTTACGGTGTGGGTAACTGAACGCTACACGGTAAAGATGCTGGGCGACAATGACACGGGCAACGACGCTGAAGAACTACGCAAGCACGCCGTAACCCCAGAAGAAAATCGCGGTCTTCTCTGCGCGCTGATAGCGTTAATCGCGTATATTGCGCTGATTGTTTGGTACACGTATCCGGAAGGCTCACTGTTCAGGAATCCTGCTGACGGTGCATTGCTTCCGCGCTCGCCGTTACTTAGCAGCGTAATGCCGTTGCTATTCGGGCTGTTCTTCGTGATTGGGATTGCTTACGGAATAGGAGCGGGCGTGATCAAGAAGGGCGAAGACGTTCCAAAGCTGATGCAGAAGGGACTCGTTGGAAGTACGGGCTTCATGGTTGTGGTGCTTCCGGCCTCACTTTTCGTTGAGCTTTTCAGAATGAGCCACTTCGACACGATCCTTTCGGTAACGGGCGCGGAGTTCCTGAAGAGCATGAACTTGGGCGGTATTCCGTTGCTTGTGTTGTTCATAATCCTCGTAACGTTCCTCAACATGTTCATGATAAGCGGTTCGGCAAAATGGTTAATCCTTGCGCCCATATTCGTGCCTATGTTTGCGGGCGTAGGGTTCTCGCCGGCACTGACTCAGGTTGCCTACAGGATAGGGGACTCGACGACGAACATAATCTCGCCGTTGTCGTACTATCTTCCTGTAATGATAGGGCTTCTCGAACAGTACAAGCCGAGCGATGACACGGAGGTTGGAATCGGTACGGTGATTTCGATGGCGATGCCGTACTCGCTGTTCTACCTTGCGGGGTTCACGGTGCTTCTGATTGTGTGGTACATGCTGGGAATACCGTTAGGGCCTGGAGTATCTGCGGGGCTTTAGGAGTTTCGGGAAAAAGTAAATCCCCCTGACATTTTCGCCGGGGGGATTTTTTGTGCCTATTGCTTTATGGCTATGGCTGGGTTGTAGATGGTGTTGGAATTGAGCCAGACCGAGAGGGTGATCCTGCGGTCTTCTGGAACGGCGGTAATCGGTTCTCCCTCATAATCATAGAACTCCGAAATCTCGTCATCATCCGAAGGTTCGTCAGAATTTGCGAGGTACACCAACTCCGCGCCCTCTGGAACGTCTTCACTCAACGCGACTCCGAACTCATACATTCCCGAAACGTTAACCGAAATTTCAGGAAGCATAGCGACAACGACATACCCGCCGGAATTTGCGAGCGTCAACTCGTCTGGAAGCACCGAATGTTCAGCGAATGAGTACGATCCCCCGTCTGAGTCAGACATCGCAGGAAGCCGTGTGTCAGATGTCGCAATGACTTTGATGGTAACGGTCTTCTTGACGGACTTCACGGGATTCTTCGCGGTGAGTCTCACCTTGTAGGACTTCGCTGACCCCGTTGGAGTGCCGGAAATCGTATCACCGTTGAGGCTCAGGCCTTCGGGGAGATTCTCGACATTCCATGTGATTGGCTCGCTTCCTATGGCGGTGAGCTTCGCGCTGTATGGCTGTCCCAGTGTTGCGTTCGGGAGGCTGGCTGTAATCTTGGGCTTCGTGCCTTTGACCATGAGTTTGACGGATTTTGACGCTTCACCCGCACCGTTTGAGGCCGTAATCTTCAGCTTGAAGCCCGAACTCTTGTACGATGTCGGAGTCCCTGAGATTACTCCCGTTGACGTGTTGAACGAGAGTCCTTCCGGCAAAGTCCCCGTTATGCTCCACGTTACAGGCTGACTTCCCTTCGAGAGCTTCAGGCCGGATTCGTAGTATTCCCCCAATTCAGCCTTTGCGAGTGAGCCTGAGAGTTTCGGAGCAATGCCCTTAATCGTGAGCGTTAGTTCCTTCGTGGTACTTCCTGCACCGTTCGAGAGCGTGAACTTCACGTTGAACGTTCCGAACTCTGTGGGCTTGCCAGAGATTTTCCCACTCGTGTTACAGTCGAGGCCGCTGGGGAGACCTTCTGCTGTCCACGTGAGGGGCTTTGTGCCTTTGCCCTTGAGGGTTACGCTGTAGGACTTGCCGATTGTCCCGGCTTTGAGGCTACTCGTTGTGATGCTCACGGGGTCAAGAACCTGAAACGTGAACTTCTGCGACGCTTTTCCCGCTGAGTTTGTGGCCGTTACCGTGAACGTTGAACTTCCGGCTTTCGTCGGAGTACCTGCGATTAGCCCCGACTCATTGATTGCGAGTCCTGCGGGAAGATTCTCCGCTGTCCACTTTATCGGAGTCGTACCTGATGCTGTGAGCTGGAAGCTGTAAGGCTGTCCTGTTGCCACATTGGGCAGGGTCTCGGTGAGAATTTCGGGCGGTATGTCTTTTTCCTCTTCAACCAAAGCCGCTGAAACTTCAACATTCACTGACGCTGTGAGGCCCCTAAAATTAGCTGTCAATGTCGTACTACCTTCTTGAGGCCGTAAATGCACCCGTTCTCATTGACCCGTGCAAATTCCGTTGAAGTCCATTCTGTTCCTACCAGCGGTGATGATACGTCGTAATATCTTCCGTCAGAATCGACAGCGAAAAGTCCGGCGGGAGTCTCTGAGTTTATGCTCGTGTATATCGTTGACGCTCCGAGAAAATCAAGGCCGGTGATATTTATGCTGTCAAGGCCGGTGAGTGAAGCAATATGCGCTGTGTTTGAGGTGTACATTCCTGAAATGCCACTGTCATCAGATATGCAGGACATACATAAAATTTCTATTGCCCCTTTGTCCATGCTTGCAAAAATATCTTCTGCGTTAAATTCCACCTCAAACTTTCTGCCACTTTTGTCCGAAGGAGGCATCTTGAAGAATCTATATCCGCTATCATTGCCGAATATGCAGTAGACATCATTCTGCAAAGACATATCAGCGGTTACAGAGAATTTAACGTTTTGCGGATTGCTCACATTCAAAACTGAAGGCTCAACATTGAAATTAAGACGTTCTGCAAACACAAATTCTTCTGTTTCGTCTATGTCGTCTGCCAACGTATCAGATAAATTTCGTTGCACTCTATTTGCCGTCTCGTATACTTCGCTATCAAATACTGTGAATTCGTTTTTAGCTCCCTTTAGAAGTAAAGCAACTTTTTCCCCGACATCTAACTGCTTACATATAGACCAGTGAGAGTATCTGTCTCTCTTGTCATCAAAAGGGTTAGGATCCATAACGTCAAGAGCGGTGTTGACATATTCGGAAGACCTTAACCCGCCGGAAGCACTAGAAGCTGATACGATTAAATCATTTGCTTCTGACCCGAATAATCCCCGGGAGAATGCATCTAATCCTATTCTCGCGTAATCTGGAATATCCCGCAGAAATGAGAACACCATCAGAGCTACGCTATTTTTCATAGAGCCTGTCAGCTTTTTTTCTATATAAGACAGCCCGGTAGACGGAAGATCATAGACATCTACGTCAATTTTAAGAATTTCGTCAACAAGTTTCGAGAACAAAGTCATAGAATCCCTGTACACACCGTCGATGATTATATTTCCGTAAATCGCATACATAGGAACTCCGGCAGGAAGTCCGTAGCTGCGTGGGGAAGTGGTCTTCATTTCTTCCCATGCACTTCCCAAAAAGATATGAGAATTTTTTGTGAGCTGTGGAGAAGGTATAAGAGTGTTCACCATAAGATTGCACATTCTCATTAGGAAGATTCTATCTGCAACACTCGTTATAAAAGGATGCTCATCAAAATATGGCGTGTTCAGAATACCGTTATACATCATTGTGATGGAGCGTCTCTTGTTAATGCTGTCAGCCCAAGGAGTCCCGTAATGCGGAGTCGCAATAGTAATTAGTCGCCTGACCATTCCCTGCTTGTATGAGCGTACAGACCAGTTATTACCGTCCTGAGAGTCTTTGCCGGACTCGTGAAGGAATCTACGCGCCATAAGGCCGCCCATTCCGTGAGCAACGATATCAGCTTTTGTGCAGACGATTCCGCCACTCGCGTACTGGTTGAATGCCTCAGTGATTTTCTTGAACAGCCCATTATTAATGTAAGCAAGAAGTTCATTCGGACCTTTTGAGCGATCATAGTCGTTCCACACATGGATGTGTGTCTCATCGAAACCAAATAACTTTAGTTCGCGGTATATGCCTGTATCGGAGTTAACACTAGCACCAATGCCAAAAGTTTTATATGCGTTATCTGCGTCATCAAACATTCCCGGCATCAGTACCACAGGAGCAGCTTCAAGTTTCAGTTCCAAGTCGTCCTCTGTAATTTCCCCATCCTCGTCCGTGAACTTTACGTGAACCTTGAACGTGTCAGACGGAAAATTGTTCAACTTCGACTCAGGGAATCTTTCAGGCGCAACAAGAACCGCCGACACCTGATGTGTCTCTTCTAGCCAGCTAGAGAATTGTGTTGTACTGAGCTGATCTGACGCTGAAAGTTCTTTTCGTGTGGCGAGAGATTCGAGTTTTGCGTCGATGTTGTCCTTGAAACTGAAAGACGCTGTTCCGGGCTTGTCAGTCTCGGCACGAAGAATCAGGCGGGAATTTCCATCTGCTGCCAATCCCAATTTACCGTAGTCGCTGTATCTGTAGTCTCGCATTTGGGACTCTGTGAGTGTGTTCCCATTCCCGTCCAAGTAGCTGTTATCAGTCATGTCGCCTATGATGAGGCCGCCCGTCCCAAAGCCTGAGCGTTCAAGTGCGACAATACTCAGGGCGTTAGTTACTTTAACGGGCATAATGATATTTTTACCTGATATAACAAGGCCGGTATTATACCCGTAGTTTATAGAAGCGACAGGATAGCTAACAGTGGCAATTCCCGTTCCCTTGTTGTAATCAACGTCAGCATACTCTATATACTCAAGGCGGGAAACGTAATCTTTCATGTTGATTTCGTAATTACCTTTTGAAGTTTTCTTTGTCTTCAGACCCCTTGCCTTCTGCCATAAATGACCATTCCTAGTATGCTCATCGTAAATATCAAAACGTAGAGCTTTATTTTTACTCAAATCAAGCTCGGTCAGCTGATTACTGGCGCATTGCAGATATTCTAAAGCAGTGCAGTCGCTAACATCAAGCTCTGTCAGCTGGTTATTGAAACAATTCAGATGCGTCAACGCTGTGCATTCGTTCAAGTCGAGTTCTTCCAGTTTATTATCATAGCATTTCAGTAGCGTTAAAGCTGAACAGCCGCTTACATTGAGTGAGGTCAGCTTGTTATCACCGCATTCCAGCCCTGTTAACGCCGTGCAACCGCTTATATTTAGTTTTGTCAGCTGATTAGCGTTGCATTGCAGTATCGTTAGAGCCGAGCAGCCTCTTATGTCGAGTTCGGTCAGCTGGTTATTCCAGCAGTACAGTTCTGTTAAAGCCGAGCAGCTGCTTACATCGAGTTCGGTCAGCTGGTTACCGTAACATTGCAGTTCTGTTAAAGCCGAGCAACCACTTATGTTGAGTTCGGTCAGTTGGTTATTCCAGCAGTACAGCGTCGTTAAAGCCGGGCAACTGCTTACATCAAGTTCGGTTAGCTGATTATCGGAGCAGCGCAGATCTGTTAAAGCCGAGCAACCACTTACGTTAAGTGAGGTCAGCTTATAATTCGAGCAGTACAGCGTTGTTAAAGCCGAGCAACTGCTTACATTGAGTTCGGTCAGCGTGTTACTGTTACCGTAGAAGTGTAGTCCTGTTAAAGCCGAGCAACCACTTACATCGAGTGAGGTCAATGGGGTATTACGACAAAGCAATGTTGTTAAAGCCGAGCAACTGCTTACATTGAGTGAGGTCAATGGGGTATCGTCGCATACCAGTTCTGTTAAAGCCGAGCAACCACTTGCATTAAGTGTGGTCAGCTGGGTATTGTTGCATATCAATGTTGTTAAAGCCGAGTAGCCGCTTACATTAAGTGAGGTCAGTTGGGTATTAGAGCAGTATAGCGTTGTTAAAGCCGAGCAACCACTTACGTTGAGTGAGGTCAGCTGATTATAGGAGCAGTTCAGATATGTTAAAGCCGAACAGCCGCTTACATTGAGTGAAGTCAGCTGGTTACTGGAGCAGTCCAGATATGTTAAAACTAAGCAACCGTCTAAATCGAGTTCCGTCAGTCTTTCAGCCCTACAGCTCAAACTTAGCTCTTTTAGAGAGGTTAAGTGTTGCCATCATTTTAGTGATGTTATTTTACCATTTAATCCTAAGTTCGTTATTTTTTCCAGCTCTTTGTCTTCCAGAATACCGTTATGTCTCCCGATAATCTTGCCGTTAGAATCGGATTCGCCCCATCCGTAATCGTACTGCCTGAGATGTTCACGGAACACAGGATCAGGAAATGCGCTTAGGCTGACACTTCCCCACGCACTCACCGCAGTCCCCATAACGAACGCAATCATCATCACTAGGATACTCGACTTCTTAACCAATACTCTCTCAACTCCTTCGCGAACTCAGTCTGGATTTATCAGGATGTGAGAATTTTATCACACCCTGTTGACCTACGCACTATAACGTTTCCGCTAGTCTCTGAACTCGCTTGAGTGTCAGACCCGTAGCTGTTGCAATGTCTTCGAGCGTAAATTTTCCCATCTCCAGGCACTTACGCGCAAAGTTTTCCGCACTCCTTTTCTCTGCTTTCTTTTCAGCAGCTTTCACAGCTTTTTCTTCACGTTCCTTAAAATATCCCATAGTTCCTTCGCCTCCTTCTTCATTATCACCCTTGAAAAACTCCACACGCTCTGCAAGTCTGGGGAAATACATATCTTCCGCGTTCATACATTGCAAATCGTGAATCAGCTTCCATATCTCTGAGCCGTCATCTTCCGCCGAACAGTTGATGTATATCGTGTGCGACCCGTCATCAAATGGCTCCAATACCTCATCAATATACTTGTGAATCGTGTATATTGCCCTGCCTAACCCTAGTACGTCATTGCGGGTTATGAATATCACGTAGCATTCTGGAAGTTCCGAGAATTTTTGTCCGGCTTCCAATGAATGGACATCTATCATTCCCATGTGAAACCTTGCACGTCTGGGGTCAGCACCCTCATCTGCGTTCTGGATTTCTATATTATAGCGTACGCCCTCGCTATCTTCCGCGTAAACATCAAGGCACAATGAGCGTCCGAAACCATGAAGCTTTTCCTGTGTCTGTACCTTCTTCACAACGAGGTCATCTTTCTTCAGAATAACTCTCAGCATTTCCTCAACGCAAGGAATATTATCCTCAAGCACAAGATTCATGAAATCATCGTCCATTAACGTCAGCTTACGGAGTCTTGCCTTTCCCGCTGCGATATTTTGCGCTTTCTTGTTCTCATTTTCCCTCCGAATAGTTTTTGTGGGATGCGCTCATCCTATCACAGCTTGACAGCTATCTCCGGCGAGTAAACTACCTCCTTGTTGAGCCATATTGAGATTGTGATCTTCCGGCTCTCAGGTACGGTGGATATTTCCCCTTCGTCATCGTAGAACTCCGCAATCTCGTCATCATCCGAAGGCTCGTCAGAATTTGCGAGATAAACCAATTCCGCGCCCTCTGGAACATCATCACTCAGAGCAACATCGAACTCATACATTCCCGAAACGTCAACGGAAATCGTACCAAGTTCAGCGACAACGATATACCCACCGGAATTTGCGAGTTTTTGTTCGGGAAGCACCGAATACTCAGCGAGTGAGTACGATTCCCCGACTGCCTCAGACATTGCAGGAAGCCGTGTATCAGAGGCTAGATTAACCTTGAGGGTCAGCGACTTTTTGACGGTCTTCACTGGATTCTTCGCGGTGAGTCTAACCTTGTAGGACTTTGCTGACCCTGTCGGAGTGCCGGAAATCGTATCGCCGTTGAGGCTCAGGCCTTCGGGGAGATTCTCAACATTCCATGTGATTGGCTCGCTTCCTGTGGCCGTGAGCTTCGCGCTGTATGGCTGACCGATAGTTGCGTTCGGGAGACTGGCTTTAATCTTGGGCTTCGTGCCCTTGACCGTGAGTTTGACGGATTTTGACTTCTTCCCTGCATCGTTCGAGGCCGTTATTGTGAGTTTGAAGCCTGAACTCTTGTACGATGTCGGAGTGCCTGAGATTTCTCCCGTTGATGTGTTGAACGAGAGTCCATCAGGAAGATTCCCTGCTATGCTCCACGTTACAGGCTGACTTCCCTTCGTGAGCTTTAGTTTTGAGTTGTAGGCTACGCTGAGTTCACCCTTTGCGAGTGAGCCTGAGAGTTTCGGAGCAATGCCCTTAATCGTGAGCGTTAGTCCCTTCGTTGTGCTTCCTGCGCCGTTCGAGAGCGTGAATTTCACATTGAACGTCCCGAACACTGTGGGCTTGCCGGAGATTTTCCCACTCGTGTTACAGTCGAGGCCGCTGGGGAGTCCTTCTGCTGTCCATGTGAGGGGCTTTGTGCCTTTGCCTTTGAGGGTTACGCTGTAGGACTTTCCGATTGTTCCGGCTTTGAGGCTGGACGTCGTGATGCTCACAGGATCAAGTACCTGAAGCGTGAACACGCGCGAGTCATTGCCGATTGAATTTGTGGCTGTAACCATGAACGTTGAACTTCCGGCTTTCGTCGGAGTGCCTGAGATTAGACCCGATTCGCTGAGTGTGAGACCGTCAGGGAGATTGCCTGAGAGCGTCCATGTTATCGGAGTCGTGCCTGATGCTGAGAGCTGGAATGTGCAGGGCTGTCCTGTGATTGCACTAATTACAGAAGTGCTGGTTATAGCAGGTTTATTCTCTTGGCTTGATTCCTCCCAGTCTGATGGCGCAATGAAGAACGTCATGTTCCAGCGGTTATCCTGTGTTCCGTCACGGACAATAATGTAGTTATTCTGCTGCGTTGCCGAGTTGTCTGGGACTATACGCAATCCTGGCCTCACTCCGTCCATTGTACCATCCATCAACATCACGATGAAGCTGATCGTGAGAAGCCCGCTGTAGTTGTCCTGAG
>CALGGR010000087.1 GCA_937915755.1 uncultured Fretibacterium sp. | reverse complement strand
GAAGAATGGCAATAATCCACCCGCAAGGACGCTTCAACAATTCAAGCGACAAATACATACGTGATTTCATTGCGGGACAGTGCAGAATACTGGCGGTTATAGGGCTTCACACAAACGTATTCAAGCCCCACACAGGAACAAAGACAAGCGTTTTGCTCGTGCAGAAATGGGACGATAAGTTATGCCCAAGAAGAGATGATTACCCGGTATTTTTCGCGACAATGAGGAAACCGGGCAAGGACAATTCAGGCGAAAAGATTATGCGGACAGATTCGGACGGAAAGATTATGCTTGATGAACACAAACACCCAATAGTTGAGCATGACCTGTTCAATCATGAGGGAATGACTGAAGACGGGATTGCGGAGGCTTTCTGCGAGTTTGCCAGACGGGAGGGATTAAGTTTTTTCGCATAGGCCCGTTCGATGAAGTGAAGTACAGGGCTTTGACGGACGGGCTTGAATGTTGTGAGGTAATGTATTCGTCGCTGAATGCAGAACACAGAATAGACGCAGAATATTTTTCACGGGAGCATGTATCACTGTATCAGGCAGTGAAGAGCCGCCCAAATATCATATTGGGGGATATTGCAGACGTTACGGACGGAATACACGCATCATTTGAGTATGACGAGAACAGTAACATAAATATGATTTCCGCAACCTCACCGCGTGATAACTACTTCGACTTATCGCGGGAAGCGATCATATCCGAGCAGCTACACAGGGACAACCCCCGCACAGCTCTGAAAGCCGGTGATGTAATACTCTCTAGCGTTGGTACTATAGGAAATTGCGCGGTAGTTACCGATGACATACTGCCCGCCAACTCCAGCCGGTCAGTGGGGATTATACGGCTGAAGAGTTCACTGCTCCCCAATGTGCTGGCGTGTTTCCTGCTGTCGAAATACGGACGCAACCAGAGCGACAGAGAAAAAACGGGAAATGTGCAACCCTGCTTGTTTATATATAAGATTAAGGAAGTTTCACCGAACACAAGACCTATTATTCTATTTGAAGAGCCTTTGTTAAACAGATTCGGGAGTGAAAAACGAGGAAACGAAGATATTGATTCGGAAACATTAGTGAGTATATATTCCAGAATTTTCGAAAAATTGCATGCAAATTCGGCTTACGTAGGTGTTCAGTGCTTGAAAAAATGTGATTGGCAGATGCCGATTGACGCAGGAGTTGATTTGATTTCTTTTAATGCATATACAAATCCGCACAATTTGCATATAATTGCTCCGAAGTTATGGTCATTTTTGCAAAACGGAGGATATATAAACTGGGGAATTGTTCCGGCAGATGGTGTTGATTCTGTAAAAGGGACTAATTGTGAAACGGTATTAAATGATTATAATGAGATTCTCAATTCGTTTATAATAAGAGGTTTTGAAGAAGATGTAATCAGCAAAAAATCTCTTGTTTCTCCGCAAAATGACGTGAGCAAACTTCCTATGATTTTTGCTGATACGGCACTGTTAAATGCGTACAATCTTTCATCTGCTATAGAGAATCAGCAGCAATAGCACCTGATAGGCTGTTTGAGTCTATAAATATAACGTTGCGGATAAATGCGTGTGCCATCAAAAGCAGATATGGATTCATTTCATTTGTTGCGGAAAGATTTACTTTCGCTTCTTGTCTTTCAGCTTCTGCTTTTATAGGTGTAACGGCTTCTATGTCTATGTTTGTATTCATAGCATGCGCAGAGCTTTCTTCTTTTAAGCTTCTTTGAAGTGTAGCTTTTGGGAATCCTTCTGAGCAAATTATGTAGACATCTACCGAGTTTGAAGTTGTTAGAGTAAATACACCCTTAACATTTCCGAAGTTTCTTGTTTGTATCAAAACGGTTAATTTTGAATTATTGGATTCGTTTTCTCCGTCGGGAGTTTCGACTTCCAAATCGAATCCGACGCCTTCATTAAGAGGAAGCCATGGAAGATAGAGCATCATAAGACTTTTTAGTGTTTGAGCCGAATTCCCTGATTCTGCAAGAGCAACGCAGGAGTTTATAATATTAATTGTTTCTCTGATTTGGTCTCCCGTCATACCGTTTTTTGAGGCAGATGCCATTGCAAGAATAAGATTTGCTACGGCTTCTTTGCTGTTTCTTGTTATCATTTCAGAAATTGAAGGCATATGTATCATTCCGCTAAAGAATAACATTATAGCATCTTTTTGCATTGTCTGAGCCTGTTGTGCTATCTGTTCTGCTCCTTGAGCTGTAGGATTTAGAGGAATTCCACCGTCTTCACCGAAAATTTGAGCCAGTGCTTTTTGATTTTGTAGCATTTCCTGATTCAGATTATTAAGTAAAAGAGTGTTTATATTAAGCGGTGAATTTTTATTTTGAACGGCAAGCAGGATTTCTCCCAATGTTTGCGGGAGGCCCAGCAAATTTTTGATATAGATTGACCTGTCCATACTTGCTATTTGATTCATTGCAAGCTGGTTATTTAGGGCTGCCAGTGATGTTGGGTTTAAATTGATGTTAGCACGTTGATTTGAGAGGTTGGAATTAAACAAATTATTTCCGGCAGTGCCATCCGGGCCTCCGTTTTGCTTTATTTTTCTCAGATAAAGTTCGGGGTTTCTTAGGCTTGCCAAAATTTTAGTTATGTTTAATCCGTCCATATTTAAATTATAACAATTTGCTGAACGAAATCAACAGTGGTACAAAATTAAATTTAATGGTATACTTGACTTAACGCTAGGATAAACATGTTTAACAGAACCGTTTTTAAAAAGAGAATACTATTTGTCGGTATCCCTGATATGGCATATATAGGGCTTGACGGGCTTTTAATGGCAGGGGTTAATATTGTAGGTGTTTTAGGCCCTAAAAAGAGCCATAATATGTACAGGGATTTTAAAAATTTTGTACTTTCAAGAGGGCTTAATTATATTGATTTTGATGAACTTGACGAGCCAGAACTTATAGAAAAAGTACGAGCTCTTGAAGTTGATGCGGCAGTGGTTTGTTCTTTTAACTATAAAATTCCGAAAATTCTTATAGAGTCAACAAAAGACGGTTTTATAAATGTACACCCTTCAATGCTTCCGAAGTATCGAGGCGGGAACCCGTATTCGCGTGTTATTATGAATGGCGAAACTGAGACTGGTGTTACGGTTCATTTTATGGATGAAGGTTTCGATACAGGTGATATAATTGCTCAAAAACCTTATCATATACATTCAAAAGCAACTATGGGTACAATTTTTAATGAACTTAACGTAATAGGGATAGAACTTTTATTGCAAGTGCTTCAAATGTATGAAGTTCAAGAACTTCCGAGATTGGAACAGCCAAGAGGCGATTTTGTTTCAGGGAAAGGATTAACAGAGCAGGAGTTGTTTATCAATTACAATAAAACAGCAGAAGAAATTGAGAGATTTATTCGTGCGCTCAATCCGTTTATACTTGCAAGTACGACGTTCCGCGGTAATATGATGAAGATTATGAAAGCGGAAGTAGCATCTGATGCCTTTTGTATTCCTCATCCTGCAGGTACCGTTGCAAAAATAGAGGATGACAAATTCTTTATCGCGACATCAAAAGGACTTATTGTTCCGACAGTTATGCAGTTTGGAAGTTTCTTTATGGGTGACAGTAAAGACTTTATAAGAATCGTAAACCCTAAAATCGGAGAAGAATTCAGATAACAAGGGATGAGTATTAATGGATAAACTTAATTTTTTAACAGCAGGAGTACCGCTGAGCGCAAAAGGATATGATGACGGATTTGAAGTTCTTAATAATATGAACCTTGACGGGCTTGAGCTTGAATTTGTAAGAGGAGTCAGAATCAGTGATAAAAGCAGAGAAGCAGTCAGCGGCTCAGGTAAAATAATAACAGCGCATGCTCCATTTTATGTAAATTTAAACGCCAGAGAAGAAGATAAGGTTGAAGCCAGTATTCAGCGGATTATTGAAACAGCTCAAACAGCAAACGAACTTGGCGGATTTAGTATAACTTTTCACGCAGCATATTATTTGGGGATGGAAAAAGAGCCTGTTTATGGGCAAGTAAGAAAACAAATAGAGATAATTACGAACGAGCTTAAAAAAACTGATAATAAAATTTGGATAAGACCTGAAACAACGGGTAAAGCTACTCAGTGGGGTGATTTGGAAGAAATTGTAAGACTTTCAAAAGAGTTTGAGACAGTATTGCCTTGCGTAGATTTTTCACATCTTCACGCAAGATATAACGGTATTTCAAATACTTATGACGAATTTGCCGCAATTTTTGAAAAAATAGGCAATGAGCTCGGACAGGTTGCGCTTGATAATTTCCACGCGCATATTGCAGGAATTGATTATGGTGCAAAGGGAGAGAAAAAACATTTGAATCTTGAAGAATCTGATATGAACTATAAAGAGCTTTTGAAAGCGTTCAAAGATTTTAATATTAAGGGTGCAATTGTTTGTGAAAGCCCGAATATTGAAGAAGATGCAAAATTAATGAAAGATTATTATTTGAGCCTTTAAAAAGCTTAAAGGAGTAAAAATGCGCAGTGATAATATAAAAAAAGGAGTAGCTAAAACTCCGCACAGAAGCCTTTTGATGGCAACAGGTGTTTCCAAAAAAAATATGAATTCGCCTTTCATTGGTATAGCGAGTTCTTTTTCGGATTTGGTTCCGGGGCATATTGGGTTGAGAGATTTGGAACGCCAGATAGAAAAAGGTATTCACACAGGAGGCGGTCAGGCGTTTATCTTTGGAGTTCCTGCGGTTTGTGACGGAATAGCAATGGGGCATGACGGAATGAGATACTCGCTCCCTTCAAGAGACTTGATAGCGGATTGCGTGGAAACTGTTGCTAATGCTCATCAGTTAGACGGGCTTGTTTTGCTTTCAAACTGCGATAAAATCACTCCTGCTATGCTTATTGCCGCAGCAAGAATTAATATTCCTACAATTATTGTAACGGCAGGACCTATGTTAGACGGAGAAAGCAAGTGTGAGAAGCTTACAATGATTAAGGGTGCTTTTGAAGCAATAGGTAAATACAGAAACGGCGAAATAACAGAGGAAAGACTTTTAGAACTTGAAGAATTTGTTAATCATATTCCGGTAGGCCTGTATGTTACCGATTTAAGCGGTTCAATTGAATATATTAACGACACCTTGTCTGACTGTTTGCGCCTAAAGAAAAATGAAGCAAGAGATAGAAAAATTTATGACTTTATAGCCAATGCTCCTGATGAATTTTATCTTCCGGATAAAAATTTTTCAGGCACTATACAACTAAAAGTTATGGGTAAAAAAATTGAAGTTTTTACCAAACACCAAACCATTGTGCGTGATAATCAACCGAAAATACGAGGCATCTTGGTATGGGACCTGCCGAATGATAAAACTCTTCAATTGACCCTGAACGAAATAAAAGATAAATTTGAATTAGATTTTCAAAATCAAATTTGTAGAATCATAAAAAAATGCGTATACGATATATACGGACGAATACTTGTCCTTGAGCAGCCTATAACCTATAACTTTGACATGCTAGATATTCGATTAACATCTGGTAATTATAGAATAAGTTTACCAGGATATGCAGATGGATACTTATTTGTGCGATTAATGCAACAAAACATATACACTAATGAAATGGCCACTAATGTAAATCTTAATGCCCAAATAGAATTAACAAATCAAAAAATATTAACAGAAGTTGATAAAGAAACAAAAAGAGCATCAGGAGAAGAAGAAAAATTAAGTGGAGCTATTAGTGTTCAAGCTGGTGAAATATCAGCCGAAGTAAAAAGAGCTAAAGATGAGGAAGACGATATTAGAGGTATATTAGAATTAAAAATTGGAGAAGATGATACTAATAAAGTAGTTTCAATGTTAAATGCAGTAGTCAATTTACTTACAATCACCAGTGATAATTTCACTTTAACTAAAACAGGTGAAGTAATAGCTAACCTATTACATTTACGTGGTGGGGAAATAACACTAAATGATGATGGAACTGCAGAAAACGCAGCACTGAAAATCAAAAGAGTTAA
>CALGGR010000086.1 GCA_937915755.1 uncultured Fretibacterium sp. | reverse complement strand
ATAGCAATGGACATTGATAACGATCATTCAGATAATCCGCAGGAATGGATTACATCAGAGAGGATTGCAGAGTTCTTCCAAAATGTAGAGTTTGCAGTTCACTACAGTCGCAATCACATGAAGTCCAAAGATGGGAAATCAGCTCGTCCGAAATTTCATGTGCTATTCCCAATAAATAAAGTTACAAAAGCAGATGAATATTCAGCGATGAAAAGGAAAGTCTTTAACCAGTTTCCTTATTTTGATAAGAATGCTCTTGATGCTGGAAGATTTTTCTTCGGAACTGCTAATCCTGAAGTTGAATTTTTCTCCGGCTCAATTACTCTCGATACTTTTTTAGCAAGCATTGCGAAACCGCAAGTTATTCATCAAGGACAACGAAATAATACAATGCATAATATTGCCTGTAAACTGGTAACAAGATACGGTGATACAAGTGAGGCATACAAGTCATTTATCGAACAGTCTCAACAGTGCCAGCCACCTTTGAGTAATAATGAGCTTCAAAATATATGGAACGGTGCAGTGAAATCTTATCGTAATAATATCCTAACTGACGAAAATTATATTGCCCCAGAAGTATTTAACTTTACTCCTGCACTAAAACCTGATGATTACTCAGATATAGGACAGGCAAAAATATTAGCAAGAGAATACAAGGACAGATTAAGGTACTGTGAGATTGGAACTTTCCTTGTATATGAGAACGGTTATTGGCATGAAAACGAAGTCAGAGGTCAAGGGTTAGCGCAGGACTTAACAGACAGTCAGCTCAAAGAAGCAGAGAAATGGAAAGAGACTATTCAAGCCGAAATTAAGAATAACGGCATTCAGAATATCCTTGATAATGCAAAGAAATCATGTGCTTCTAATCTGCTAAATCAAAAACAGGAACTATTATTAAGTAAACTCAATCAGGCAGAGGACTATAAAAAGTTCACAATGCAACGCCGAGATATGAGATTTATAAACTCTGCACTGTCAGCTGTGAAAACAATGATTAGTGTGAAACCTGATGAGTTGGACAGCAATGAATTTGATTTGAATACTCCAGCAGGAACTTATGATTTGAGAGCAGGGCTTCAAGGACTGAGAGTGCATAATCCCAAGGACTTAATTACGAAGATTACTGCTGTTGCTCCGTCTGACGTTGGAATGGATATTTGGCTTGATTTCCTCAATATGATTTTTCAGAATGACAGTGCTCTAATCGACTTTGTTCAGGACACTATAGGATTAGCAGCTATAGGCAAGGTGTACAACGAGAATATTATTATTGCATACGGTAATGGTTGTAATGGCAAATCGACATTCTACAATGTCATCGCTAATATTCTTGGAGACTACAGCGGCACAATCTCATCTGAAAGTCTTACAATGGGATATAGAGGAAACTCAAAAGCTGAACGAGCAGAGATGAAAGGAAAACGCATTATTATTGCGTCAGAACTTGAGGAAGGAGAACGGCTGAATACTGCAACATTGAAGCAGTTATGCTCTACAGATAAAATACATGCAGAGAAGAAGTTTGAAGCTCCTTTTGAGTTCACTCCATCCCACAGCTTGGTTCTCTATACTAACCATAAGCCGGAAGTTTCTGCTAATGACAGCGGCACTTGGAGAAGAATTATCGTTATTCCATTCAAGGCGCAGATTGACAGCAAACAGGACATCAAGAACTACTCAGATTTTTTGTTCAGGAATGCTGGCGGGGCTATTCTTAAGTGGATTATCGAAGGTGCGTATAAAGTCATAAAGAAAGATTTTAAGCTCACTCCACCAGTTGCTGTGCTTGATGAGATTACTAATTACAGAGATAATAATGACTGGTTCGCTGATTTTTTAGAGCGGTACTGTGAACTTGGGGCTGATTATTCCGAAAGTTCGAAAAAACTTTACGATGCTTACCGCAATTACTGTAATAGTTGTGCTCTGAATACTCATAGTACTAATGACTTCTATTCCGCACTGGAGAATATTCAATGCTCTCGTTTCAAGGAGAGTAAAGGCGGTAAACGAACACAGATGTTCAGAGGTATCAGACTGAAGAATATTTAGCCGTACTCTCTGTATTGGGGTAAGGTCGGGGACACTCATTTCCCAACCTTAAAAAATATTTGAAAATATATTATTGAATATATATACGTTACGTAATGACCTTACCCGACTGTGCCCTATATACATTTATATCAAAATATATTTTTATTATTTATTTTTGCGGAGAAGAGGGAAGTGAGCAAAAAAAGTGAGATATTGAAAGTGAGCAAGAGAAGCAACAGAGCTTGATGTAAGAGATAGCATCAGGCTCTTTTTGTTATATTTACTTACACAATAAGCTCATCATTTCTGCAGGAGATACTATAAATTCTCGCACCGGGTAAGGCATTAACGCTCCCTCTTTTCTGCTCTCGTTGCTCTTATCTCCTCGTTGATTTCATCTAACGACATTTCAGGTACATTTCTAGCCTGTTCCCGAAGTTCATCAAAGGCCATCAATGCTTCCGCGTGTGTTATCTTCCTCGCAGGGGTGGAGAATGGAAATCCTCTGACTTCCTTTGTACGTTCCGTGAATATACGAAACGCTGTACTCAAATCTATTCCCAATGCATTATATATTGCAGAACAATCCTCTTTTAATCTCCTGTCGGCATTGAACTGTATTACTACCTCTTCAG
>CALGGR010000085.1 GCA_937915755.1 uncultured Fretibacterium sp. | reverse complement strand
CAAGACCGGCTCCTTGTCTAATAGGCGCTTGTTGCCGCCTCCCGGCTTTCTGACAGATAGACAAATCGTCCCAAGTTATTTTTTGATCATTACTTAGGTGTAAATTTAGACAAATAGAATATAAATTAACGATAATTAACCAAAATCTTCACCTGTTCTGTAACGCCGTTGTCACGTTGGCAGTCAGCTATCTTCCAAACATCTCTTTATCTTCCGTTTCATTTCATTCTGGTTGCTGTTAATAGCAAGGATTTTTCCGCTCCTGTCTGTGAGTATGTTAAACGGGATGTCGTTTATTCCCAACTGTGCGAGTACAGGTGTGTCAAGCATACGTCCGTCGCAGATTACATTCCAGTTGATGGAGTCCCGGTCCATTGCCTTGCGGCAATCGCGCTGGCTGGCATCCACGTTAATGGTTACTATTCCAAGCCTTGAACCATAGTCTTTCTTAAGTAATCTCAGTTGTCGTAGCAGGTTGTCCGACTCATAGTTCCATGTAGCCCATACCATGACCACATTTACATCTCCCGAGAGCGTGGCGTTGTTCGTACGTTTCCCTTTTACGTCGACAGCCTCGAATTTTGGCAACTGTTTCCCTGTTTCTACGGTTTTCAGTCCTGTGAGCTGTTCCCTCAGCTGTGTTATCTGTCTGTTGTCGGGCTGTGCCTTTTCAATCAGCCGGCAAAGGTTAAGGGCTTTCTTTAAGTCGGGGTTGTTTTTCTGAATGAAGTATTTGTTCAGGATGAAAACACTACTCATTGTTGCCGGGTTCTTCTCAATGAATTCCTCGGCAGCTTTCTGTACCTGTGGCGGAGTCTTGTCAGCGACATCCAGACGGAAAGCCGTCATCATGTTGTTTTCTTCTGTTCCTCCAACGTTGACTTCTTTCAGGTGAGATGCGTCGCCATTGATATCCACCGACGCTCCTGATTCCGCAAATACGGGAATCTCGGAGAAGTTAGGGAATATCAGCGAAAAAGCCTGCGGTTCGTCAATGGCTGCTTCGTAGCGGAACTGTCCGTTACGCACCTGAATGGTGTCAATTTTTCCTTTCCCGTCAAGGCTATAGAGATAGAACTCACCCTGGTTAAGGTTTCTGAAGCTGCCTTCCAGGCGGAACATTCCGCTGGGGGCACCGCAGGACGCCATAACCAGGGTGAACAGAAAACCAATGAAGTAATTCTTCATTATGCTTTATTTTGCCACCTTAGCCAACTCCAGGGCGTTAGCAGCATACTGGGCATAGGCAGGGTCTTTGGCTATCGCTGCGCGCAGGGCTTCTGCAGCGTCGGCGGTGTTGCCCATGCGAGCTGAGAGTATTGACTTAAGATAGTCAGTAGTGGCATCGGGATCCTTGATGTATTTCAGTGTTACTGCTGCCGATGCGTAGTTCTTGTTCATGATCTGAGCCAGTGCTGCACTGTTAGAGTATACGTTTTCGAAATCCTGCTCAGCCTGTGCATAGTTGCCCTGAGCCAGGTGCAGGTTGCCCAGCACCTCGTTCAGTCCGTTGGCGTTGGTAGCCTTTCCTATTAGCTGTTCTGCCTTTGTCACGTCGCCGTTCAGCAGTGCCAGCATACCGAGGTTGGCATTAGCCTCAGCCAGGCCATTGTTGGCGCTGAGTGCTTTCTCAGCCATGCGCTGTGCCTCGCTGTAGTCTCCATTGGCATAAGCCAGTGTTGCAAGGTTGTTGTATGCACGGGCATCGGTAGGATACAGCTCTGTTGTTGTCTTGTAAATCTTCTCTTTCTGGTCGGCATTCTCGGTAAGTGTAGCGGCGTAAAGCAGCTCTTCGACATTCAGCTTTCCGGCATCCTGGCGGAACTGCTCCTGAATCTGCTGGTCGTCACGTCCTACTGTCTCGTAGTTGATAATCATGCGTGAGCGGCGCAGCTGTGGCAGTATGCCGTCTGCCAACTCGCGGAAGGCGCTTGAGATATTCTTTATCTGCTGCTCGCGTTCCTGTGGGTCTTTGTACATTGACAGAACTCTCAGTATTACGTCCTTGTCTTGTATGTCGCTTGCCTTGACCAGTTCCTGGAATCCGTCCCAGTCCTCGGCGGTATACTTTGCGTCAACATCAGCGTCGGCCAGCTGTGCTTTCTTCAGCTGCTGTTCAACATACTGCTGAGTGTTTTTCTGGCGCTGTGATGCCAGCTTGCTGTTCAGGTCGTATCCGCCGTCTGGCGATGCGTAGGCCGATACCTCAACATCCTTGAGGTTCAGTCCTTCGCGGTCCTTGTTTATCTGCTGCAGCAGGCGTACGAACTCCTGTACCGAGTTGTTCTTCAGCTCGCTCTTGCGCAGGTTTGCCTGTTGGATAAGGAACTTGATGCTTGCCTCCTGCTTCTGGGCGTTGATACGCTGGAAAGCATCGGGGGCTATAGCTGCCTGCGCCGATTTCAGGGTGTTCTTATACAGCTCAGAAGTGGCGATGATACCCTCGGCGACCTTCACTGCCGGTATTGCCTGGTATTTGCTGCCTATGCGTGCCTGGAACTTCA
>CALGGR010000084.1 GCA_937915755.1 uncultured Fretibacterium sp. | reverse complement strand
CCCCAGAACTTTCTGGAGGCGGATCATTGAGCAGGTCAGCCTCAGTAACTCCGAGCGCGGTAGCGAGGGCCTTGATGTCCTCAAGTCGCGGTTGGCGTAATTCTGTTTCCCACCTTCGTATAGTGATCTCATGAAGGTCGAGTTTTTCTGCTAATTCTTCTTGAGTTAGACCTGCTTTTCTCCGGAATGCCTTTAGTCTTTCACCGAACGTCATCCTTCCATCAGTCCTTGTAATTTTCATCAAGGGCGTAAACGCCGTAACTGACTTTTCGCAGATAGCCTTGCTGTACCATGCGGCGGAGCTGCACTCTTGCCGCACTACAGCTCAATCCCAGTTCGTGGACTAAATCCATTGGGGTAACAGCAATCCGTTCATACTCCTTCATGTAGTCCAGGATTCTGCGTATCCAATTTGGTGTAGTCTCATAGACAGCTTCTTGTGGGTCTATTCCAGCAATTTCGAGCGCGCTGAATCCGAGATAGTCCTTATAGATTTTGTCCAGAGCGACAGCCAGTTTTACTCCTCTATACCCCATTGACATATAGACTTCCTTGCCATGCTTCATAGCGCGGTCAAAGTCGGCCATGCGCTTCCGGTGGATTGCTTCTGCTGCCTTTGGTGTGACGTAGAAGCCTGTCCTCCGGATTTCATCTGCAATATCCCATAGGAAGTCCATAACCTCATTGGCTTTCGGCTGATTACTGTAGCGACAGATTTCGAGGAGACCTTTGAAGTTGTAAACGATAACTTCTCGTGTCACTGTGCGGATTCCTTCAACTGTCGTCAACTTGACGATAGTTGAGAAATTGTCTAGCCGTGTGCTATTACGCTCATGAATCTTGGCAATAGACTTCATGGGTTCTGCATATCCCAGCAATCTTCCTATCTGTTCTCTCGTTGCCCAAAAGCTGTCGTCTGCGTTGTCTGCTCTGTAGCAATCCAGTTGAACGCCGTTAAAACTTTTTGTCATTAGCAAGTTCATGACAAAAACTCCTTTGAGTGATTTTTGTTCCATGGTGCCTTGTATGTTGCGGGATTGGCGAGCATCCAGCTCCTAGTGTCAGGCAAATGAGCCTCATCAACATTTCCCGTCTTATTTGTCAGACCCCGAATCTATATGAGGTGGTATATAGGGCTATTTGGTTTGTTTTAGCCTCTTTATGTTTGAAATAATACCATGTATTTTGCTTTTGTCAAGTAATAATAAAACCGAATGGTTCGCCTCAAGAAGCTAAAGAGTTCTTCACAAAATCGCGCCAAATGGTATGATTTTTATAAAGAAGGTGAAATATGATGGACATGACTTTAGGAGAGCGAATACGTAAAGCGAGGAAAGGGAAAATGACTCAGGCAGAATTGGGGGAAGCGATAGGAGTACATGAGGTAACTGTACGTCGCTGGGAATTAGGGGAACGTGTTCCTGATGCTGCGGATTTACAAAGGATAGCCAACGTACTAGGAGTTTCGGCCAGCGAACTGCTTGGAGAGTTGGAAAACGAACCATCAGAGAAATCTATAAATGAGAAAGATTCTTTATTTAAGAAAACGGCGGGTGCCCTAGTGTATGAACGGAACGGTGAACGAATGGAGTTACCCCCAACTGAAGAAAGTTATGCAATCTTTAAGGAAATAGCGCGAATGATAGCGGGGCGGGAAATAGGTCATTCATCAGCGGTAGCAATGGCGTAGGCGGTGAAAGTAATGACATTCGGAGAACGATTAAGACGGTTACGAGAAGGGAAATATTCGCAGGAAGAGTTGGCGGACATGTTGCATGTGCATAACAACACCATATCGAAATGGGAAACAGGCACACAAGAGCCTAGAGCGAAAAAAGTGGCTGAGTTAGCGCAAATTTTGGGGACTACACCGTCATATTTGCTTGGGAATACTGAATCGTCAGCAATCAGTGATGAACATATTGGAGGGGTAATTGTACGAAATCGCCAACAATCAAACCATGAAAGCTCAGAGAATACGGGAATGCTTGTTTATGAAACGGCGAACGGCAATAGGTTTGAGGCTCCTCCAACAGAAACAGGAATAAAGTATTTGGAGAGAATGTTTGCTATGGCGTTATCTGGAAAGCAAGTAGCAATGGCGTAGGGGGAGGGTGAAATTTTGCCACGTGCTCAAGAACTTACTGATAGCGATATAGAAACTCTCATAAAGTGTCCTAAAGTAGTGAGAGAAGATAAGTTCCGGAAGATCAAATTTGCTGAGAAAGACGGCTACCGAAGATTCAATCTTGAGGTAGAATCGCCGATTACTGAATGTAGTTTTGAGATATTCTGTCGTCAAGCTGTTGATGATCCTATGGATTTCTCTGCGGGGCTTACTGCATATTTCCAAGATGGGAGTAACACAAATCTGATGAGGTGTAACGGTCTGCATGGTCAGCACAGGAACAAAATAGAAAAGACAAAGATAAAGGGTAAACATATTCACATAGCTACAGAGCGTTATATTCGCAGGGGAGATCATGCAGAGGCGTTTGCAGTGGCGGTTGATGATGATTATAATAACGTTGAATCGGCCTTTGAATGTCTTTTAGATAGATGTAATATTGACATTGAAGGAGTGAGGTTGTTCAAGTTCTAAAATTTTACGAAAGGAGAGATTGAGAATGTCGCCAGAATACATAGAGAATATTGCCACAAAGAGTCTATCAGACATAGTAACCATTGATAGACGGGGACTTGATGATTATCGCGTCAATGTGCCGCTCTCTTTTGCGGACGGCGACGACTTGAAGATCATATTAAAACGTATGCCTAATAGTAAGTGGTTATTGACTGATGAGGCTCATACGTTTATGTACCTGAGTTATGGCAATGTCGAAGTTGACAGCAGTTCTTCGAGGCAAAGAATCCTCGATAGGATACTTACCTCCCATAACATGCAAGAACATGACGGTCGTTTGGTTATGGAGAATATAGATTCTGAGGACATTGGGGCAGCTATATTTACGTTTTCACAAGCATTATTAAAGGTGGGCGATTTCTCACTGTGGAAACAAGAGCGTGCGAAGAATGAATTTCTTAGTTACTTCCAACAAGTGTTGCCTAAATGTGTAGGCAGTAGGGAGTACATCTTCAACTACAACTACGATGATATTGACAAAGAAAGGAATTACGTTATTGATTGCTTCATTAGGGGAGCAAGGAATAATGTTCATGTCTACGCAGTCAATAGCGATTTCAAAGCTAAGAATACTGCTATTTCCATGTTCTTCTATGGCGATAAGGTGAAAGTGCCTTCCTGCGCAATACTCGATATTGATGCTGATATATCGCGGCGATCAAGAACGCAATTAGCGGATGCCTCGGAAAAGGTAATTGATTCTCTCGACAAAGCCTCTAAGATGTTGCCTACCTTCCTTGATAAGGTGGCTTAAATTGTTACAAGATACAGACTCCCCAACACTTCAGGATAATGTTGTCGCTCTGAGGGCATATTTGAATGATCCTGAATGGTTGCAAGTTATAGGTATAGGCTCTGATGATGGGAGTCCTTGTATATATGTATATGCAAATAAGCTCCGTCCAGCTCGTGCCCTCGTCCCCAATACTTGGTGTGATGTCCCCGTAAAAGTGAGGAGATTGGGGAAATTAAGTCCTGCGTAGGGTATGACCGTAGAAAGAACCGTAGAAAAAATAAATCAGCTTTTAGGCTAAATGATTATAACAAGTTGCTTTGTGAGTTTTATTCAGTGGCAGTATTGCCCATAAAAATTCCCCCTGACGTTTTCGCCGGGGG
>CALGGR010000083.1 GCA_937915755.1 uncultured Fretibacterium sp. | reverse complement strand
ATGGTGGGTTGGCCGAGTAGGTCGAAGGCGCTCGCCTGCTAAGTGAGTATAGGGGCTAAAACCTCTATCGTGAGTTCGAATCTCACACCCACCGCCATTGCGCTAGTAGCTCAGCTGGATAGAGCGAAGGCCTACGGAGCCTTAGGTCGTGGGTTCGAATCCTGCCTAGCGCGCCAATATTGAACATAAGGGAGGGCATTAAGCACATGAAGAAGTTTTCAGAAAGAATGAACGATGAGGATTGTGTTGGTGCTCTTTTTTTTGCAAAAAGTATTATCACTCCTGTCATTATTACGGAGCAGAAAGCTGAATAACGGCAGGAGTGAGGAGCTTTACATCAAGGAAATCACAAAGGCGGCTGAACTCCAATGAGGCCGCTTTTTTCGTATCATAGGCTCTAATCCTGAAAGTTTCAGATATGGCCGTAAAGAGGAATTTTCGGGTTCGGCATAAATTATCGCAAGGAGAGATTTTCACGATGAAGAAAGTATTGGTATGTTCGTTACTTGTCCTCGCAATGTCGGCAAGTGCTTTCGGCGCGGCGTTCAAAGTCGGCGGAACAGGCCCCCTCACAGGCGGCGCGGCAATTTACGGTACAGCAGCAATGAGAGGCGCGCAGATCGCGGCAGAAGAGATCAATGCTATGGGCGGCGACATTCAGTTTGACCTCCGTTACGAGGACGACACCCACGACGCAGAGAAGGCCGTCAACGCCTACAACGCCCTCAAGGACTGGGGAATGCAGCTCTCGCTCGGCTCGGTAACATCAAAGCCCGCAGAAGCCACAGCCGCAGAGAATTTCGCGGACAGGATTTTCGCGCTCACTCCTTCGGCATCATCAGCGGCAGTAACAGAGGGAAAGGACAACGTTTTCCAGATGTGCTTCGTTGACCCCAATCAGGGAACAGCGTCAGCCCAGTACATCGGCGAGAAAGGCTTTGCGAAGAAAGTCGCCGTTATCTGGAAGAATGATGATGTCTACTCGAAGGGTGTACGCGATACATTCGTTGAGAACGCAGCGAAGTTCGGCCTCGAAATCGTCAGCGAGACAGCTTTCGCGGACGGAAACGACACGGACTTCTCCGTTCAGCTCACCGATGCAAAAGAGAAGGGCGCAGAGCTTGTTTTCCTCCCGATGTACTACCAGCCCGCAAGCCTCATTCTTGCACAGGCTCAGGCTATGGGTTACGCTCCCAAGTGGTTCGGAATTGACGGAATGGACGGAATCCTCACGATGGAGGGCTTCGACAAGTCGCTTGCTGAGGGCGTAATGCTCCTCACACCGTTCAACGCTGACGCAAAGGACGAGAAAACTCAGAACTTCGTCAAGAAGTATCAGGAGAAGTTCGGCGAGATTCCCAACCAGTTCGCGGCGGACGGTTACGACTGCGTATATGCCTACTGCCAGGCACTCACTCAGGCAAAAGCAACGCCCGATATGGACGCTGAGACACTCTGCCCGAAGATGATTGAGCAGTTCACGACGATGACGTTCAACGGCTTGACTGGCGAGAATGTCAGGTGGGCAAAGAACGGCGAAGTAACAAAAGACCCCAAGGGCATGGTCATCAAGAACGGCGTATATGTCGGCCTCGACTAATCCGCTCAAAGTCAACCAAAAACTGTAAGACAAGGGCAGTCGGAAGTCGGCCAAAAGAAAATTTCCGGCTGCTCTTTTCGTATAAGGAGGTAAAACTTTTCATATGACATTCCTCAATTTCTTTATCAGCGGAATAAGTCTCGGAAGCATTTACGCGATAATTGCGCTGGGTTACACGATGGTCTACGGAATCGCTAAGATGCTCAACTTCGCGCACGGCGACGTTATCATGGTAGGCGCGTATGTGTGCTTCTATGCTGTGGCACGTTATGAGCTTAACCCTTTTCTCGGTGTCGTAATAGCGATGATAGTCTGCACGTTTCTCGGAATCATCGTCGAACGTCTCGCCTATAAGCCATTGAGACAAGCACCGTCCCTCGCAGTCTTAATCACAGCAATCGGCATGAGCTACTTTCTACAGAACACCGCGCTTCTTCTATGGTCATCGAATCCGAAAGTCTTTCCGTCAATAATAGGTCGCGGGTCGTTCAAGCTCTTTGACGGAAATCTGTCAATCTCGCACATCACAGCACTGACAATCGGAGTATGCCTCGTGATTATGGTGATACTCTCGCTCTTCATAGGCAAAACGAAAATGGGAAAGGCAATGCGTGCGTGTTCGGAGGACAAAGGCGCGGCCCAGCTCATGGGAATAAACGTGAACGCTACAATCTCGATGACTTTCGCAATAGGTTCGGGACTTGCGGCAGTCGCGGGGGCTTTACTGTGTTCGGCGTATCCAACGCTGATGCCGACAACGGGCGCGCTTCCCGGAATTAAGGCATTCACAGCGGCTGTATTCGGCGGAATTGGGTCGATACCGGGCGCGTTCTTGGGAGGATTGATGCTCGGAGTTATTGAGATTTTCGCAAAAGCCTATATTTCGAGCCAGCTATCGGACGCGGTCGTGTTCGGGGTACTTATTGTGGTATTGCTCGTTAAGCCCGCAGGTTTGCTCGGAAAAATGACGCAGGAGAAGGTGTAATAATGACAATGCGTAGACTAATAAACTTAAAGCGCGTCGAGGCAAGAAGAATCTATCTGACTTACGCGGTCGTTATTGCGGCGTATGTCATATGTCAGGTGATGAGTTCGACAAAGTTCCTAAGCTCGTCAATGCGCGGAATGTTAGTGCCGATTTGCGCCTACATGGTCATGGCCGTGTCGCTGAATCTCGTTGTCGGCATTCTCGGTGAACTTTCGCTCGGTCATGCGGGCTTCATGTCGGTGGGAGCGTTCTCAGGGGTCGCTACAGCTATACTCTTGCAGGGCGTTATTCCGTTCGCTCCCGTGAGGCTTGCGATTGCGATGATTGTTGCGGCGATTTTCGCGGCTTTGGCGGGGTTCATCATCGGTATACCTGTACTGAGGCTGAAGGGTGACTATTTGGCGATCGTTACGCTTGCTTTCGGCGAAATCATAAAGAGCATACTCAACAATTTTTACTTGGGAGTTGATTCAGGCGGTCTTCACTTCAGCATGTTGACCGACACGACGAGGCTTTTACACGGAGGCAAGCTGATAATTCGCGGGCCAATGGGAATAAGCGGCATTCAGAAAATCGCAACCTTCCCAGCCGGTTTCATACTCCTAATGATTGCGCTGATGATAGTCTTCAACCTCGTGAACTCACGTTCGGGGCGTGCGTTCATGGCAATACGAGACGACAGGATTGCGGCTGAAAGCATCGGCCTCGACATCACAAAATATAAGATGATGGCTTTCGTAATGTCGGCGGCACTCGCAGGGTCGGCGGGGGCATTATTTGCGATGAACTACTCGACAATCGTAGCAAACAAATTCGACTTCAACACGTCAATATTGATACTCGTATTCGTCGTATTGGGAGGACAAGGGAACATGCTTGGCGGAATTATTGCGGCGGCGGTTTTGACGATACTTCCTGAGAAGCTGCGTGAGTTCTCGGAGTACAGAATGCTTCTCTATGCCATCGTGCTTATTGTAATGATGCTTGCTACGAATAACGCGGAGATTAAGGAGTTCCTTTCACGCTTTAACCCGTTCAGGCGAAAGGAGGAGGCTTAAACCATGAAAGCGAAAACGAAATATGTCCCAGTTCCGTCAAGGTCAATACTTCCTGAGAGAGACGCGGGAAGAGCACCCGTTCTTGAGTGCGTGAAGCTCGGTATCACTCTCGGAGGCATTAAGGCGGTCGAGGATTTCAACCTCACTATAGGAAGGACTGAGATTGTCGGGCTAATCGGGCCTAACGGTGCAGGCAAGACAACGGTCTTCAACCTCCTCACGAAAGTATATCAGCCCACGACGGGGACGATCCTCCTTAATGGTCAGGACACTCACGGAATGAACACGATGCAGGTCAACAAAGCAGGAATCGCAAGGACGTTCCAGAACATCAGGCTGTTCCGAAACTTGAGCGTCATCGACAACGTTAAGACGGCCATGAACAACGAGATGCGTTATAACATGCTGAGTGCGATATTGAGGCTCCCGAATTACAGGCGCGAGGAAGTTGCGGCACACAGAAGGGCGTTGAAGCTGCTCTCGATTTTCGACATGCAGAATGTTGCGGACGTTCCTGCGGGGTCATTGCCTTATGGCGCACAGAGAAGGCTCGAAATCGTCAGGGCACTCGCCACGAATCCGTCATTGCTTTTGCTTGACGAACCTGCCGCCGGAATGAATCCTTCCGAGACAGCCGACCTAATGGACAACATACGGAAAGTTCACGAGATGTTCCAAATCGCAATCATACTCATCGAACACGATATGAGTTTGGTGATGAACATCTGCGAGGGAATATGCGTTCTGAATTTCGGACATGTAATCGCTAAGGGAACTCCCGATGAAATTCAGAGCAACCCCGCCGTAATTGAAGCCTATCTCGGCAGGAAGAAGGAGGGATAAAATGTCAGAGCCAGTCTTGAAGGTGGACAACATCAACGTCTACTACGGGAGCATTCACGCGATAAAGGGAATATCATTCGAGGTTTACGAGGGCGAAATTGTAACGCTAATCGGTGCTAACGGTGCGGGGAAGTCAACAACTCTAAACACGATTTCGGGGCTTCTTCACCCGACGACGGGGAGCGTTTCATTCTTGGGCGAGTCTCTTGCGAAGGTTGCGCCTCACAAGATCGTTGAGCGGGGATTGGCACAGGTGCCGGAAGGCCGAAGGGTTTTCGCGCAGATGACAGTCCGTGAGAATCTTGAGATGGGGGCTTTCACGCAGAATGACGATATTTCGGCAGACATGGAGAAGGTTTACACGCTTTTCCCGCGACTGAAGGAGAGAATGTACCAGACCGCAGGGACACTCTCAGGCGGTGAGCAGCAGATGCTTGCGATGGGAAGGGCATTGATGAGCCGGCCTAAATTGCTGATGCTTGATGAGCCGTCGATGGGGCTTGCGCCGATTCTTGTGGAGCAGATATTCGAGATTATTGCGGACTTGCACAGGAACGGGGCGACGATACTTCTCGTTGAACAGAACGCGCAGATGGCTCTGAGTATTGCGAGCAGAGGGTATGTTATGGAGACGGGAAGAATCACAACGACGGGCACAGGTCAGGAACTCTTAGCGTCTGAGGAAGTGAGGAAGGCTTATCTCGGAGGTTAGTGAGGAATAAGTCCCCTCTCTGAAATATTGGGAGGGGCATTATTCTCTTTTGACTAAGTTGAAATCCCAGAGAATTGTGTCTCGTAAAGCTCCCTGTACCGTCCGTTAAGTTCAAGAAGCGTCCTGTGATTGCCGGTCTCGATTATACTGCCATGATCCATAACGATTATTTCGTCCGCGTCCTGTATCGTTGAAAGCCTGTGAGCAATAATAAGGCTGGTACTGTGTCTGGTAAGCTCGGTCATGGTGTCCTGAATGTGTTTCTCAAGCCTCGTGTCAACGCTAGATGTAGCCTCGTCAAGAATAAGAATCTCCGGCCTCGACAAAAACGCCCTCCCTATGGCAAGAAGCTGCCTCTGTCCCTGCGAAAGTGTAATGTTTGAGCTGTTCAGCACGGTCTCATAACCGCTCTGAAGATTTTTCACGACCCTGTCAAACCCCGTGAAAGAAGCCACATTCTGCAATTCATGATCCGTAACATCATTGCGCGAGTATGTCAGGTTAGCTCTCACTGTGTCCGTGAACAAAACCGTATCCTGAAGGACTATGCCGATTTTGCTGCGAAGAGACTTCAGGGCTATGCTGCGAATGTCCTGCCCGTCAAGAAGAATCTCCCCGCTGTCAATGTCATAGAAACGCATGAGAAGGTTGATTATAGTGGTCTTTCCGCTTCCAGTTGAGCCGACAAGAGCGATTTTTCGCCCCGCCTCTATCCTTAGCGAGAAGTCCTTGATGACCTGAACTCCCGGAACATAAGAGAAATTCACATGACGAAATTCGATTACACCGCGCGTCTTTTGCTCAATCTGAACTCCGGCGAAATTCTCCGTTTGTTCGTCCAAGACATCAAAGATCCTTTCAGCGCCAGCAAGAGCCGTCATTATCTGGCCGTATATCTGTGCAAGCTCGTTGATTGGCCGCGAAAACTGCCGCGCGTAAACGACAAACGCCGATATAACGCCGACTGTGATATACCCTCGAAGTGCGAACCATGCCCCGAAAACTCCGACAAGTACAAACGAGACATTGCTGAGGCAGTTCATTACAGGCCCCATGCTTGAGCTTATTGTCTCAGCGATTATTCCGGCTTTGGTGAGGTCGTCAGCAGTCTTCACGAAATCATTTATCGCTGTCTTCTGACGGTTATAGGCCGTTACAGTGCGGGTGTTGCCGATCATTTCGTTGATTGTCCCGTTTAGTGCACCCAACAATTCCTGACGGCGGACGTAATATTTCCGCATGTACTTCGTCAAAAGCGTCGTTGCAAAGAGCGTCAAAATCACCATCGAACATGACAGCAAGGCAAGCGCGATGTTGTACCACATCATCATCGCAACTGTCCCGAAAAGCATCAGGACTCCCGAGAACATTGAGCTTAACGACTGTGATATGACGTTCGAGATATTGTCGGCATCGTTGGTTATTCGGCTGATTAAGTCCCCGTGCGAATGGGTATCGGTGTAGCTTATTGGAAGAAGCACGATTTTCTTGAAGAGATCATCGCGGATGCGCCCCGTCATTCTCTGACTCAATACAGCTCCTAGATAGCCCTGAAGCATCGTTGCGAGTCCGTTGACGATGTAAAGACCCATCATGACCGCAAGAAAATACGAGACCCCGCCGAAATTTCCGGCCACAATGCAATCTATTGCTGAGCTTTGATATTTTGGGGCAAAGACGCTCCCCAATACCCCGACGAAAACCAGAGCCATCAGCAGCAAAACCCCTAGGCGTTCACCGAAGAAATATCTTGCCAGCCGTGCAAAAGTCTTCTTTCTGTCTTTTGGCTTCTCAACGTTGATTCGTCCTTGAGTGTGGCCTTGACGCATATTTATACCGCGCTGAACTGTGGGGGATTCGTATTTCATGGTGCGGTGTCCTTGATCTGCGACTCGTAAATCTTCGCGTAGGCTGTGGAGGTCGAGAGGAGTTTTTCGTGGGTATCACAGGCTGTTATAGTCCCGTCCTCGATGACTGCTATCCTGTCAGCGTTCTTAACCGACATTATTCGCACCGCTATGATTATCTTCGTAACGTCCCTGTAGCGCGTCCTCAAGGCTTCCTGAACAGCGGCTTCGGTCTTGAAGTCAAGTGCGCTCGTTGCATCGTCCAATATCAGAATGTCGGCCTTCTTCAACAGTGCCCGGCTGATTGCGATACGTTGACGCTGACCGCCTGAAAGACTCATTCCTGCTTCGGATACTTTAGTGTCGTAACCACTCTTGCATCTCGAGATAAATTCATCGGCCTGCGCGGATCGTGCAGCTTCCTCAATCTCTGAGAGGTCCGCCAAAGGATTGCCCATTGCGATATTCTCACGGATAGTTGAGGAGAAGAGTTCGCTTTTCTGCAGGACGACGGCGACACGTTTACGCAGTTCTTCCAGCTTGTAATCCCTGACATCATGGCCGCCAACTTCGACAGAGCCTCCCGATACATCATAGAAGCGAGGTATCAAGTTCACAAGAGAAGTTTTCCCGCAGCCTGTTTCGCCGATTATTGCGAGAGTTTCGCCGGGTTTCACGTCGAGGTTAATATCATGAAGCACCGTGCCTCTGCTTGACGGGTAAGAAAAGCTGACATTGCGGAATCTCACATGGCCTCTTTCAGCCGGAAGAACCTCGAAATCCCCCGCGCCGTCCTTTATGTCTGACTCGGTTACAAGAATCTCGTTGAGCCTCCTCGCTGACGTAACACCACGTGTAATGTTCTGGAAAAGCATCGCAAGCATCAGCATACCGTTGAGGATTTGCGTCAAATATGTAACAGCCGCCATCACTACACCAGGAGCAGCAGAGCCGTTTTGAATGCTTACTGCCCCGATTTTAATGACAGCGACGACAGCACAGTTCAAGATAATGTTCATGGTTGGGCGCATCATTGACAGCAAAATCAATACTCGCCTTTGAATGTCCATGTACTCGCGGTTTTGAGCCTCGAATCGCTGAGTTTCGTGTTCTTCCTGATTGAATGCCTTAACAACGCGCGCACCGGCTATATTTTCTTGAACGAGAGTGTTGATTTTGTCCAGAGCCTTTTGGAGGGCATCAAAAAGCGGGTTAGCTTTACGGAGAACTAGCAGTATGTTCAAGAGTATCAATGGCATTGCGACGAGTATAACGACCCTGTAATCAGCGTCCATTGAGACGAGCGCGTAACTTCCAGCGAAAAGGAACATCATGCAGCGCACGAAGCCCCGCATAAGCTGCTGGATCATGTTTTGGGTGAGAGTTACATCGTTGGTTATTCGCGTTATGAGAGAGCCGGACGAAAATTTGTCTGTCTGCGCGAATGAGAAGTGCATTATTTTTCTGAAACAGTCCTTGCGAATATCGTTGCCGAAGTTCTGCCCGCATAGGTTCGTCAGCACCCCGCACATTACCCCGCAGAAGCCCCCGACAAAAACGATGAGTATCATACGCAAACCAACCCGAAGCACGAGGCTTATGTTAGGCGTTCCGTTGTTGTCCAGACCGAGCACCCCAAAATCGACGATGACGCGCATCATTCTGGGCTGATAGAGATCGACGCTGACCTCCGCTATCATAAACAGTACCGAGCCTATTACAAGCGCCCAGTACTTCCCGATGTAGCTAAATGTGCTGAAATTTTTCCCGTTCATTCGCTGAACCCCTGTATTGCAGTTGTTGTATCTTGATTTTAACATAACTTCAAAAAAGTCTTTCACCCAAGTGAGCAACTGCACTATAGGAAGGTTCGGTCTCATCGACAAGTGTGGCTATGATGTAGGCGGTATGTTTCAATCCCTTATAGGAAGGTTCGGTACCTGGTTCGCACCCAACGGAAGGCCTGCACGCATTGGTTTCAATCCCTTATAGGAAGGTTCGGTACCTCGTTTACATTAATCGATCACGTCCCAGCCATTGCGTTTCAATCCCTTATAGGAAGGTTCGGTACTGGCTTAGCGCAGAAGAGAGGGGTGGCTTCATGTTTCAATCCCTTATAGGAAGGTTCGGTACCAAAGGGTTGTGAGGCAAAGTTGGAGCTCCAGAAGTTTCAATCCCTTATAGGAAGGTTCGGTACGGAAGGGTTTTTCACCTTCCTACCCGGAGGAGTTTCAAGTTTCAATCCCTTATAGGAAGGTTCGGTACCCTAAAACCACGTGCTGAAGCCGAAGCTAAGGGTTTCAATCCCTTATAGGAAGGTTCGGTACAAATAGGCGTTATACATATGCTAAGCACTTGTCAGTTTCAATCCCTTATAGGAAGGTTCGGTACAACTATGGGGTTCCGCCAGTTCATCCGTAGAAAGTTTCAATCCCTTATAGGAAGGTTCGGTACGATGTTGATGTATCGTCACGAGCTCATTAATAAGGTTTCAATCCCTTATAGGAAGGTTCGGTACGGCTCAAAATATTATGAAGTTCTGATCGATGAAGTTTCAATCCCTTATAGGAAGGTTCGGTACCTGGGAATGAAGAAATTCATCGACCTTAAATGCGGGTTTCAATCCCTTATAGGAAGGTTCGGTACGATCGGAAGAAAGCACGCAGAACTATGCAGCGTAGGTTTCAATCCCTTATAGGAAGGTTCGGTACCGGAAGGATGATTTTTTATGTTTGAAGATTATATAGTTTCAATCCCTTATAGGAAGGTTCGGTACCGCTAGTTCACGTTTCAAACATACTGTCCAAAAAGTTTCAATCCCTTATAGGAAGGTTCGGTACTTTCTAATACCTCTGGATAGGAAGAACTTCTCGTTTCAATCCCTTATAGGAAGGTTCGGTACGTGATTTTCCACCGATAGGCTGGTGGTTGCACATCTTGTTTCAATCCCTTATAGGAAGGTTCGGTACCGAAAGGGGAGGTGAAGAAAATAGAAGCATTTCCCAGTTTCAATCCCTTATAGGAAGGTTCGGTACGAAAAATCTGACCGAGATCGTCGGCAGTATCAAGTTTCAATCCCTTATAGGAAGGTTCGGTACCATACTGTGCCACGAGGTGTCCCACTGGAAATGGTTTCAATCCCTTATAGGAAGGTTCGGTACGATCGTGTGGATCTTGGTAAAACGAAACATAATGTTTCAATCCCTTATAGGAAGGTTCGGTACCACGGAGCGTGATCGTGTGGATCTTGGTAAAAGTTTCAATCCCTTATAGGAAGGTTCGGTACGATACGTTACGAAGATTTCGAGTTCCAGAACAGTTTCAATCCCTTATAGGAAGGTTCGGTACAAATATATTAGTCTCGGGTACGTGATAATTTAGTTTCAATCCCTTATAGGAAGGTTCGGTACTCATGTATTGGCGGTAGATACTCATTCTCAAGGTTTCAATCCCTTATAGGAAGGTTCGGTACTTTGATTGCATGTTGGAAAAATGAACGAGCATAGGTTTCAATCCCTTATAGGAAGGTTCGGTACTAAAGATGTAACAATGGCGGTTGCTGTTTTCAGGTTTCAATCCCTTATAGGAAGGTTCGGTACCGATGAGAGACAGAATTTGGCGCGAAATAAAAAGTTTCAATCCCTTATAGGAAGGTTCGGTACAAGATACGTTCTATGTTAAACTACCTGGAAAAAGTTTCAATCCCTTATAGGAAGGTTCGGTACCTACGCGCACTCACTACCATGTGCGTTGTAATAGTTTCAATCCCTTATAGGAAGGTTCGGTACGAACATGCGCAAAAATACACAAGGAGGCTTATCAGTTTCAATCCCTTATAGGAAGGTTCGGTACACGATATTCGCGCGCTCACCGACGACGAGTTCGTTTCAATCCCTTATAGGAAGGTTCGGTACGAATATCATAACCGTTGTCGTTGCGTTCACTAAGTTTCAATCCCTTATAGGAAGGTTCGGTACGTAATTATCCTACTCCACAAAGTTATTTTTATAGTTTCAATCCCTTATAGGAAGGTTCGGTACTGAAAGCTGCATGTCCACATAATGTGAATATATCGTTTCAATCCCTTATAGGAAGGTTCGGTACGAGGAGGCAATATTTCATGCTCGTGAATTTTTTGTTTCAATCCCTTATAGGAAGGTTCGGTACGAGGATGAAGAGGAAGAGGAAGTAAAGCCTAAGGTTTCAATCCCTTATAGGAAGGTTCGGTACCATTAGCATATGGTTATTACCAGGTAGTTGTTATGGTTTCAATCCCTTATAGGAAGGTTCGGTACCTTATCAACCACAACAGTGTCGACTGGGACTCCAGTTTCAATCCCTTATAGGAAGGTTCGGTACCCCTCAACGCCCCTTGCAATTACTACGTTGGGGATTTTAGCATGTTTGCAGGAATTACGCAAGCACGAGTTTTCAAAATTCGTAATCCCTTGCAAACACAGCAAAACATATTTTTCAGCTCCGGAGTCGACCTCGTGAAAAATTCAATTTTTCGAGGGTAATTTTTCATTTGGTCAAGTTGTCAGAATTTTCATCACATGAAATGCTCATCACAAGCTGTTTTAGAAATCTGACTATTTGGAGTCGACCTGTTCAGAGTATGTTGATGCTTTCCCAAGAAGTTTTATTTACACCGAGAAAATCTCTGCGGCTGTAGGATTGGTGATTCCAAATATAAAACAATACGCTGTCTTCGGTTTCATCAATTATTTTGTCGAGATCCCTCTTGAGTGCGTTCAGAAGGCCGGGAGTAATTTCGCCCTCGAAAACGCTGTTTTGAACCCGCAGAAGATAACGCCGTGAAGTCTTCAAAACCTTCGCCACACGCTTTACATTCACATCATAGACCATAATAACGAACATAGAATCACCACTTGTATATGAAAGGTTCGTATGGGATATTTCCCGTTATGTAGTTTTGAATCTTGTAAGCCTCATTGCGGACTATCCTGCGCCATCCCATCTTTTTGTCTGTGAGCGGATATGTTACAGTACGTCTCAATGACCTCTCCCACGAGTTGATTATGATCTTACGGGCTTCTTCAGAGACATAGATTCCTCCGTTTCCGGCCTGTTCAAAATTTTCAGATGTCAGCATATGATTGTGAACGAGTGAGAAAATCAGGCGGTCAACGAGCAATGGCTTGAAGATTTCCGATATGTCGAGATTAAGGCTGACGCGTCTGTCAGATGGTGAATGAAGGAAACTGATTCGCGGGTCAAGATGCGTTCGGTAGATTTCAGTAAGTGTCATTGAGTAGCAGATTGAGTTGATGAAACTGATCAGGGCATTCATCGGGTTGTTCGGAGGTCTTCGGACTCGCTTGCCAATTTTGAAAAGTTCATCGCTGATCAGAAGGTCGAAAAACTGATAATATGCGTTTCGTGCAGTGCCTTCGATCCCCATCAGCGAATTTACGTCCGAAGTGTTGGGAGCTTGTTCAAGGCAATATCTAAGGTATTCGATGATGTCTTTTGCGTTGATATTATCGTAGCGTCTCTGGTAATAGCTGATTAACCTTATCATGTTTCCAATTGCGCCGATTACGAAAGCCGCCGCGAGTTCATGACGTTTCTCTTCGTCGAGCCAATGAGCGGCCTGAGCGAGAAAGATTTGGCCGGAGTTTTTGCTCTCAGGCGGGTAATAAGTGCCGACATATCCGCCGTAGTGGTCAAAGAAGTGCAGAACGATGCCGGTATCACAGAGAAGTTCGAGGAGACTTTTCTTGAACTCGACTTCTCCCATAATGAAAATGTCTTCAACGCTTTCAACTGGAATATAGTTTGCATTGTGATCCTTCATCTGTATCATGAGAGTGTTGTCTTTGCGTTTGAGTATGGCGGAGCTGAAGATGTATAAAGTTTTTCCCATTTTCATCCTCTTTCTTTGCTGAAAAATGGAGGCGGGGAGAATTGAACTCCCGTCCGGTTTAGGCAGATATTGACGATACTACAGGCTTAGTTTTCTTTTGATTGTCGTTGAGCTTCGGCAGAAAACGGCCTAGTCTCTCCCAAGACCTTTACCATTTCTCTGCCCCTTCAAGGTCATAAGGGAAGCAGAATATCCGCCTTAGTAAACGACCCACACGCCTAAAAGCGGGGGCTTTGGGTGAAGTTTGGTACACGGCCTAACGTCTGGACACGCATACTACCGCTCCAGAATACCCTTATTCGCCGGGGCT
>CALGGR010000082.1 GCA_937915755.1 uncultured Fretibacterium sp. | reverse complement strand
AAACGAACATCGAACTGATTTCAGCTACCAATTCTTCTTTGGCGTAAGTTTCGGACTTCATGTTGTTTGAGGTCGGACGGTTTAATCGACTGGGGTGTCCCGTCCAGTGGGCAACTTCATGAAGCGCGGTCGCGTAATAATCGGCCTGAGTCTTGAACTGACCTTTTTCAGGCACTTGAATATAATCGTCCGTCAAGTTATAAAAAGCCTCGTTGCCTCCGTGCCTGATTTCTGCGCCCGATTCTTTCAAAATCCGCTCGGCTTTTTCGTTTGCTTCAATAGGATTTCGGGCTTTCGGCTCATATGGCGGTATTCCCTCAATCTGTGAAGCGTGAAAAACAACGTAATTTCTTACAACAACACTCTTTTCAACTTCCTGCTTGCCGTCCGCGTCAAGTACAGGCGCACCGAACTCGTCAAATTTCGGCTTCTCATCAAATTTATAAAATTCAACGTGAGTGCCTTTCTCGCCTTGTTTTACGTGCCAGCCTTTTTCTTTTGCTTGGTCAAAAGTACACCAGCGAGGGTCGCTGGCATGGCCTAACGCCTGACTTTGCAAAGCTAAATTTATCGTGTTTATTCCGCGATAAGACCTGCCGCTCACGGCATTAAAAGGCGCATCTCCGTCAGTCCAAGTCTTTTGCCACGGGGCTGTGCCGTTTTCCATAGCCTCGCATAATTTTTTTACGAGTTCATCGCGGTATTCCTGAGCCTTTGAAGAAATCATAAATTTTCGCCTCCGTCCCTGTTCCAGCTTTCGACTTTTCGCGCCCACTCCTGATTTCTCGAAATTTCTTCTTCGAGACTCGGAAACGTTACAACTCCCTCAAATTCGGGCATTTCGTCAGGTTCGCCGCTGTTGTCTAAGTTTGCTCCGTAATAATCGAGAATTTCTTGTAATTTCTCGTCCATAATTAAAAATTCCTCCTTTTTCTTTTACAGGCGAAAAATCTTTATAGGCTCTGAATCCTTTTGCGGACTTCTTCGCACTGAATTTTTGCCCGATGATTCTCATCTGAATATGAAATTTTTAGCGTCTCGCCCTTTAACGGCGGACGTTCAAGTTTTTCAAGCCTGTGAACAAATAAACTCTGTTGTCCGACTAACTGCACGCAATAACCGCGATTTTCGTCAATATGGACTATTCGCCCCGTGTACTGCTGATTGTCTTTGCGCGGATTGACGTAAATTTTGGGATTTTCGACTAAATTTAATTTTGAAATTTCTTCGACAGTAACAACGCTATTTCTTTGTCTTAATGCCTGTCGACGTCTTTCAACTTCAGCCGCTAAATCGGGATTTGAAATTTTTAAGCCGTATTTCACAGCCGCTTTAATGCAAAGTTCTTTATATTCAGCGTTTCCGTTAATTTGAGTTGCGCCCCATTTTTGATTAGCGAGTTGTAAAGCCGCCGCTACGGATTCTTCTGTAAGTTTCTTCTTATTTAATATAATTCTTTTGCCCATGTCCGAAAAATCCGCCGTAAAACTTCCTTCACGACAATAAAGAACACTGCCGCTTGCTCCGCGCCTTGCTTTGTAATTTCGTAAATCTATTTTTTGAGTTTTATCGATTTTTATTCCTGACTGTTCGGGCGACAATATAAATTGTCCAGGATAACGATACAAACGATATAAATTTTCATCGTTTTGATTCGCGAGCCAATCTCTGAATGACGGAAAAATTTTTAAGAAATGCGATTTTAGTTCTTGAAGTTCGTCATTTTGACTTTCTCTTAAATCAAGACGCTCTTTTTGTTGAACAAACGCTAAAATGCTTTTTAGCTGATTAAATTCTTTCCAATGACCCCTCCAGCCTTTGGAAAATAAATCCGAACGGTTTTCTTTCTGACGAAAATATAATTTTTGGCGTTCTTCTTTTTGAAGTTCACGTAATTTTTTTATCGCTGCGTTTTTTGTTTGAAAATAATTATTTCGCTCCGATTGATATTTTTTCCATGATAAATTTATCGAGTTCACTATTGGTTCTCGTAAAATTCTTATTGGTGCAAGATTGCGCACGACAAGGTTCTCATCAGGTGAAATATAAGTGCCTAATCGGTGCTTTAATTGTGTAAAACTACATTTTCTTGAAACACTCGATAGTTTCAAATTAGTGCCGGACGACTGCAAGACCGCGCCATTACCTCGCACTTTTAACGTAAATCCATGTTGCGCAAGAGCTTTATGAAGTTCTTCCCATGATACGGCTTGCTCCAAAATCGGTGCAATTTCACGTTTAGCAATACGCTCAATACTTTCAAATCCTGTATGAGCTTCGACATCTCGCGATGTCTGAGAAATTTCGTTTTTTGAAATTTCTTTTTTCTCGAAAATTTCTCCCAATGAATTTATTTCGTAACGTCCAGTGTTTTCAATTTCCCAACCCTGAGCAAGTTCGATTTTCCGCGCTGCTTTTTCAAGAGCTTTTTTGCTGTAACCTCCGGCAGGTTTTACGGCCTTAAAAGTTTCCGGCGAAATTCGATTAACTGCAACATGAACGTGCAAATTATCTGTGTCGGACTGCAAGCCCCAAACTGCCTGACAGTTTTCTAAGTTCAATTCTTTTAGCGCAATATTTACAGCTTCGTCAACTTGTTCATTCGTTGGGCTTTCCTGTGAACGCCACGACAAAATAAAATGGAACGCCGGAGTTTTACATCTCACGCTCTCAATAGCTAAAGATTCCATTTCAATTGCCGCCGTTTTGAAGTCATTAATATTTTGTTTTCCAGCGTATAAAACTGCGCCCGTAGAATGTCCCGTAACTCCAAGACAGTAATTTATTAGTGCCTTAAAACTGCTTCTGCCGTCCCTGCGAGGCTTAGGAATTTTTCCAATCATGATAACTTTCTTTCAATAATATGAGTGCAAGATGTTATCGCTTCGAGAGTTTCTATCATTTTGGAATTATAAATTCCATGCGACTCATTATTTATATGTTTAATAAGACCGCCGAGTCTTCGTAGTTCTTTCAGGATACTAATGTCCAACTTTGCGACAACACGAATGTTATAAGCACGTCTTCTCATATATTCAGACATTGTTAATCCTGATAATTCAGAAAACAATTTTATTAGCTCGCGTTCTTCACTTGTTACTCTTAAATATAGTCTAACATTGCGCAATTTTTGTTTCATTTTTTACCTCCTTAATTAAAAATTAGTATCATTTACAAGCACAATGTGAGAGGCTGTTTAGCAGTCGATTACATTTATCTCCCTTTGTCTACACAATACAGAGTATTTTGTACGGCAAAGGGACTGCTTGTCCAAGTTACCTTTCTTTTTTATTTCAATAATCCTTGAAGTATACAAGTCCGTTCTAAAGTATTCCTAAAAGTAATATTTTTTTTTGCTGTGTTAATCTCATTTTCAAGTTTTAACGAAGGAGGAAATTTGTGTGTCCGATGTGATAATCAAAAAGGGACGCGATGTTTTTGTAAATATTGAGGCATTGGAAGAGATTAAAAATTCTCTTTTTGAATTACCTGAAAAACAACGTACCTTATTAAAAATAAAAGATGCAATTGCTTTTCTCTTACCGAGTATTCTTTGTGCAAAGGAAAAGAACTATTCAGAACCTGAAATTTTAGAACATTTTGCGAGATTCGGATGGGTTTTTACTCCAGCTTCAGCCAGATATCTTTGGCGTCTTGTACATTCTATGACACAAGGAAATAAACGCAGAAAAAATATTGAAAATTATCAACAAGCTGATAATGATAATTTGCTAAACACGTCAATAAATTCTGAAGTTATTACAAATGCGATTCAAAATCTGGACATTACAAAACCTGAATTACAAGTATCGGATATTTATGAAGAACTCAGAAAATCACTTCCTACTTCTAATAAAAATCAAGAGAAAACGCATAACAGCGCACAATTCGAGGTAATACCTGATACGGAGGATTTATAAAATGTCGCGTTCTTTATATTTTGTAACAGGCGGTAAAGGCGGAGTCGGCAAAAGTATTTTAAGTATGCTTTTAATAGATTTTTTAACACAGTACTTAAAAAAGAAAGTTCTTCTTATTGAAAGTGATACAAGTAACCCTGATGTCGGAAAAACTTTAACAAATAATGATTACGTTGAAGTGATTTTTCTTTCACTTGATAATGCGGACGGTTGGATTGAACTTGTTGATTATTGCGCGGCGAGCGATCGAGATATTGTAATAAATTTTGCCGCCCGATCTGGCGAAGCGATTCAAAAATTTGCAGATACTTTAATAGGAAGTCTTAAAGAACTTGATATGATTTTAACTTCACTTTGGCTTATCAACCGTCAAAGAGACAGTATTGAACTTCTTAAACGATATATGGATGTTGTTCCCGGTAATTTGCACGTTGTAAGAAATACATTTTTCGGTTCGCCTGAAAAATTCGAGCTTTTCAACAATTCAAAAATCAAAATTGAAGCCGAAAAACGCGGAGCAACTATTGACTGTCCTGACCTTGCGGATCGTGTTGCTGACAATATGTATTCTGAACGTCTTTCAATAGCAAGAGCTGCTGAAGAAATGTCGCTTGGAAACCGCGCAGAGTTAAAAAGGTGGCGTTCTCGCGGTTGGAAAATGTTTGATGATATTGGCATCGGACGAATGGAAGAAAAGGCTTCTTAATTATGGATACGACACAGGATTTTACGTCGAATTCATTTGACGATTTTGAAAAGAAAAAATCTGAAAATCTTTTGTTTGCTCTTTTCAATGACTGCAACGAGGAAGAACAAAAGATTATTGATGAATTTTCTCAACTTAACGGAATTAGAGCTAATGACGCTATCTGGGTTTTCGTGAAAGTTTTTTTCAAAATCAATAGAGCAAATAATGCACTTCCAGAGCGTATGACTGAGGCTTTGATGAAAATTTCCCAAGATTTTTTCAATCAGCAAAAAAAAGAAAAGTTGATTTTAGATTTTTTCATACCTTTGTTTTGTATTTGCTTGGGAATATTTTTCCTGTGTCTTATTTCGTTTATTGGCGGTGCGGCTGTAGCTGGCAAAGGCTGGGGACATTCTCCAGTTGAAGCTCTGCTTAACGCTCCGGCTGGCTGGATTATTCCGCTTGCTCTCGTTCCTGTCGGCGGTTTTGTTTTATTTCGTGGCCTGACTGAACAAGGGAAAAGTAGATTAATCAATTTAATTGCCGCGTTAATTATCGCGCTTTTAGTTTTATGTGTCCTTATTCAAATTCTTTAGGCAAATTCAAACGCTTTTTCAGCGTGTCTAAAGAGGAGAGATTTTAATGGACAGAATTTATGCGACCGTAATGATTCAATTTCGTAAAGAAGCTCGTTTAACGCAGAAGTCATTGGCAAAAAAAATGGGTATAACGCAATCGGCAATTTCAAAAATTGAAGACGGCTCTAATAAGCCTACGAACAAAACTATTTCAAAGTTTTGTAGAACTTTGGGGATTTCCGCCAACGAATTTTTTCTGTTAATGGCTCTTCAAATGTTTGTGCTCGCCTTTACGCAGGAGATATGGCTTGATGACGACGATGATGAGGAGTTAGATAACTATGACTGAAATAAAGACTACAGCTGATGAAGTCAACAGACGCAATCTTGAAAAACTCCGCCGTGAAATGGGCGAAGAAGTTAGAAAAGCTATGGATGATCCGCAAGTCATTGAAATTATGTTGAATCCTGACGGAACAGTCTGGGTTGACAAAATAGGTTCAGGTATGGAATTTCTTTGCTATATGCCTGATGTTCAGGCGTTACAAATGCTCGGCACAATTTCTCACATGGTTGGGACTGTAATTAATTATCATAATCCCAAAGTAGAGGGCGAACTTCCCGGTAACGGAAGCCGTGTCGAAGGTGTCATTCCGCCTGTTGTTCAGAAACCAGTCTTTAATATAAGAAAAAAGGCTTCAGCTATTTTCTCGCTGGCTGAATATATTAAATCGGGACGTGCTACCGATGATGAAGTTCAGATTTTATGTGAAGCAATTGCATCAAGAAAAAATATTCTTGTTGTTGGCGGTACTGGTACGGGAAAAACGACTTTCGTAAATGCAATTATTAACGAAATGAAAACTCTCACACCTAAACACCGACTTCTAATTCTTGAGGACACTCTTGAACTTCAGTGTTCTATGAAAAATTTCGTTTCCATGCGTACAACTTCAGATGTCTCCATGCAGGATTTATTAAAAATCACCATGCGGCAAAGGCCGGACAGAATAATCATCGGCGAGGTTAGAGGCAAAGAAGCCCTCGATATGCTTAAGGCTTGGAATACAGGCCACCCGGGTGGAGTCTGCACCGTTCATGCTAATGACGCTCGTGCTGGTCTTTTGCGTATTGAGCAACTCATTTCAGAAGTCTCACAAAGTCCCATGCGTGAACTTGTAGCTGAGGCTATTGATGTAGTTGCATTTCTTATCAGAGATCCGCGTATTGGCCCGAAATTATCGGAACTCATCGCTGTTGATGGCGTTCATGACGGTCAGTATGTTTTTCATGACTTAAAGGAGGTGGTCGCTTGAAAACAAAAATATCCAGTTAAGTGCGTTTGTACTCTTCATTTCAGCTTTAAGTTTTATTTATGAAAGGAGTTTTTATTATGAATCATCGTTTTTCTTCATGGCTTTTTCAGCGTAGGGTAGCTATTTTAGCGTTAGTTGTTTTTGTTGCGCTCTTTTGTTCGCCAATTGCGGCTCTCGCAAGTCAGAATGATTTGCCGTGGAATACCGCTCTTGACAAGCTCGTCAACGCCTTTTCGGGCAGGACTGCTTTATTGGTGTCAATGATTGGCATTTTCTTCGCTGGCGGTATGTTAATTTTCGGCGGAGATTTGGGCAATTTCGGCAAAATGGTAATGATGATTGTCCTTGTCGGTTCTATGATGGGGGCATTGTCAACCGTTGCAAGCACTTTCATCAGCACTGAGGGCTGTCTGATTTTATGATACTGCATAACGACGAAGAAATCAGGGTCATACCCGTGCGCAAAAGTTTAACACGTCCGCAGTTAATCTGTGGCTGTGATCGCGTCCTATTTCTGCTGTTAATGCTGCTTTGTATCACGCTGATTTTTCCAGGCGGTCTTGGCGCAGGAAACTACGTCAACGTCATAATCGGCATTGCCCTTTTCGCTTTCGGCGTTCAGGTTTTGGCTGTGCTTGCAAAATATGACCCTTTACTAAGTCAAATTTTTAGCATAGCCGTTAAGTATCAGGACACCTATATTGCAACGTCTCATGTCCTACGGCAGGACAAACAACACTGAGTATTTGTGCGGCTGTTTCATCACAACCGCACTTTTATACAATGTACAAATTTTGGAAAGGATTTTCATTTTGGGTTTATTTTCAAAATACGATGACGGCTTCGCTGAACTCCTGAATTATTCCCACATGGTTGCTCCTGAAGTCATGGGATTAAAGGACGGAGGATTTTTGGCAGGATTTTGGCTGACGGGTCCTGACATCGAAAGCTCCACTGGTCAGGAATTGGAGCATTTAAGCGAAATGGTGGGACGGGCGATAAATCAGATTGATGTCCGCTGGTGCATTCATTTCGAGTATTTCAGGCGCGAAGCACACAATTATCCTGACGGCAATTTCAAGGAAACTACTACAAAACTTATTGATATGGAGCGTCATGCCCAGTTTCAGTAGGAACAGGAAGAACAAAAACAGGGGCATTTTGAATCAATACAAGCAATTTTTCTTACTTATGTTCCGTCAGCATTTGAGAAAAGTCCGCTTCTTCAGCGGATTCAAAAATTTATGTTCGGCTCAAATGACGAAGACGAAAAAATGATAGTGGAAAAACAGCTTGAACGATTCGAGGAAATCATAAGGGGCATGAAAGATTCTCTCGGATTGACCATGAAAGTAAGCCGCATGGCTTTTCATACTGATAATGTCCCCGACCCGTACTCGGGCAGATCTGAACTTCTTGAAGCCATAAACGCTTGCGTCAACGGTAAATGGCAGTCCGTAAGGCTTCCTGCGTTCCCGTATTATTTAGATTGTATGTTCGCAAGGGACTGCATTAACGGCAAAAATCTCGAATACAACAATGAATATATACAATGCGTTTCGCTCGTCAATTACCCTGCCGGAACGTTCCCTGCGATTTTATCTGCTTTGCAGACATTACCAATCTCATTCCGCTGGTCAAACCGTTTTATCATGACTGATATGCGCGAGGCTATGGGACAGATTGAAACAAAAAGACGGCAATGGACACAGAAAATCCGCAGTCTGCCATCGCAAATTTTGGGACTGCAATCTTCAAGGGTTAATCAGGACGCGGCGGCTATGGTTGAAGATTTGGATAATGCCTTGCAGGACGCTCATTCGGGCGAAGTATCTTTCGGGAATCACACATGCACGGTTATTTTGCGCCATACAAATCCTGAAATTCTCGAAAATCAGGCTCATGAAGTCATAAAAATCTTTGAACGGGCTGGCTGTAACGCGAGGCTGGAAACCATGAATAATTTTGAGGCTTTCTTAGGCTCTCTGCCCGGTCATGGCAAAGAAAATGTCCGCAAGCCTCTCATTACAACTTTTAATTATGCTGACATCGTGCCATTGTCTAATGACTGGATAGGCGATAAATACTGCCCTTGTCCGTTCTATCCGCCCAATTCCCCTGCCCTGCTTCAAGCCGCTACTGTCGGGAGTACGCCGTTCTCACTAAATCTTCACAGCGGAGATGTCGGTCATACTTTGATATTAGGACCTACTGGTTCGGGAAAATCCACGCTGTTGGCTACGATTGCGGCACAGTTTCAGAGATATGACAATGCACAAATATTTTTCTTCGACA
>CALGGR010000081.1 GCA_937915755.1 uncultured Fretibacterium sp. | reverse complement strand
GTTCTCCGCAATGAATAACCTTGAGGATATCTCTATGGATAGGCAATACAGCGACATCGCTGGATACACACAGAACGAGCTGAAATGCTACTTTGGCGACTGGCTGAACTACAATCCGTTCTCAATCCTTCAATGCCTGAAGAAAGGTGAGTTCCGCAACTATTGGTATGAGAGCGGTTATCTGACAATAGAGAAGAAAGAGGAGCAGCTCCTGACACTGGATTATCCTAACAGGGAAGTAATGAACTCACTATCGAGTATGTACCTCAAACTGATTTATCGAGTTGATGGATATGCGCTCTTGGGAAATGAAATCTGGAAGGCACTGCGTGAGGGTGATATACCTGAAATAGTGAGACTGTATAATATTGCGCTCTCTGGGGTAGCATATGATGACTTCACAAAGAACTGCAACGAGTTCTGGTATCGCTCTATGTTCGTTATGCTGCTGAGAGGCGCAGGGATAATATCGTATAGTGAGCCTCATACTTCGAAGGGAAGGGCTGATGTAGTAATCCAGTTCAAGAATCTGATAGTAGTACTGGAGTTCAAAATATCGAAAACGAGTGCTGGAGTAGAAGAGATGAAACGGATAGGAGAACAGCAAATCCAAGAACGTGGTTATGCTGATACTTACGGTGGCGATGGTCGCGAAATAATTACGGCAGTACTAGTAGCGGATGCAGAAAACCGAGAAGTGAGAAATTAGTAACAAGTCAACGAAGACCAAGGAAATGATGAAAACGTGTATGTTCCTTAGCCAATGAACTTGTAGCCAGTTACGGTAATATATAATGATGGCGATAATCCATTGAGTACCTAAATATTCCCTCAAGATACTAGGCGTGCCTGATTGAATATTACAATCAAAGGGATACGATTCTAACGTAATACAGTTTTAAGATAGTCATATAAGATAGATTAAAGAGTATAGAATAAGATTATAAGTGAAGTACATTAGAACACGAACATAATGAATAAACGCGCAATTTCCTTCAGAACACGAACAACAGCGACCAAAGCGTAAAAAAGAAGTAACCTGCAGGTCGTGCAGGTCAAAAACAAACTTTTCTATATATAAAAAATTATTTTTTCTATATAAAAAAGGTTTGTAAATGACCTGCATGAGTTGCATTCTCCTACTGAAGGGGGGAGTCGAGTAACTGAATACCGATAATTTGAACGCATAGAGATGTTTTTTTACGAACTAAATGAAACCGCTCTAAAGCGCGATAAAAGTCAGAAGTACTATGAATGTGTAGGTGATTACGTAGACAATAAGATCGGTAAGCCTGATAAACGGAGCTAGAAGGAGTGGAGTAAGACGGATCGAGTAAACAGCAATAGCGAAGGAATAAAGCGAACCAATCGTTATCTTCGCGATAAAGATGAATGGCATTTTGAACGTTACTAGGAATATTAATTTTGTATTGATGATCTATGATAATTTTAGCCCCCTCGATAATCCAAGAAAGAATAGCCCCGCCCGAGTTACGAACTAAGTAGTCAGAGAAATTTTTGATGTCCTGATCTTTAGAAATATGAGATTTAAAAGGAACAAGAAGTAATCTTCGCCAAGTGCCCTCGTCAGTAGTAGCAATCTTAGGAAGGTGGTTAGTATAAAGAACGAGAGTATGAGATGGAGTAAAGTCAAAAGGAGCTTTGAATTTCTTTTCAGCAATAATGCGGTCAGTCGAGCATAAGTTTTTAATGACGGAAGTATTAAGGTGAGTGCCTTCGTCAAGTTCAGACGCAATAAGTAGACGTTTACCGCGAGCTTCAGCTAGTTCAGCTTTGACATTATGCCGATAGCCTAGAGTTAAAGCCGCAGCGGAAATTTTCCCTGAATATGAGTTATTACCAAGTACCCTAGCAATAGTATTCCAGAAAGTAGATTTACCATTACGACCGTCGCCATAAGCGATAATAATAGCTTCAATGAAGACTTTACCGATAGCAGCCAGACCGACTATTTGTTGAACGTAATAAATAAGTTCCCTGTCGCCACCGAAGAAGAGATTTAAAGCGTCAGTCCACAGCTGCATATTAGTATCGTTAGGAGATACTTCAGTCTGCTTAGTTATAAGATCATCAGGATTGTGATCTTTCATTCTCCCAGTTCTCAAATCAACAGTTCCACTAGGAGTATTGAGTAAAAAAGCGTTATCGTCCAGATCGTCAGGCTTAATTGATATATATGACTGAAGGCAATGCAGAACAGCGTTAATATTACTGCTCTTGCGACGTTCTTTGACGAATTTATCGTAATCAAGTGCATGTTTATATTTTTCAAGAGCCGAATGTTGCGCTGGTGTTTGCAAATACTTTTCTGCCTGTTTTATTCCGTGTTTCATTACAATATCAAGAGCGTTGCATTTTTTGAGAGCAGACTGAGCCGCTTTAATAGATTTTTGAGCATCCTCGCGTTGTCTGTCAGTCAATTCTTGAGCCAGCCCCTGAGCACGAGAGTTATTTTCTTCCCAATAAGATCCATTGAAATAGAGGAACGATGTAGCATCCGAATATCGAAGTTTATTTTTGTATTCTCTTGCAAGAATTTTAGCCTGTCCAATGTCGCTGAAATCTTCAGGTTCGAGTATTGAAGGGAGAGTATCAGAGGCAGTAGGAGCGTTAAAAACTTCAGGCTGTATGTATCCGCTGCTTGTAGCGATTTCATTTTTGTAGTGGCGTACAGCATTGCGCCAGATGTCAGAAAGTTCCTCTTTTGTAAGTGGAGGCATGCAATGTTTAGTTTTTTCGAGGAATAGTATTTTTGTCTCATCGCAGAGTCCTAATCTAGTAAGAACCTTTTCAGCGTAAGAGAGCAAGGTAGAATTCCGTGTGCCTTGAGGAATAACATTCTGATGCTTGTTTCGAAGGTTGATGTTATCAGTAGCAGGAGTCGAAAATTCCGCAGGTATTGCAGGTGGCACAGTCTGTAGGGCAGGTATAGAGATAGTTGCGTTATATTGATCGAGAAACGCCGTAAGATTACGATTGCCAGAGAAAAACCCAACTTTAGGAAATTGAGTACCGAAGAAGAATCGTCCCGCATCGAGAGCGTTATTGTCGAAAAACGGGAAAATCTGTGAGACTTTGTGTTTAATGGCCGAATATTGTTCCGCGCTGGTAGTCTCATCGATGGGGAAGAAGACATGAAATTTCGGGCGCGGAGATTTATTGCCTTTCTGTTTCATATGATTACGTGAATAGTGAACAGCAAATGCCACGTCCTGGAATACGCTTCTAATATCATCAGGAGTTTTCCAGTCTTCAGGTTTGTCTGAGTGGTCGTTGTCGATGTCCATCATAATACAGTCGCTTTTCACGAAGTTCTTGACGTTGCGGTAAGAGTTGAGATAGTCGGCTGCAACGTAATCAAAATGTACTGCAGATGCTAGAGTAGCTTCATCAGTTACAACGATTTCGTACGGGTAGATACAGTTTTTTTCATTTCCTACACAATTAGTACTGTAGAGAGTGAATTGCATAATTATTCCTCCTTAAGGTATTCTTTCAGGTAAATTTTTACAGCCTCATTGATGACGGCAGTAGTAGAGAATTTTTCCCCTGTCTTAAGCTGCTTGTAAGCTGCGACGCTGTGCAACTGGTTAAGTATTTCCTCATCGATTGCCAGACTGAAGAACTTTCTCATAAATTCACAACCTTTCTTGTGTTATTTACGTGAAGTCTATTAACGACTTCATATATTTGTTATGTGTGGAAATTATCAACTGTTCGTGCCTAGAAATCACGGAGTTATGTTTCCAATTTCCTATGGATATAACTAAGGTGATAGTGATCGCTATTTGTAGTGTTGCTATCAAGAATGATTGGGGGAGGTGAGAATAATGGACTGGCATGAGACGCTTAACAGGTGGGAGGATTATTCCGAGAAGCTCTACCCGTTACGGGACGAGATAACGTATATCTTAGAGACCAAGTATTTCTACGATGACAAGTGTGAATATCACGAAAGGTTCTACGAGGCTGACGATGATACTGTCTTCATGCTCAAGCTATCGAATATGCTCAACAACATTTGCAACTTCGTTAAATCTCACATCGGAGTACTGGAGCATAGAGTTGACATTGAGGAGGATATACGAGCTAATCTGGAACAGGCTTTCGAAGCATGGAAACGCGGTTTATGTCCTCTCCTAATGAAGAGCGTTCCTCGCTACGTGAATGTAGACAGAATGAACTTTTTTGAGACCTACGACGAGGTCGCAGAGTACCTAGAAGACGAACATATGAGCTACGAGGCAACCCAGAAGGCTATCCGAGAATGGGAGTTATCACGTGAGAATCTGAAGTTGAGTGCTTAGTTTCTGGCCTGCCCCTTTGAGAGATCAAGGGGGCTTGTATTTTATCAGGAGGTTATATGAAGTCTTACAAAGTGGAGATAACGGAGACTCTACGCAGAACTGTAACAGTTGAGGCACGTGATTATGACGAGGCAATCAACAAGATACGTGAAGCGTGGAGCCGGAGTGAGTATGTATTAGACGCTGACGATTTCATTGAAGCTGGATTTGAGATCATCGGCGTTAAGTACTCTTAGCCTGCCCATCAATGGGCTTGTATTTATCGAAAGGAGAATATACATGAAGACAATCAACTATGCACAGAGGCTCAGGAAGACTAGGTTGTTCCTCAATCTCACTCAGCGTGAGTTAAGCG
>CALGGR010000080.1 GCA_937915755.1 uncultured Fretibacterium sp. | reverse complement strand
GGTTTAAAGATGATTTCTACATCTACCGGATACAAAACCGAAGTATGGACTAACGACAACAGGCGATTCCTTCACTATGCGGACATTACCCTGCTGGACGGTACTGTTATCAACCTTGACAACACGAACATCTGGCAGGGCGGTTTCCGTCTTGAAGAGGCTGTATCGTCCATGTCCTCTATGGATGTCGGTTCGTGCATCGCTTCTCAGCTTACGCTCATCATCAACAACATAAGCGGTTCTTATGATGGAACTGATTTTGAAGGCGCTTCCGTTGTGGCATTTATAGGCCTAATGGTCAATGGAAGCGAGGAGAAGTTTCAAAGAGGAGTGTATTTCGTTGACGAGATGGAATACTCCGGGAATCTCATCACGCTGACCTGCCTTGACGCAATGGTTAGTTTTGACAAAGACTACTCTGAATCTTCTTTGGCATACCCTGCAACACTCTCCCAGATCGTTTCAAACATCTGCTCTGTGTGCGGGGTGACACTGGCTTCAAGCGTATTCCCCAACAGCAATTACACTGTGCTGACGAGGCCTGACGATACCGCTCTAACGTGCAGAGAAGTGCTGTCCTGCGCTCTCCAGATAGCCTGTTCCTTTGGGCGAATAAATTCTTCAGGACAGTTAGAGATAGGCTGGATGAGTCCAGAAACGCTCAGATGGGTAGATGTGGCTGGTGATTCATGGTCTGATTATTCCTCCGTGAGATGGAACTCCCGACCCATAGCCTATCCTGATTTCAGCATATCCGGGTTTTCGTCCTTCAAAGCAGACTTTCGAGGAATCGCAATCACTGGTGTGGAAGTGGCAAAAGGCGCGAATACCGTGCTGGCAGGGAATGATACCTACATTGTCTCGGTAGAGAACAATGTTCTGGTTTCAGAGCCTTCTACCGTTGCCAATCTGATGTATCCGTACATTGTCGGTTTCTCGTTCTGGCCTTATGAGGCAGAGCATTTATCAGACCCTTCCATGCAGGCAGGGGACTGTGTTCTGCTGACAGACCAGAAGGGCAATGATTATTTCACTTTTGCGACAAGCATATCCTATACAGCTGGAAGCTATGAGAGTACAGGGTGCTATGCAGAAAGCTATCGTCAAAACGCAAGCACCAGATACTCTTCAGCGGCGTCAGCGGCGGCGAGGGCATCACAGAACGCTACCGGAAACAATGGTGGATACGTAACCATGCGCGACTCAGATAGTGACGGTATGCCCGATGAGCTTTTGATCATGGATACAACGAACATCAGAACAGCAACTGAAGTCTGGAAGGGAAGTAAAGACGGCATCGCTCACTCAAGCACCGGGTACAACGGAACTTATAACATCGCCTTAACCGCAGACGGCGGGCTTAATTGCGAATATGGAGAAATCGGTGGATGGAAAGTAGACGCGGTAAGCCTTTACAACCAGTTTGTATTGGACGGAAACACACACAAAGTACAGCTCGGCGCGGCTGAGGGTTACAACTATTTCACCGCGGTTGTGAATGGTCAAACCAGATCATATATAAACAGGAATGGTGCAATCGGCGCGATAAACCCCGGGACTCAGAATTATGCCGTGCTTTTTTATTCGCGTTTGAGCTTCTATGCGCCGGGTACGGTGCCTTTGGGTCGCTTGGAGCCTTATGCCATACACAGTGATGAAAGCCAATATGGTATTTCACTGTATGGGCAGAGCGGCGTAATAGTTGAGAGCGGAGGGCAGACATCCATCCGCGCCGAAGACACCTTATTCCTGCGGTCATATAACGGAAGCGTCCAAATCTCAGCGCCAAACGGAAGCGTGATTATGCCCCCTGTTGTAAGCCATACAACATCATCCGCGGCAAATGTTTATATCAATTCGACCGGGTATCTTTATTGTTCCACCTCCTCCTCCTGCCGCTACAAAGAGGCTATCACGGAAGACCTCGGCGACCTCGATCCGGAAGTCCTTTACGACCTCCCTGTCGTCCGATTCCGCTTTAAGGACGACTATATCAGCGAGGAAGATGAGCGCTACGGCAAAGACGTCATCGGTTTCATCGCGGAAGATGTGGATGAGCTTTTCCCGGTAGCGGTCAGACACGAAGACGGACAGGCCGAAATGTGGGAATCAAACTACATGATCCCCGCCATGATGGAACTGATAAAACGACAGAAGAACGAGATAGATGCGTTCAAAGAACAGATAGCTTCTCTTGAAGCAAGGCTGAAAGCCCTTGAAGAAAGGATATAAATATGGCTACTACAAACCTTAATCTCACCACGATAGCTGACCCGAACGAAACGATAGGAACGCATTTCCCTAATGCCTACAATGCGAATATGCAAACGCTTGACAGCCTTGCTACGGCTCTTCAGCTCGCAGACGAGTACGATTCCACCACGAATTACGCTGTGGGGGATTACTGCTCCCATGAAGGGAAGCTATATAAATGTACGGCCGCCACTACCGGCACGTTTAATGCCTCAAAGTGGGACGATTCCATCTTCGTTCTGGATGAGGTGGACGGCCTCGACACCCGACTGACCACGGCGGAGAATACGTTGGCGAATGTGGGAACCAGTTTGTATCCAGATCCCGCAACCGCAACTCTTGCGGCATCGACTTATACTGAAATCCTCAATGTTTCGTTGGCGGCGGGGACTTGGGTTATCACAGGGAACGCACGCTTTGAAAATGTCGCGGCGGGACTTAGGGTGCTTGGAATCTCCAACTCGTCAACTTCGGTTAATGCACTCGGAACTCAGCAAATCTATCAGAGCAGTGGTTACTGTGTGCTGAATCCGGTACGTATTTTATCTTTTTCGACCACCACGACGCTGTATCTAGTAGCGTATTCCTCGGTGGCCTGCGATGTTGACCGAGCTTACATCCGTGCCGTACGGATTAAATAAAAGGGGCTTTCGACCGTGACAGAATTAGTTATCACAATCATCGTATCCGTATTTGCCTCGTCTGGGTTCTGGCTTTTCATTCAGACGGTGTGGAGTACGCGTAAAAAAAAGAAATCCGCAGAAGACCGCCTCTTGATGGGGATAGGCTTCAGCAAAATATCCGACCTCGGCATGAGATATATCGAAAGAGGATGGGTGACGAAAGAGGAGTATTCCGACCTCGATAAATACCTTTATCAACCTTACCGCGAGATGGGCGGCAACGGCACTGCGGAACGCATCATGGAACAAGTTAAGAAGTTACCTTTTAAGGAGGCTGACCATGACTAATAAGATTTTTGACGTTTTAAGATACCTTTCGGAAGTCCTGTTTCCGGCACTAGTGGTTCTGCTGGGCGTGGTGTTCGCAAACGTGCCTGTCGACCATTCCGAGGCCATCATAGCTATCGTGGGCGCTGTGGGCGTGTTTCTGGGCGCGCTTATCAACTACAAACGCAGTCAGTACAACAGGGGCGAATAATCATGTGGTTTACGATATTCATCTGCTTGTGCCTTGCGATCTTCGCATGGTGCATTTTTGGAGGACGTGAAGAATGAGCAGTATCCTTCAGGGGACGACTCCCAGTCTCGAGATCAAAATCAGCACACCTATTCCGGCGGCACTCTGACCGTCAAGTCATCCGCATCGTCTCGCTCATCGTCTCCGGGTGCGTTTTATTCCGGGTCGTATGAGCTTCTATACGCGTATTAAGGGAGGGAATCATGACTAAATTTGGCTCGGCAAGAATTTCCGAAAAAGGCACTATTACAGGCAATCCCGGAGACAGTACCGGAAAGGAAGTCGCTGTCGAGAACTTCTATATGTCGTCTCAGGGGTGGCTGTGTTTCCGACCTGTCTCGGATACGGTGGCAGACGCCATCAAGACCGCCATGCTCGAGGCGTGCGCAAACGACAACATCGGCTATTCGCAGACCGGGAGCGGCTACAACGGCAGGAGCGGTGTTATCCTGGCTCTGAAGGCATACGGACGGATTAAAGATATAAAGGTCAAGTGCAACGCCGACTGCTCGTCACTGGTGAGAGCCTGTTGCATTCAGGCGGGCTTCGATCCCGGCAACTTCACGACCGCGAACGAGCCGGACAGGCTGACCGCCACGGGTCAGTTTGAAACGCCGTTTAAGGTCAAGTCTGAGAGTGATGTCCGGGAAGGCGACATACTGGTCACGGCTACCAAAGGCCATACGGGCGTGATCGTGGAAGGCAGACAGCGGCTGACCGTTATCCACGCTTATTACGCCGTCCGTCTCTACGGCTCGACTGAATGGCTGCCTACGGTCACAGATCTGGAGGACTATGCCGGCATCGAAGGCAAGGCCATCAACGCTCTGGCGGTCAAAGTGTCTCAGGGCAATATCAAATATCGTGTCCATACTCAGGGCGGATACTGGTCGAGCTGGTGCATGGACAATGCTCCGGCATCGTCTCCGGGAAAGATAGACGCTATTCAGGTCTACTACTACACTCCAGAGGACTACGCCAAAAAACACGGCTACAAATGTGCGTATTATCAAGTCTCGCCTATCGGCTCAAAACTGTACTACGATTGGCAGATTGACGATGATAAGGACGCATCAAAGGGTCTGGACGGATACGCAGGCGTGCTCGGAAAGGCGATTGATAAGGTCAGGATCTACATTGGGTAAATCGCCCGCCGTGGGGACTGTATGGGGACCAAATGATGATTATTCGTGATCATTCCTGAACAGGTCAACGTCCGAAAAGCCCGAAAAACAAACACTTCTGACCACTTCTGACCACTACTGGAAAATAAACATATTCCCCTCAGCTCCATTCAACTAAAATGCGGGAAGTCCTTTAAAATAAGGGCCTCCCGCGTTTTTTATTCGGCAAAAATCGTTGGCATGGGGACTATATGGGGACTATTCGGCAAAAATCGTTGGCATGGGGACTACGACAGGATTTTTATCGCGTCAAAGGTCTGGTTGTACTGTTCCCGCAGCCGTTCCGTCACGTGCAGATATATCTCTTTGGTTATCCGGCTGTCTGAATGACCGAGCCGCAGCGATACCGCGTCAAGGCTAGCTCCGCCTTCGAACATAAGGGACGCGTGCGTGTGGCGGAGGCTGTGAAGGGTAAGCCGGCGTCCCAGAACGTGTTCGGTGTTCTCCCGGAAGTATTTATTTAGTCTGTCATACTGGAGTGGTCTGCCATCAAAGTCCGAAAAGAAGAGGTCCGATCTGAATCCGCAGGCGAGGGACATCTTCCGCATATACTTAAGTATATCCCGGCATAAGCCGTAAAGCTCGTCCTGAATGTAGACGTCGCGATTCGAGGCGTACGTTTTAGCTCCGTCCTGTACTATTCCGGTCACGGCGTCCCGCGTTTTGGTCACGTGGATCATCCTGGCATCCAGGTCAACGTCAGCTTTGGTCAGGGCCAGGGCTTCGCCGACGCGGAGACCGGAGAGGGCCAGAAAAGCGATCACGTATCTGTTCAGGTCGATCTTCAGCTCCGGGAGCAGGGCCGTCAGCTCGTCACGCTCCAGATACTTTTCAGCGTTCTTCTCGCGGACGGACGGCTCCGGGTAGCGGTCGAGCTTATTTAACCATTCGACGCTCGGGACATAATCATTCTTATAGGCCCACGTCATCAGCGTCTTAAAGCTGCGGAGCATCTCGTTTAGCGTGGTCGTGTTTCTGCCGGATCGGTTAAACTGTTGCTGGACATAGTGTGCCGTCAATTTGGTCACGAGGGAATCACCGCCGAGCGTGTTCCGGATCGCTTTAAGGCTAAACTCGTATCGGCGAAGGGTGGCGGTCCTCCAAAAGGGCCGGCGAGCTTCAAGGAACATCTCACACAGCCGGTCAAGAGTCAGATCTGATGCGGCAACGGCTCCGTCAATGGTGCGGATGCGCGAATTTAGCGTCTTTTCGGCTTCTCTTCGGGCCTTTTCGGTGTTCTTGTCAGTCGTGACCGACACCTTCTTTTTCTTGCCGGTGCGCTCTTCGGTGAACGTGATCTGGTGGCGGTATTTTCCGGATGGTAATAGCTCGGTGTACATGGTTTACTCCTCAAACGTGCGAATCACATCATCAATGAGCTTCAGGGCCTTTTGACGGTCCTGATCGCTGAGGTGATTAAGACGGTCAAAAAGGTCAGTAAACGCAACCTGTTCAGGACTGTCGCCCAGTAATTCAACAGGAGAGGTCTCTAATGCATCCGCCAACATCATTATTTTGTCAGACGGCACGTTAATTTCTCCCTTTTCTATCTTATTAATAGTCGCTCGGGACGAATATCCGCATTTGTCGGCGAGCTGCTGCATCGTCATATCATGATAAAGACGGAGACGGCGGACGGTCGAGCCGAGCCTTTTCAAATAATCTTCCTGTTCTTCAAAAATGATGATCTGCATGTCCTCACCTCCTACCTTCATTTTATGGCGTGTAGCGTAAAATGCAACAAAATTTCATCAAAAAAAGAAAAAGGCTTGCACAGGGGAACGCATTATAGTATCCTTGTAGCGTAGTTAAGCTACAGAAAGGAGGGAAACAGATGATCAACAAGGACCTTTTAAGGCAGAAGGTCGAAGAATCGGGCATCAAGTACACACACATCGCGAAATGCCTCGGAATTACGGAGCGCGGGCTGAAGTACAAGATCAACGGCGGTTCGCAGTTTAAAGCCGACGAAATCGGAAAGATCCGCGACATTCTTCGACTGGATCCGGAGACATTATCTGCCATTTTTTTTACGAATGATGTAGCGTGACAAGGCTACAGGAGCACCCACCATGCCAGAGTACGAAACGATAAAAAGTGAAGCCGATGCTGAAGGAGGCTAAATGAAATTTCTGGACTTTTTCGCAGGTGTCGGCGGTTTTCGACGAGGAATGGAGTTGGCAGGTCATGAATGTGTCGGCTTCTGTGAATTCGACAAGTTTGCCGTTGCCAGTTACACCTCGATGCACCTGATCACCGAACAACAACGTGAGTATCTGTCAACGCTCGATCTGAAGCAGCGGCAGAAAGAAATATTGAAAGAGGAGTACCGAAATGGTGAATGGTACGCAAATGACATTCGACGAATTAACGCCGACGACATCCCAGACGCAGATTGCTGGTGCTTCGGATTCCCTTGCCAAGACATCTCGGTCGCAGGCAAACAACTCGGCTTTACTGGAAACCGCTCAAGCCTGTTTTTCCGAGTTATGCGGCTTCTTGGCGACCTCGAAGAAGAAAAGAGACCCTCTTACCTGTTCATTGAGAACGTTAAGAACCTGCTTTCTGTTAATGGCGGATGGGACTTCGCCCGACTTCTCGCTGAAATGGACAAAGTCGGGTATGACGCAGAATGGTCTGTTCTCAATTCCAAAGACTTCGGAGTGCCTCAGAACAGGGAGCGCTGTTTTGTTATCGGACATTTTAGAGGCCGAGGTGGATCAGAAGTATTTCCTATCGAAAGAGCAGACGGAACGAATCGTGTTCACGGAATCGGACACAGAGACGGCTATCGAAGAAACAGGCAAATCTTTGATACAGACGGCATCACAGAAGCCCTCGACACAGGTCAGGGGGGCGGACGAGGACATCACACAATAATCACTCTCAACAAAGAATTCAAACATGAACACGAACGTGTGCTTGATGATGGCGGAATTGTCGGAACGTTACTGGCTCGGGACTACAAAGATGCAAAAAGAGTTGCAATTCCTGTCATTACTCCCGATAGAGCAACAAAGCAGCAGAACGGCAGACGATTCAAAGAGGATGGAGAAGAGGCCTTTACTTTAACAAGTCAAGACAGACATGGCGTTGCAGTTGAAGTTAGAGAAGCCACTTCCAAAGGCTATGCAGTGGCTAGGGGAAGGCGAGACGCGGTCAACTTCACAATGCCAAATAGCACAACAAGAAGAGGACAAGTTGGGGTAGATATTGCGAACACATTAGACACAAGTTGCAATCAAGGGATTTTTGTCCAGGTATCAGAAGACCTAACCGTTTATGCGGTCTGGTATCCGAAAAAACAGTGCTATGTGGCGATTCGGAAACTGACGCCGAAGGAATGTTTTCGCCTTCAAGGGTGGGCGGATGACTACTTTGAAAAGGCCCAGTTCGTGAACAGTGACAGCCAACTTTACAAACAGGCAGGGAACGGTGTGACGGTGACGGTCATTGAGGCGATAGCAGAGAGGTTTGAAGAGGTATCACCATGAACGAATACGAAACAATCAAAAGCGAAGCCGAGCGATTAGGCGTCAGCTATTCGACCGTCAAGCGTTGGGTCGAAGCCTGGAAGCCGTTCGCGAAGCCCGGGGACCTTATCTACGACGGGCGAACGATCAGGATCCGGCACGATGCGCTGTGTGAATTTTTATGGGAAAGGAGGAACAAGAAATGAGGAGACACAGAAGGCGGGCAAGGTTCACTCGCGATGACGTTCTCGCGTGCGTTCTGGTCGCGACTATCTGGATCGCGTTCTGGCTTTACGTGGGCTGTCGGGCGTTCGGTGTGTGGGCCGCACCTGCTCCCGACTTCCGGGTCAGGGATGGAGTGCATACGGCGGCGGTCGAGGAGACCGAACCGGAGACCGAGCCGGAAACGCTCTACGACCTGTCACCAGAAGACGCTGACCTGCTGTGCCGCGTGGCACTGGCGGAGGCCGGATACCGTGACGCTTATTCACAGGCGTGCGTGATGCAGGTCATTATGAACCGCGTCAATGATCCACGGTTCCCGGATACAGTCAGCGGTGTCGTCTATCAGCCGCATCAATTCTCAACGGCGGGATACCTTAACAGGTACGATCCGGCAGATGCCGCTGAAGGTCTGGCAATGCTCCAGAGCGGTCAGGCGACGCATACGGCATTGGCATTCTGCACGACTTCCTTTAGTTGGGCAACCTACGTTTTCAGTGTGGGCGGGAACAATTACTTCACGTTCTAGGCAATGGCGTCGCGAGTGGAGAAGAGTAACGGAGATGTTTTGCTCGGTACTGCTATGGAAAGGTGTTGAACAACAGTGCTTGGTACTGCGGAGGAAGAGCCGGGGACTGTATGGCTGAGGAATAGCTTGGCTTTGTCCTGAAACGCATAGCATGGCAAGGGAAGAGCTCGGCAAAGAAACGTCAGGCGCGGCAAGGGAAGTGATTGGCTCAGTATCGAAATGCTGCGGTACCGCACAATAACACACACAAGAAAAGGAGAAAAACACATGAACACAGAAAAGATGCACATCGAATTAACTTTCATCGACGACATTCTCGGAAGCACGCCGAATAACCCGGAGCTTCACGCGGAGTTTATCGCCTCAAAAGCCCCGGACTTCCCGAGCATGGAAGAGGAGATAGCCGCTATCGGCGTTGATGCCGAGGTGGAGAAGGGCATGACAGTCTTTCCGAGAGACGAGGAAGGCTATCCCATTTTCTGGAGCTACCAGATTAAAGGCTTCTTCAAATCGGCGTGTGCCGCCTGCCAGAAGATGGACGGAGCTATCTCCCAGAAGGTCACGGCGTACAAGAAATACGTTGACACTCAGGTGTTCGTCCTTCCTGACGCTGAAGTCCCTGACGGAAGAGCTATCCGCATCTACACGGACAGCATGATCGGCGACATGCAGAGGCCGCTCCGGGCAATGACCGCACAGGGCGAGAGAATCGCGCTCGCTAACTCCGAGAAGATAGAGAAGGGCGCGACCTGTCGCTTTGACATCGTCCTTATCTCCGGCGGCGGAAAGGCGAAGGTAAAGGGCGAGGAGCAGAAGGAGCTTATCAGAGAGTGGCTGGATTATGGCCAATTTAACGGACTTGGTCAGTGGCGAAATTCAGGAAGGGGCGCTTTCGTCTGGAAGGAATATGACGATGATGGCGAGATCATCTTCGGGAACGGCTGAAGCATTGGTCTGCTTTGCGAGGGCTTTGCCTTGTAAGGCCAAGGTTAAGCACAGATTGGCTGTGCGACGGATTTGAAACGCTAAGTTTCGCGATGGCTTTGATTCGTGAAGTGACGCGGCGTCGAGTAACGGAGCAGCATGGAAAGCGCTGTAATGGCAAGGAAGCGATAGGTAAAGGCAAGGCGAGGAGTAGCAATGGCTTGGTCATGTAATGCGTGTAACGCGCTGGAATGGTTCTGTCATGTATAGGAACAGCAAAGCATGGTGGAGAGCCGTATTGGAACGGCATGGTGAAGGGCAGTATAGGCACGGGAACGTATTGGATAGCTTTGGTAAAGCGTAGTCGTGAGGAGAAATGGCATAGACTAGACAGGCTTCGGAATAGTTTCGCAGGACACGGCAAGGGACAAGCAAGGAAAGGTGGTGTTCCGCACAGTGCTAGCTATGAAAAGCAGCGGAAACGTCTAACAAGGCTAGGTATAGGCAAAGAGCGGCACAGACCAGACCTATCACAATTCAATACACAAGGAGGAAAAGAAAATGGAACTCAACAAAAAGAGCTATATGGCAACCTGCGAGGCCGCGTGGGACTTATCCCATGACGGAAGCGGTAAACAGGTATTTCTAAGGTATTCTCCGCTTGCCGGATACGTCTCGGTGGAGGTGTTCTTCCACGGATGGAGCGAGGGCGTCGAGGCAGACACGGTATACACGCTGAAGGAACAGGGGGCCTCGAACTTCCAGCAGGCGTGTGATCCCGATGATATTGTCGACGCTTTGAAGATGATGAAGGGGGTGGAATGATGGATAACTATTTTATTGAACTCAATAATATAGACTGCTCAGATAAGGTGGAACAGAGGAATGGCCTTTCGTACCTTTCATGGCCTTGGGCATGGAGCGAAACGAAGAAGAGGTTCGAAGACGCCCAGTACGAGGTCGAAAAGTTCAACGGCCTGCCGTATGTGTTCGATCCGCTTACAGGGTACATGGTCTATACGAAAGTGACCATCAATAACATTACACACGAGATGTGGCTTCCGGTAATGGACGCGGCGAACAAGGCGATGAAGGCCGAACCGTATGAGTATACCACGAAGTTTGGGAAAAAGACGGTCGAGGCCGCAACGATGTTCGACATCAACAAGACGATCATGCGCTGTCTTGTCAAAAATTTAGCGATGCACGGTCTCGGACTGTTCATCTATGCCGGAGAGGACGTTCCCGAGTCCGTAGCGCAGGCCAGAGGAATAGACAAGACCATGTTCCGCAAACTGGAAGCAAGGTGCAAGGAAAAGAACACGGACATAAGGAAGGTCTTTGAGAGCTTCGGTCTGGATGTTTCCAAACCTTCTGACATGACGCAGGCTCAGTACACGGAAGCGATGCTCAAACTTTCGGGAATGGAGATACAGGATGCTTAACGCTGAGAATTACTACGATCTGAAGAAGGAATATCTTTCAGTCTCACAGTACAAGGACTTCATGGGTTCTTACGGCACTCTGGGCTGTGAGGCGAGGGCAATGGCAACGGTCAACGGAGAATGGGAAGAAGTTCCGAGTACGGCGATGCTCGTGGGGTCTTATGTGGACGCATGGTTCTCCGGTGAGCTTGAGCAGTTCAAGTCCGAACACCCTGAGTGCTTCAAGAAGGATGGGTCTCTCAAGGCTGAGTTTGTGAAGGCTGAAAAGATAATCGAGAGGGCTTCAGCGGATGAACTGTTCATGTCTTTCATGAGCGGAGAGAAGCAGACCATTATGACAGGCGAGATATTCGGTTCTCCCTTCAAGATAAAGATGGACTCTTACATCCCGGACAAGGCCATTGTCGATTTGAAGGTCATGACTTCCATATCCGAGCCTAAATGGGTGAGGGATACCGGGTACATGGACTTTGTCAGATACTGGGGATACGACATCCAGGGCGCGGTCTATCAGGAGATAGTCAGGCAGAATACAGGGAAGACATTGCCCTTCTTTATTGCGGCTGTCTCCAAAGAGAGCGAACCGGACATCCAGATCATCCATGTAGCTGACAGGTATCTCGAAGAGGCTATGGACGGTTTAAGACCTAATGTCCCTTATGTGCAGGCGATAAAAGACGGCGGTATCCCTTTGAGATGCGAGAGATGCGACTACTGCAAGCGCACCAGAGTATTGACTAAAGCTATCGAGCTTGAGGACTTGCTGTGAGGTGGAAGTCTCTTTTACAGGATGAGCCTAATAAGTGTTTTTTGTGCGGCAGGTGGACGATGTTGGAGAAGCATCACATATTCGGCGGAGCTAACAGGAAGCTCTCAGAACAGGACGGATTATACGTTATGCTCTGCCGGTCCTGCCACACAGGAAACAGGGGAGTGCATTTCAACAAGGAACTTATGCAGTCTCTTCACGAAAAGGGTGAAGAAGCGTACTTGAAAGACCATACACTGGAAGATTTCAGAACCCGGTATGGAAAAAACTACCTTTGAAGCATGGAAATAATCAAACGATAAATTGAAATAATCAAACGATAAAAGGAGAAGATCATGGGATTCAGAACAGGCTCTTATGCGAAGATATGGAGCATTGAGGAACAGGGGAACAGGCTTAACGCGAAGATCTCCATCAGCCGCAAGAACAAGGAGACCGGGGGCTACGAGCAGACCTTCGGGGGATATGTGAGGGTCTACGGAGACGCAGTATCCGTCTTTAAGAACTGCGGAGAAGGCGGCAGGGTGAAGCTGGGTGATATTGATGTTACCAACAGGTACAACGCCGAGAAGAAGGTAACGAACACCTACTACCATGTGTACACAGCTGAGACTGTGGAGGCAAGGTCTGCGGACTTCATAGCTGTGCCGGATGACCTGCCGGATGACGGACTTCCCTTTAATTGAGGTGAAGTATGGAGGGGTATATACGGCTTCACCGATGCATCTTCAAGTGGGAATGGTGGTCTGATCCCCCGACAAGGGACGTGTTCCTCTACTGTCTCTTAAAGGCTAACTGGAAGGATATGAAGTTTCAGGGAGAGGAGATCAAGAGAGGGTCATTCGTGACGAGTTATCCCAAAATCTGTGCAGGAACAGGCGTTTCCATCCAACAGGCAAGAACAGCGATAAAGCACTTGAAATCAACAGGCGAACTAACAGTCAGGACAACCTCAAAATATTCAGTAATTACAATACAAAATTACGATAAATATCAGGTGGATAACAGTCAAGGTAACAGTCAATCAACAGGCAATCAACAGGCAATCAACAACAAGAGAAAGAATATAATAAGTAAAAAAGAAAATAATAATAGTTCTATTACTTACAAAGATACATATACTCGGGAAACCCGAGAAGTTGTAGCCTACTTGAACGAGAAACTGGGTACTCATTATAAACCCACAACGCAAAAGACTGTTCAGCTGATAAAGGCCAGACTGTCAGAGGACTTCACTGTCGAGGACTTCCAGAAAGTCATAGATACCAAATATGCGGACTGGAAAGATGATGAGCGGCTGTCCAAATATCTCCGGCCTGATACACTCTTCTCCAACAAGTTTGAAGGGTATCTTAACCAGATCTCTCCGAATGACGAAGAGAGCCGTAAAAAAGACGAAGCATGGCAGGACGACATAGCGAGGGGGATGTTCGATGAATTGTAAATATGAGAAAGGCAAGGTCTACGAAGTTCCCTTCGAGTTCGCTCCACGGATGATAGCGAAATGCACAGATGTTCTGCCGATGACTTCCCCGGAAGAAGGATGGCTGTGTTCCTTCATCGAACAGGACACGTTCTATGAGTTTGACTTTTTCGTATCTGCCGGAAGAGGGAATGAGTGGATTAAGAGACAGTTCGATGAATCAGGGATACCTGTAGCGTATGCAGGTCAGAACATTAACGCTTTCAAATGGGACCTCTACGAGGATCAGGCGAGGGCTTCAGCGTTGAAGAAGGTGATAGACACCTATCTGGACGCGATGCAGGATATGTTTTTCGAGGGAAAAGGGCTTTACCTGTTTTCGAACACCAGAGGTTCGGGGAAGACGAAACTGGCCTGCTGTATAGCCTACCATGCAGTCTATCATCAGTATTCTGTCCGTTTCCTGAGTGCGGCGGACTTCGCCGAACAGATAAGGGAGAAGGAAAACGACTTCCAGAAGTGGTTAGATACAGACCTTCTCATTTATGACGATCTGGGAGCAGGCGGAGAAGATAAGGATTGGCCTTCAAGGGAGCTGTTCAGACTCACGGACACGAGAGCCAGGAACGACAAGCCTACTATCTGGACTTCGAATCTGCCGATAGACAAGGTCAAGACCGATACAAGGACACTGGACAGAATATACGCTTCGTCATATCGGATAGCCTTGCCGGAAGAGAGCATCAGACGGAAGCTGGCAGACGAACACAACGCAGAGATAATGCGGAGGGCTGCTCATGGGTAAGTATTCACGAAATAAAGGCGCAAGGTCTGAAAGGGAGCTTGCCAACATCCTTAAAGGATTTGGATATGACACTCACAGAGGTGGTGCGATGCACGTTCCCGGAAGTGAAAGTCCAGATGTCATTGGACTTCCTCACATCCATATTGAGTGCAAGAACGTAGAACATTTGAATGTCCGAAACGCTCTGGACCAGAGCATCAGAGACGCGAAAGAGGACGAGATACCTGTAGTCATGCACAAGAAAAACTATTGTCCTTGGATAGTGACGCTCAGGCTGGATGACTTCATGGAGATTTACAGAGAATGGGAGAGCAGTTTATGGCTTCAATCTCAGAAGTGATAGAAAGTATCAAATTCAAGTATCCGCCGAAAGGAGAGAACTATGTGGAGTCCAGAGAAGATATACAACACGATAGAGAGGGTGAACCTTGGAATCAAGAAAGACAAGGAGAGAACAGATTTAGAGGAGAGGGTAGTCCTGATGCTTACTGAGATAGCTCACGACTGGGAGGGTGCAGACCCCGAACCGTGGCTAAACTGGGGGAATAAATTCAAATGCCCTTCCTGCGGAGCTACAAAGGACGAAAAAACGCACTTCTGCCCGGAGTGCGGGAAGGAGATGGAGAGATGAGTGGAGTAAACATACGGCAGTATATCAAGCGTGACGAGGAATTGACGGCTGAACAGGTGCGGAAACTCGAGCCGGGGACGAAGATAATCCGGCACGGCTTCGACCGCCAGACCGCACACACCACGCTGGAAATGACCGTGGTGCAGAGCGGCAAGAAAAGATGCTCAGCGCGATTGATTGGTACAGAGGCGTGACCACGCTCTACGAGATCAAGCGTGAGACTGACAGGATGTGTTATACGAGGAAGGAGGACTGAGATGGCAAAGTGGATTGACCGTAAAATCATCGAGGGCGAGAACATTGAAGCATGGCAGTCGGCTAGATGCTCGGCCTGCGGAAAATGGCATACCACGCCGTATCTGTACGGTTTTGACTGGTTTGAATACTGCCCGAATTGCGGGGCGGAGATGAGAAAGGAGAAAAATGAACGCGCTTGAATTTATCGGAATCGGACTTGGAATAGCGTTTATCGTCTTGAAGATTATAGGAGTGATAACGTGGCCTTGGATATGGGTACTTGCGCCCTTCTGGGTACTTGCCGCTATCGCAGTGCTGGAGATTTTAATTTTCCTTGTGGTCGTAATTGCAAAAAGGAGTATAGATGAGTGATTTAATCAGCAGACAGGCGGCGATTGATGCGCTGGGTGATATGCCGATGAGCTGGGCAGATACCGATGCGGAGTTACAAGCACAAGAGGACTGGAAACAGCACCGAGAAGCATTGTTTAAATTGCCGACCGCAGAGAAGAAGGGGAAGTGGATACCGCACGTTGTGAATGAGTATCAGACATGGGGGAGCGATTGTTCCGAGTGTGGTGGATGGTATGTTGTTGAGCGCCGATACCTTGCACAGAGGTATCTTTACTGTCCCAACTGCGGAGCGAGGATGGAGGAAGGATGACTAACTGTCCAAACTGTGGCGCACCTGTAGAGAACAAAGACAAATGCGAGTACTGCGGAGCGGCCTTTTTCTTTCCCACCGCAGACTTACATTGGAACTGATTGAATGGTAAAGGAGAAAGTGATGAACGATAAAGAAAAACGGTCTTTGACTGAAAGGTTTATCTTAGCCGAAGGGCTGATAAACATCGTATTACAAGACATTCCCAGATGGATACCTGTAACTGAGAGACTGCCGGAATACACAGAACATGAAGGGGCTTTCCATGCAACGGAGTTTTGCCTTATGAGCTACACAGTAGACGGCGAAAGGCGTATGGATATTGGCAGATTTTTTTACAATGACGGCTATATCCCAGAGGTCGATTTTGAGGGGTGGGGTTGGATGCCGAAGTATACTGAAATGAACGCACGGATGCCCTTGCCCGAACCGTACACTGGCGGTAGCTGTGAGGACTATATGGAGATTTTAGAGGGGAGGGAAAAGTGTGAAAACGGATGAAGTGATTAGATGCAGGGACTGTAAACATCAAACCAAATTCTTTTGGAAAGATGGACGCAGAGAAGACGGCGGCTACTGCGTCTATGGATGCGACTTGACAGAAGATTCTCGCCTTGGCTTTGATGATGACTTTTGCAGTGAGGTAGAAAGAAAAGTGGGAACAATCGCCGGATACAAGGATTGAAGAGGGAAAAAGATGAGTCCCAAACAGTTTCTCATATTCTCTAAATTTGTCTTTGACAATAACGGTAACTGTGAATGCGGATTTCCGTTTATCTCCGGGGACATGATGAAAGTCCGGGATGAGAATGTCAACGACCGAACTGTAGTCGCTGTGATGGATGACGGGACATACGAACTTTATTGTCCGGAATGCGGAAACCAACTGGCAACGATCACGACATACGATGTCGATGAAGGCTTCGATGAAGAGATGTTACAGCCCTTCCGGGACGCGGGAGTGCCATTGCCCTTCGACAGACTGGATGAGATGCAGGATATTTATGCCTCTGAGACGCCGTAGAATCCATTTGCGGAGACTTTAACGTTAAAATGGCATAACTATAGGGGTCTGAAATAAAAAGGCTCGGAAACGGCATAAAAAAAAGAGGGAGCTATTTGCTCCCTCGTTTTCTTGCTGAAGCTCGTTTGCTTGTTGACCGGGTATACAGCTTGCCGCCGGATTGACGCTTCTCTTGCTGATTCCTGTTTCGCCTGTAAGAGCGATGTTCAGCCTCGGTAAGGACTACCCAATGGTCGCCGTCCTGTACGGCAGTCTCGCCTTCGCCTTTTGCTTTGTATGCCGCCCATTTTGTCTTAAAACGTTTCATGCCAGAATTATATCACGTTTCGTCATGAAATTCAATGTGCTTGCGGTGGTCAGGCTCTGCTTAATCGCCTTCGACAAGATCATCCAGTATCAGTTCTCCAGCCTCAGGAAACTCACTAGCCTTCAGCGACCCGGAAGAAACATGATAAATCCTTCCATCTTTCTGAATGTCTGCTCTGACTAGATCGACAAGGTACTTTCTTCTGTTTGGTACGCTAGTGAGCTTTTCAATCACATCTGCGTCCTCTGCGAGAAGGAACTGAGTGCCGATGAGTTTTGTTTTCTCTGATTTATACTTTTTCTGCGCTCTCAATAGAGCCTCTGATGTTTTCTTCTGTTTCTTCACGGTTTTGCCCACCTCCTCGCGGCATCAAATTTTCGAAAGTTCATTCAGTATAGCATCTTCTGCCGCTTCCGAAAACTCGATAGTCCCGGATGATAGCCTGTTCGGGCATACTCCCCGGTGAATATCCGTGATCCGCCACGATCCGCGCTTATATTCGGCGGTAAAATGGGTGCTTTCCGGCGTGTATTTATAAGCACTCGGGAAGTGTTCTCCGCCGTCATAGCGGACGACAGTACCTTCCAGTGCCTTTTTCGTGGGACATCTTTCTTCAATGCCTCGAAGGATTTCGCAGATTTTCGCGGCTGTGAGAGTCCTTGCCGTAGCACGACCTTCCGCCTCTTCAAGGGCTTTTCTCAACGGCTCGGAGACCCGATTAAACGCCTCTACCTGTTCCGCGATCGTCAAGTCATGTTCAAGGTTGCGGATCATCTCTCGATAAGACTTCATCTGCTCGATGGACTTGTCGTATTCTGCGGAGCTTCTGGGCATTCCCTCTTTTAAGCGCGCTTCATGCCATTGGTTGTGCGCGCTCAGTTTTTCTTTTTCCGTTTCGATCTGAAAACGTATACTCTCAGACGAAAGTTGCGGAACGCTCGCTATGTAGTTTTTCATTACGTTTTTAAGATTGATGTTCATTTTCAAATCCTCCTTCTCGCCTGTGCTAATTCATCCAGATCCTCGTCCTGATACATGGGGAGTTCCCAAAGCTCCGGCGTGACTTCTCCGCGCCACCTTATCAGCCCTTGTCCGTATTTAGGCAGTTTTTCCGCGCCGTTGCAGTCAAGGACATTACGACTGTCTAAAGGGCTCGGCACTCTTAACGCTACTCGCGTATCCAGATTGATTTTAACTTCTGTCGGAATGACGGAGCGGAGAGTACACTGAGTTGCCATCACTACATGGATGCCGGCGGCTCGTCCCATCTGAGCTAGCCTTTTAATCAGCGGCAGAAACTGCTTTCTGTCTGTGGTCATGAGGTCGCCAAACTCGTCAACGAAAATATAAAGCTCCGCACCCTTCCACCGTTTTATACGCTGTTCTTCCATGCTCTGATAGCGTGTTTCCATTATCCGACCAGCCTTTTCTAACAGGCCGATGATCTCGTGCGACTCTGTGGCGTGTCCGATACAGTGCGCTGTGTCTTTATAGGCGACTAGCTCCACCCGTTTCGGGTCAATGAGCATCATGCACTTTTCCGCCGGATCGTGCGTTAGAAGAGTGGCTATCAGCGCGTTCATCACTACCGATTTTCCGCTTCCAACACTCCCACCGATGAGAATGTGGACATCTTCTAGCAGTCTTTCGTAAACTTCGTAATTAGTCCAATAGTCCATAGCTTGCCTCCAGTTTCTTCAGCGCTTCCGCGATCTCGGCATATTTCTGCCTGAGCTCTTCAATCTTTTCGCGTGTTTCTTCGTTCCTCAGTTTCAGGATTTCCGGCGTGAATGTCTCCGCTACCGTGTCAATGTCGCCGAAGCCCTGCACTCCAACGCCATGTTCGATATCCGCGATAAGGCATTCCGCCATATCGTCAAGGTCTATGATGTCTGTGAGACTCTCAAAAGAGTAGATCGTTCCGGAGTCCCAGACGTAATACGGATGACTGTATGCGTCATATTCAAATTCCCGGTCAAGGGCTTCCAACGCTTCTGACAAGGACAGATCCTGATCACTGAAAAGCTCGTCTATATCTGTGTATATGGTGGCTTCTCTCTCCGCGTTGTAAAAATCAATCAAATAATCATCATCCATAAACTCAAAGCGTTCCATAATCGCCATTTTGATCGCTAAACGTGTCATGATTTTCTCCTGTCTCCCCGTATAGCCGATAGGACAGCTTTTTGCTTAACTGTTCAGTATCTCCCGGATTTTGCTGTCGTAAAAATCGTTGTTCCTTTCCGCAGCTTCGGCGGCTAACTCTTCAAAGTCCATCCAGTCCCCCGGATCGTCGCTGGAGTCAATGCCCCAAATCGTGCATGTGAAGTAACGGTCACGAATATCAAAGGTGTTAATATTAAGTAATAAATCCGTTGGGCTGAGATGGGAGAAGAGTTCGTCAAACTCTTCCATACGGCTGATATAAGCGTCTCCGCGTATGCCGTCTTGATACTCATTCCACGTGGTCACCTGATCAATGCTCGTGGAGTTCTTCAGCGCTTCAATGATTCTTTCCTCTTTCGTCATGGTTAAATCTCCTTTATCTCCCCAGTGTTCACGTTGTAGGCGATCCCGTCTTACGAGTGTTTATCGCGTCGTATCGGGCCTGCGCTTCGGTCTTCGCGGTCATAAGTCCACCTCTTCAGTTATACGTACCAGCCAGTCGCGATCCCTTCTGAATATCTCGAAGGCTTCGTCTTCGTCGCGGGCGTCCAGGCGGTCAACGACGTCAGTGCCGTCCGAATAATCAATATAGTATTTGCCGGTCCTCGGATCCTGCAGCAGCGCCGCTTCGGGCGTCTCGATGATGGTCTGGAGCCTATAGCTTAAACCATGCGGATTAGATTGTCAATAGTTTGAATGGAAGTTTTTTTGAAAAAAATTTTGCCTTATACTACAAGGCTTTTTCGGGCATTGAAAATCAAATGAGAATTTTAGGCGTTCCTCATTTGCGTTATGTGAACATGACTTTATGGGTGACATAATACAGTCAATGAGATGGCAATATAATGTAGAAGATCGCGAAACAGCCAAACGTATTAAATAAGCCTATACCAACGTTAGACAGCCTATAACCTACAGGGCTGTATAAGCCTTAAGCCTACAGGACTCAAGTCCCACGCCAAGCGCGCCCAAACACGCGTCTTATATTGGTACACGATCTGCTCCGTACACGATCTGCTCCGCGCTTTTATCGCTAGTTGATTTACCAAAAAGGTTGACGAAAGACCGCAAATCTATATCTTGTGGTCTGATTCTCGTGGTATACTATATGTTGTTAGCAACTATGCGTTAAACGCGGGTTTAACGAAGTCTAGCAAAACAGTGGGTTGACTATAACGGGGGAGGGGGTTTACATAAGCGATTTAGGGCTTTACTTAACCCCCCAACTATATTTTCCCAAAAAGGGACTAGCTTAAAACTAGCTTAAAACCATTTTAGAACTAGCTTAAAGCTATCTGGTCTAGTTATTAGTGTTATATAGGGCATTTAGGTTCTCTTTCGTGAAGGCACTGCGTATTACCGACGTCCCAGTATAGTATAGATAAGGTTAGTACAGAAGAGTTTAATACAGAAGAGTTTAATAAGTATAGTGCAGGTAAGTACAGGCTGTGAGGATAGTATGAACGAAGTCAGTATAAGGAAAGCCGGAACGCTTCTGAACACATTTATTGAGGATGAGTTAAAGGGAGACACTGAGCTATTAAGGGACATGGACAGGTTCTCTTATCTTTTAATGTACATAAGGACGAGGATAAAGGTGAACCGTGAAGATATAGAGGAATTAGACAGGTGGTTCGAGTTTTACGATGTTCTGTGTACCAAATACGGGCATACGCCTACTCTTTTCGGATTTGGAAGGATGACAGGGATACATCAATCGACCTTATCGAAGTGGGGGAAGATATACAGGGGAGCGGAGTATGTGAACGCTAAAAACAGGTGGAAAGAGGAATGTGCGGCCGCCCACATGGACAAACTAGCGAACACGACAGGGACTAATGTAAACGCGATATTCGCGGCGAAAGCTATGTACGGATTCACGGATCAGCCCACGAACATGATAGAGGAAGACCACGGAACACCCATTGTATCGCGGACAAGGGCGCAGATAGCCGCTGAGATAGCAGACCCTGACGAGATAGACGGTTCTTCAAGGCCATACGAGGAAGATATTATTGAAAGCGAGTGAATACAAAGGATACCTGGCTTTAGCTGATGAGCTTACGGATGATTATTCCATCTGGAAGTACAATGACCTTCTCTTTGCCGGGATAGACGAGAATGGAGCGGAATCCTTTACTGACGAGTTAAAGGTACTGAGGCAGGCGTTATTCCGCATGGTGATGCACGGTGTCACAGCGGAGCCTGAGAGGATGCTTGCTCTTTACTGGCAGTCAGTGAAACATTTAGCTCCATTTTCTTTCGAGGACTTTCTGGTATTCATGGAGAGGGACAGAAACCCTGAGAAGAAGTTTTATATACCGCGAAGGAAAACGCTTCATGTAGTCGCGAACGACCTTCAAAGGCTGGAAGAGAGGGAGTTTAAGTTCTATGGTCTTTCTTTGCCGCCCCGCGTGGGGAAGAGCACTATCTGTTTATTCTTTCTTGCGTGGGTGATAGGGAGAAGGCCTGACTCCCACAACGCGATGGCCGGTCACTCGGGGATATTAGCCGAAGGCTTCTACAACGAGATGAAAAATCTCACGACTTCAAGGGAGTACACATATTCAGAGATATTCCCTCATGTCAGTATTCAAAGCAAATCCGCATTAAAGAGAGAGCTTAACTTCAACAGTCCGGATCGTTTTCCCACATTGACCTGCCGGGGAATAGACGGTACATGGACAGGTGAAGTGGATATTTCCCCCGATGGATACTTATACGTTGATGACCTTATAAGGGACAGGACCGAATCTCTTTCACCGAGAAGGCTGGAAGGGCGGTATCAGGATTATCTGAACGTACTGACAGACCGAAAGAATGACGGTTCTAGGGAATTGATGGTCGCTACGAGGTGGAATGTCCTTGACCCTTTGGGAAGGATAGAGAGCGAGTTTAAGGATGATCCGGAATACCTGTTCAGAAAGATCCCTGCCTTAAACGAGAGGAACGAGAGTAACTTTGCGTACTCTGTAAACGGTTTCTCCACGAAATACTTCCTCGATGTGAAGAAGAAGCTCGATCCGAATGAATGGATGGCTAAATATCAGCAGGCACCGTTCATCCGGGAAGGGCTGCTGTTCCCCGAAAACGATCTGAGGTTCTTCAACGGCGTCTTGCCGGAGGGAGAATACTCAGTTATCTCCGCGTGTGATGTGGCCTGGGGAGGGGGAGACTCTTTATCCATGCCTATAGGCTTCCTGTACGAGAATGGGGATATATACATTATCGACTGGATATTCTCTTCGGGGACGAAGGAAAGCACACTTCCTCTGGTAGCCGGGAAGATAATGGGGGACAAGATACAGTCTATAAACTTTGAAGCGAACTCCGGCGGAGATGTGTATGCGGATTACGTTGACGATATGTTAAAGGACAAGGGATATTCCTGTTCTATAACGCACACACGCGCGCCTACAACGCTCTCAAAGAACACGAGAATATCTCAGTACTCAGGGGACATTAAGAGGCGGTTTATCTTTCTGTCTGACAATGCGTCCATAAAAGAGGCGGCTAAAGAGGATGACGAGGGGATAAAGCGGTTCATGCGCTCAGACGAGTACGACAAGGCTATGAACGAGCTTATGTTTTACGTTCAGATAGGCAAGAATGAGCATGATGACGCGGCAGATTCACTGGCGCAGCTGTACAGATACGCTCTCGGGACAAATCAGGTGGAGGTAACTGTCGGAAGGAGACTGTTTTGAACGCGAAGAACTATCTTTCTCAGCTTAGTTACTATGAGGATCTGGTGCTGATGAAAAATGCGGAGGCAAGGCATTATCTGAGCCTTGCTACAGCTATCAACGTGGGAACAGGGAACCTTGGGACAGTCGTACAAAGCTCCGCTATAACAGACAGGACAGGAAACTATGCCGCGGCCTTTGTGGACGCTCAGGCTGAAGCGGAGGCCATTCTGGACGAATATGTGCGTCTCAGGCAGACGATACAGAAGCAGTTAGAAGGGCTGATAGAGCGAGACGAGGAAGGGAACATATTGGATGACAGATATTACAAGGTTCTGCATCTGCATTTCCTTCAGAACATGACCTTTGCGGATGTTGCCGAGACCATGCACCGCTCGATGAAGAGCGTCTTTAACTTTTACAAAGAGGCTCTGACCCGGTTTGAAGAATTGTACAGTCCCTTCTATTGAATTACATAACATCGTTATGAGAAAATAAGACAGTAAGAATGTGATATGCGGCGAAAAGCCGCTTTTTTTATTGGTGAGGTCAGTATGTACACTGGTGACTTGCTCCACGGCAGAAAAGTCATTTATACAGACGAGTCCGAGATAACTCTCCAGAACGTGGCATCGGTGCTTATCCAAACACTGATGGATCATGAGGCTACGAGAAGTGAGATAAGAGGGCTGTACGAGTACGAAGCCGGAGCGCAGCCTATCTTTTACAGGGAGAAGTTAGTGAGGCCGGACATCAATGTCCATGCCAACGCCAACTATGCCAAAGAGATAGTCGAGTTCAAACTTGGATACGAGTACGCTAACCCTTATTCCTTCGTCCAGAGAGCTAAAGACGACATAAGGAAGGCAGACCCGAAGCAGGACGATTCAAGGATAGCAAGGCTGAACGAGATGCTCTACGAGCAGGGAAAGCCTGCAAGGGACTTGGAGTGCGCCAGAGACTTCAAAATATGCGGTGTCGGCTATATGTGCGTCCTTCCGAAGAAAGAGGATGATGGCTCATACGCTCCGTTTGACATTCTCACATTAAACCCAAAGAACACTTTTGTGGTGAGAACGAACGACTCCTACAGGAAGCCCATTATGGCTGTGACTTACGCAGTCAGAAGGGACGGAGTGAGGAAGATAACCGCATACACCGATGAGCATATCTACAGGGGTTCTATCTGGCAGACCGAGCCGGACGAACACGATCCCGAAAGAAAAGTGAGATGGCAAAACTCCGCTTTTGAGGAACTCCCCAACATCATGGGCATCATACCCATTGTCGAGTTTGAGAACTCCTATTCAAGACAGGGAGCTTTCGAAGCCGTCATTCCTCTGATGGACGCTCTGAACCTTGTCAACTCAGACCGGGTAAACGATGTGTGCCAGTACGTTCAGTCGATACTGTGGATGAACGACTGCCAGATAAGCGAAGATCAGAAAGACTCTCTGGTCAACGGCGGAATGATACTCACAAAGTCCACCGCTGACGGAAGAAGCGCGAACATCGAATATGTGACTGCTCCCTTGAACCAGTCTGAGACTCAGGCACTTGTTGATTATATGTATCAGCAGATACTTGAGATCGCCGGAGTACCGGGAAGGGATTCTTCCACTGGTGGGAACACTGGTTCTGCGATCCTCTTATCGAACGGATGGCAGATGGCAGAGACTCAGGCGAAAACTTCTGTCATGCTGTCCGACCAGTCTCAGATGGAACTGTTAAAGAGAGTCCTTGCGGTCTTTAAAATATCGAATGTCGATGCGGACATGAAGTCCCTTGCCCTTTCAGATGTCCTTCCTCATATCGGACGGAACAAGACTTACGAACTGTCCAGCAGAGTCAACTCGATGGTCACGATGATCAAGTCCGGCATTGATGTGGAGAAGGCGATAACAGTTGTGGATATTTTTGACGACCCTCAGCAGGTGACTATCGACTCCCTTGAGCGGATAGACAGGCTCCTGTTCGGCGGCGGAGAAGAGATCCAGATGGACGAACTGGCAGACAGTGCATGGTCTGACTATGGAACGAATCAAGATCCGCTGAGAGGCGAAGCGGTATTTTAAATGGCCCGGATAAGAAACCTTGACTTCGACGAAGCCAACTCCCTCGAATACGAAGATTACTTCGGGGAGATGGAGATAGACGATGACGGCGTAGAGCAGAGAGTACTGACCGCTCAGATCGTTGATGAGCATATCCTTGAGGCTCTTTCATGGTATGAGAGGCGTTCTCCGTCTGTGCAGGACGGTTACAGCCGTATCTATGACGCTTACATGGAGATGCTCGATGACCTCGACCTGGCTGATGATGACTATCTCGCGGAGAGAGCCGAGAGCTTTGCGAAGCAGATAGAAAAGACCACCAGAGAACACAGCGGAGAATACTGGACGAGCGCGGACAGGGCTTCGCTGATAGCGAGAGTGGAGAGCAACATAGTAAACAACTATCGCGACTTCGCTATTGCGTCCGGGCTGGTGGGAGCAGGGCTTGCCATTGCGAGAAGTCAGGGCAGAAAGAAAAAACATAAAACATGGGTGACGATGGGAGATGACCGTGTACGGCCTTCCCACGTTGACATGGAAGATGTAACAGTGCCGATAAACGGATTTTTCTATGTAGGCCTTTCAAAATCAAAGATGCGCTTCCCTATGGATACAGCCTTTGATCCGGACCCGAACGAGATAATCAACTGTAGGTGTACCTGTTACTACTCCTAAAACTACAAGGCTTCGGCCTTGTTTTTTTATACGGACAGAGAAGTCCTTAACCGCAAGAGCGGCAGAGAAGCCGCAGATAAATTTCGCAACGTCAGAAGGAGGAAATTATGGCTGACGAACTTGAAGTAACTGAAGAAACCGTAGAAGAACAGACAAATCCTGTTTCACTCGAAGACCAGATAGCAGAGCTTCTGGCTGAGAACAAGCGTCTCAAGAGGGCTGTGGATAAATCCGCTTCTCAGGCGGCGGACTACAAGAAACAGCTTAACGCAAGGCTGTCCGAACAGGAACAGCTTGAGGCTGCTCAGGCAGAAAGAGATGCCGAGCTTGCTGAGTACAAGCGGAAAGACGCAGTCCGTACTGCGGCGGCTGACTACATGGCTTTGGGATATTCCCCGGAGCTTGCCGAGAAAGCCGCTGAAGCTCAGTTAAGCGGAGACACGAAAGAACTGACTTCCATCCAGAAAGACTTCCTCGAAGAGAAAGAAAAGACTTTCAGGGAAACGCTGATGAAGGGCATGCCCTCTCCCCAGGCCGGAGGCGAAAAGGACAGCGGAGATGCCCCTCTGACGATGGAAGAGTTCAACGCTCACAAGAAAGACCCTAACTGGATCAACTCTAACTGGGCGAGAGTGCAGGAGATGTTGCAGAAGAAAGGATAATTTACCATGGCTGTTTCTAGCTTTATTCCCGAAATTTGGAGTGCGCGTATCCTCGACAACCTTAACAAGGCTCATGTCTATGCGGCTCTGTGTAACCGTGACTATGAAGGCGAGATCAAGAATGCCGGAGATACCGTTCATGTCAACTCCCTCACGGATGTGACCATCGGAACGTACTCTGGAACGCTTTCCACTCCCGAAACGCTCACCACGACCGATGCCACGATGGCCATTGATCAGGCGAAGTACTTCAACTTCATGCTTGACGATGTTGACAAGGTGCAGGCTCTGCCCGGTCTGCTTGAGAAGGCCACTCAGAGTGCCGCTTATGGTCTGGCTGACGAGTCTGACAAGTACATTGCCGGCATCATGGCGACTGGCGGCCATGCCCTGACCGGCACGACCGTGGCCATCACGAGTTCTAACGCCTATACGAACCTTATCGACATGAAGGTCGATATGGACGAGAACAATGTCCCCAATGAGGGCAGATGGGTCGTTATCACTCCTGCGTATCATGGGCTTCTGCTTCAGGATGCTCGTTTCGTAGGTTACGGCACTGACTTCAACCGTGAACTGCTCACGAACGGTCGTGTAGGCCGCGCGGCAGGCTTTGACATTTACGTTTCCAACAACGTGCCTGAGGCCTCCAGTGTCTACACCATCATCGCGGGCGTGAACGCCGGATGCTCCTATGCCGAACAGCTTATCGAGACTGAAGCCCTGCGCTATCAGGGTGCGTTTGCTGATGTGGTTCGCGGCCTTCATGTCTATGGCGCGAAGGTGTTCCAGACCAACGCCATTGAGACCTGCCCTTGCTCGTTCTAAGGAGAAGGCTTATGTGGGTGCATAACAAACTGACAGGGGCTGTTGTCGAGATACTCAACGAAGATGTCCTTCGTACTATCTCGCGTGACCCTAACTGTGAAATTACTGAGGAGAAGCCGGAAGAACCCAAGAAGGCCGCTCCGAAGAAGAAAAAGAAATAACGGAGGCTCGATATGGAAAGCACTCTGCTGACTATGTTCCAGAACTATCTGGGTGGTGAATATGACAGCTCGATGGAGACTGTGGTGAGGTTCTGTATCAACAGGGCTATCACTTCTTTCAGAGCGTATATGAATTACCCCCCGGATTATGTTGAGAATGGACTTGACGCTTCTGACATGGAGGCTCACGTTTACTGCATTTTCGACCTTGCTTTTTACTACTGGAACTTGCAGGGTGTCGAGTTCCAGACGGAGCATACCGAAAATAGCGTCAAGCGAACGTACAACACTGAGGCTACTATCTACGCCACTCACGGTGTTGTACCTTTCGCTGGCGTTATGGACTGAGGTGTCTGCGCCCTCCCAGACACTGTGGGAGTTTCCTGAGAACGGTGGAGGGGACAGGAAACATTAAACGGAGGACTTATGCGGAGCAGAGTCAGAGACAGACAGACAGTGTATCTCACAAAGCTCACAGAGACACGTTCGGGCATCGACCTTGTACTTTCGTACTCAAAGCCTGTTAAATACACAGTCACGGTATCGAAAACAGGCGGTATGCCCGAAGAGATATATGCAGGTATAGTCCCGGATTATGACCGTTCCATAACGGCGTATGACGGGACTTTCTCTCCCGATGAGGGGGACTTGCTGTATGTCGATGTGACTCCAGAGCTGGACGGAAACGGTGATCTGGTTCTTTCTGACGGCATTCCCACGGTACGCCCTGACTACAAGGTAGTCCGCAGGATAAGCACCGCAAAAAGCCGTATATGGCGTTTCGGGATAAAGAAGAATGGCTAAAACGATTCAGATAACTCTTTCGTCAGAGAGCATAGAACAGGCGAGAAGGGAGCTTGAACAGTATGAAAAGAAGCTCACAGCCCTTACCGCAAAGGTCAACAACGCACTTTTAGACGAAGCAAAAGAGTTCTTCGATGAGAGAAAGTCAACTTCATCTTTCATAACTCCGAGACAGGCCGCTGCCATCACTTCCGCTGTCGATTACGGACACACGAGCGAAGCGGAAAGCTCCGGCACATTTACGGCATACGGCAGAAACGAACATACAGACCCTATAAACGGGAAAACATACGGCGATTTCAACATTCTCTACGCTGTGGAGTTTGGGGCAGGCGCGAGAAACGCGACAAGCCCCGATGCGGAGCAGATGGGCATGGGGCCGGGAACGTACTCCCCGAACGGTCACTGGGATGACCCGGAAGGGTGGTTCTATCCTTCGGACGAGCTGGACGCAAACGGCAATCCGATATGGAAAAGGACTTACGGCACTCCGGCATCTTACCCTGTCTACCAGACCGCAAGGCACATTGAAGAGAATGGAACGCATATTGCCAAAGAGGTGATTTCGGAATGGCTGTAAAAGACATTATCACTCATGTCTGCACGACATGGGCGAACGACATAGGGATCGAGTACAGCTTCGAACCTTCAAAAACGATAGCGTCTTTCCCTTATGCGTCTTTGTACTTCATGGACACATACGGAGCAGGATGGGATCTGACGAACGAAGAAGTCGGAGTGACGATGACCTGTCAGATAGACATTTACATCGACCGTTTCGAACCGCTCTCAAAACTGTATGACATTGATGCCATATCACACGCAACTATGGAAGCCTTGGGATTCAGAAGGATCTCGGGGCTTTCTTATGACATTGAAGCCGCGGGTTACAAGCGAATGACCTGTCGCTACAGAAGAACCTACGGCTTATCTGATTTATCTACAGGAGGATAAATACTATGGCTGTTCCCGGACTTAGCACCGTTGGCATCCTGTTCGGTTATGCGAACAGTTCCAGCCTTGCCACCATTCCCGGAAGTTTTACGAAACTTACCCGGGTGAACTCCGCTGACGGAGTGAGCATCAATTATGACCAGATAGACGCTTCCGCTCTGGAAGATACTATCAGCAAGTACGTTCAGGGTCGTGGAGACACTGGCGGTTCATGGACCGTCACGTTCAACTGGACTCCTGCCGTCGCCACGGAGCTGACTACTATGATCTCGTCCTACACCACGGCGAAGGGTCTGGACTCTGACAATGTTCTCTGGATCGAGGTTTATGACCCGAAGGATACCACGAACGCATACTTCATCTGCACTCAGCCCCCGGCGACTATTCCCATGAGCGACATTGGTCAGAACGAGCTTCGCACGGTCGAGATGGACTTCACTGTGGTTTCCTACTACGGCATTGGTGCTGGTGTGGCACCCACCTAACTGTTGCATAAGAGGAGGGATTTATGTACAGGACTTTGGAGTGCGGCGGTAAAGAATACCGCCTTGAGTATTCAATAGAGGCGTACCTGGCGAAAGTGCCTACCGCAGACGGCAAGTATTCGAGCTTTGTTACGCCTCTTTTAAAGATTCAGGACAGGCTCGGCACAGAGGAGCTTGAAGCTGCCATGGACATTCCTTCCATAGCCGTTTCAGCACTGTATGCCGGGCTTCTCCGTTGGCATGGGAGAGGAAGGAATGGAGACATGACTATCCTTTCCCTTGAAGATGCAGGGGAACTGGCAATATCCATTATTGACGAACACCCTGACGATGATGAGCTTGGGTCTTTCGCCGGACTGATGACCATGTGTCTTGCCCAGATGGAGGAAGACGGTTTTTTCAAAAGGCTCGCGGCGAGCGAGAAGATGCAGGATCACAAGAAAAAGGCGAAAAGCCCCAAAGCCTGATCGAAAGACAAATACTGGAAGAACTGATCCCTCTGGCTATCTCAGGGGGATTTTCTTTCAGGGAGGCTTTGGAAGCTACCCCATACGAGATAAAGACCACCATACAGGCAAAGAGAGCTTCGCAGGCTCATGAGGCATGGCTCATCGGTCAGTATGTGATGGTGGGTGTGGGGATGCTCTTCTCCGGGAAGAAGAATGTCAAGTACCCTGACGATCCGTTGCAGAAGGCTCTGGACAACATAGATACAGGCAGGGAATGGACGGAAGAGGAGCTTGAGTATTACAGGCAGTCATTCCATTCGAGAATGAGAACCATGTTCGAGGATAAACGCGATGGCAGCAGAGATTGAAGGACTTTCCTTACAGATAACGACCACTTCAGGACAGGCCGCAGGCGCGCTCAAGAAGCTGAACCGTCAGTTAGCGGAGCTTGAAACGATCCTGAACTCGATGGATACGAGCAAGCTGTCTGCGTCCTTCAGACAACTTGGTCAGACGCTCAAAGAGAATGGCATCGTTGTTAATCATTATGTGAAGCAAACAAAAGAGGTCAAGCAAGCCTCCGAAGATATGGCTTCCGGAGTCAACAGCGCGACCGGATCTTTCGTAAAGCTGAAAGAAATACAGGCTAACGCGACTACTGGCCTTGAGGAAGTGACTCAATCTGCTTCCAACGAATCACAGGCCATGGACTCGACTTCAAGCTCTGCAAGCGGTCTGGGTGCTGTGCTGTCCATGTTAGGTGCTAATTCAAGCACTCTGGGCGGCATCTTTGGGCAGGTCACATCAATGGCTGGTACGACCGCTCGTGCCTTTGCACTCACCGAAGAAGAGACTGCGGCTCTCAGCTCCACGCTCGGTACTCTTTCGGTGGCCGGGGGAGTCGTTGCCGGAGTCGTTGAAGGCATAAAAAGAGGCATTGAACAGGCTTTTGAGCTTGCAAAGAAGGGCAAACAGATAGTAGAGACTGCCGTCAAACTGGTGCAGAAGCTCAGTAAAGCTCTTGCCGACAAGACAGGCTTTACGAAGCTGAAACAGGAGATAAAGTCTGTTCTCTCTATGCTCAAGAGACAGGTCCTCAGGAGGCTTATCAGCAACTACATCTCGGCTATTGAGGACGCTTTCGATACCGGGATAACCAACCTTGAGGCATATGACGAGCGGTTCTCCAGTGCCATGAGGTCATACAGGAACGCAATGGGACTGTTCAGAAACTCTGTTACAGTTGCCCTTGCGCCTCTTATCTCATACTTCATTCCGTACATCGTAAAGTTCATAAACAATCTCACCTGGGCTTGCAACCAGATAGCAAGGCTTACTGCTCTTTTAACAGGACAGCACACCTATACCATCGCAAAGTCGTATGAAGAGATAGCGGACTCCGCTACTGCGGCAGGGACTGCGGCTAAAGAAGCGGCAAAGACCATCCTTGGCTTTGATGAAATAAACCAGCTTCACGACAACAAATCTTCGAGTAGCGGTAGCGGCTCCGGTTCGGGAGACGGTGTATCTGCTTATGAGACGGTCGAAGTAGGGAACTGGCCTTACAAGACATGGGGAGAGGCATTTTCCTCTTTCCTCAACTGGCTCAACGGCAAACTTCCCAGCCTGAACAAGATACTCACGACTGCGGCTGAGAAGTTCAATGACTTCAACGCTAAACTCTACGAGATGTTCACCTTTGAAGGTGTGCAGGACAAAATCTCTGAGCTTGGTGCCGGCATCGGAGAAGCCCTTAACAACTTCTTCAACCACGGCCTCGATTGGCAGATGTGGGGCAAGGCTGTTGGCATTGCCATTGAGAGCGCACTCAACTTCACCGCAAATCTCATTGATTCCTTTGATTTTGTGGCTTTAGGGAAGAACATTACGGACTTTATTGTCAACGCCATAGGTGAGATAAAGCCCGACCATCTGGCAAAAGTCCTTACCTTCCCCATTACGGCAGGGATAAAACTGCTCGGCGGTATTCTGTCCAACCCCAGACTGGCGGAGCTTGCCACGTTTGGTGCAAAAGTTGCTAACAGTATGCTCTACGCCATCAGAGATGCGTTTGAGAGCGTCCCTTGGAAACAGGTCAAGGATACTGTCATAAAGTCCATAAACAACTTCTTCGACAATCTCGATGTGAAAGAGTTCTTCCGTGTTGTCGATGAGGTGGGGAATACCATTTACGACATTGTGGTATCTGCGCTTGATGCGCTTGTAAGCAACCCCAAATTCCTGAGAATCGTCCTTGGGACATTTTCAAGACTTGCGATACTGGCAGTCAGGGCGATATTCGACACCGTTACAAGGCTTATCCCAGATGCGCTTGCAAACCTTATGGGGCTCTACAACACTACCGATCTGGGAGAACACGAAGCTGACCTTTGGGACTTATACGACCCCATGCTTGCAGGCGTTGATGGCGTTAAGCAACACTTGAGTGAGGCCTACTCCGACATGACGGAACAGACCTCGGAAGCTGTAAACGCCATAGTAAACATAACCGATAAGGGAGTTACCCATCTCTACGACAATACAAACAAGACAGCCGACAGTGTGAGGACCACGGTTCAGACACAAACAACGCAGATGAGGGAGACTCACGCAAGAGAGATGTCTCTCATGGCTTCAAATACCACGAAATATCTGAAGCCGATGGCGGACGATGCGACCAAGTACTCGCTGAACGCAAAGAACGCTCTTGTGAACAATCTCACATCTGCCGGAACGAGTGCCACAAAATCCGCTTCTGGTATTCAGGTATCCGTGAGTTCGAAACTTAGCGGCCTCTCCAAGGCGGCTACGAGCGGCATAAACGGTCTTAACAAGAACATCACGAGCGGACTTGCTCTTGCAAAAACAAACGCTGTAACAGGCGCTTCCGGCATCCAAATAGCCGTGAGTTCGAAACTTAGCGGTCTGTCCAAAACCGCTACGAGCGGCATAAACGGTCTTAACAAGAACATAGTATCTGGACTTGCTACCGCTAAAACAAATGCCACCAAAAGTGCCACTGACACGAAGAGAAGCGTCACAGATGCCTTCAAGTCCATGTCGAGTGACACTCAGAACAGCATAAACGGTCTTAGCAAAAGCGTCACGAGCGGACTCTCCTCTGTCAGCTCCAACGCCATAAAATCCGCTACAGACGCTCAGAAGGGCGTTACAAACGCCTTCAACTCCATGTACAGCGGAGCTAAAGGCGGCATGAACAACATGATAAGCGGAGCGGAGAAGATGGCTAACGGCATCATTGATGCGAACAACTCCATCATCAAATCCTTCGACTCCGTGAGCATCGGTGGGAAGAAGGCCGCTCCTTCAAGTGGATATGTAAATAAGATCGCGATACCTAAACTGGCAACAGGCGGCATCATATCTCATCCGACTCAGGCCATTCTGGGTGAGCGTGGAGCAGAAGCGGTCATGCCTCTTGAACGCAATACCGGGTGGATAGACCGTCTGGCGAACACCTTGGCTGAATCCGTTTCACAGAGTTCGGTATCTTCTCAGAGCGGAGACATCTATGTGACTCTTGACGGAAAGGTCATTGCCAAAGCGGTGAACAGATACAACGAGAGGAATACGAGAAGATACTCTCCTGTGGGGTGATTAAATGTTACAAGACTCCCTTTTGAAGATTAACGGTACAGCGATACAGTCACCATCTGAATATCGGTTCGGCATATACGATGTTTCAGACCCGGACAGCGGCAGAACTCTCGACGGAGTGATGCACAAGAACCGGGTAGCGAGGAAAAGAAAACTGGAATTGAAGTGGAAGGGCATTAGCGTAGAGCAATGCTCTTCTATTTTGTCTGCTTTCTCTCCCGAGTATGTGAACGTGACTTACGCAGACTTCCTGTCTTTGAACTATGAGACAAGGAGATTCTATGCAGGCGACCAGTTAGCTCCTCTTGTCTGGTGGACTGCTCAAGGTCAGATAATCGAGGAACTTTCGTTTAACATCATAGAGGTTTAAAGATGATTTCTACATCTACCGGATACAAAACCGAAGTATGGACTAACG